>JBGOTQ010000566.1:0-2614 GCA_041476565.1 Terriglobia bacterium | reverse complement strand
CTCGGACCCCGTGCTACCAACCAGACACGGTTGGCTCGATCCCACAACATTACTTTGATCCCGAAAGCTTCAGAATCCCCATTCCTAAATCCAACGCCCCCTTAGGCGGTGGATTTAGGTTACTTAGCCTTCTTGAATTTGTTGTAGGGTAATAGAGGGTAATAGGGTCAGGGCAGCCCTGACACTAAGTCCCGCTCGTTTTCATTGACCCCAGTTGGCCACCTTTGACAAGATGGTCCGACTCCAGCGTCGCTACTCTCCGAAGGTGGCAAACGCCACCGGAATCGCTGGCCAGCTCCGGAATTGAATCAGTGGCCATTCCCACCGGAATACACACATTTGAACGTTGAGAGGACTCTGGGAACAAGCTCAACCATAACTGGGGTAGAAACGTAGCCGGGATATAGTGACAACATAAACGGAGGAAGGATCAATGTACTCTACGATTCGAACATGTCGAAGGTTCCTGAGATCGATCGGAGCAATAGGCCCAACCTTGTCAGCACTGCTGTTGCTTCTTGCGTGTGGGAATTCCAAGCCGGGGCAAAGGCCCAACTTTATTATCATCTTCATCGATGACATGGGATACGGCGACCTTGGCTGTTACGGTTCGAAGAACAACCGAACCCCGAATATCGATCGGATGGCTGCGGAGGGAATGAAGTTCACCGACTTTTATGTTGCCGCTTCGGTGTGCTCGCCTTCTCGTGCCGCACTAATGACTGGATGTTATCCACAACGCGTAAATCTGCACCAGGATGAAAAGGGATGGTGTGTTTTGTTCCCAGCTTCTCCGAAAGGTTTAAACCCGGATGAGATAACAATCGCCGAAATACTAAAAAAGCAGGGATACAAAACGGCCTGCATTGGAAAGTGGCACTTGGGAGACCAGCCGGAATTCCTGCCCACCCGGCAGGGGTTTGACTATTACTTCGGAATTCCCTATAGCAATGACATGGATTATAAAGAATTTGACAGGGAGATCAAAGGATATCCGCTGCCACTGATGCGCAATGAGGAGGTTATTGAAGCTCCGGCCGACCAGGACTCTCTGACGAAGCGTTACACAGAAGAAACCATTACTTTCATTAAGAAAAACAAGAATGCTCCGTTCTTTGTCTACTTGCCTCACACGATGGTCCACCTTCCTCTTCATGCCAGGCAAGAGTTTAAAGGGAAGTCTCACAATGGGATTTATGGAGATGCCGTAGAGGAGATCGACTGGTCCACGGGAGAGATTATCAAAACGCTGAAGGATCTTGGTATTGATGACAATACTCTGATCGTCTTCACTTCCGATAATGGTTCAACGGGCGAAGATGGTGGAAGCAATGGCCCATTAAGGGGCCAAAAAGGATGCACAGACGAAGGCGGGATGCGCATGCCCTGCATCATGCGTTATCCTGGCAAAATACCAGCTGGTAAGGTGTGCACAGAAGTATCTGGAACCATTGACCTGCTGCCGACTCTGGCAGGTCTTTGCGGATCTGAGGCGCCTAGAGATCGAAAGATCGACGGTAAGAATATTTGGCCGCTGATGTCAGGGGAACCTGGTGCAGGGTCACCTCACCAAGCAATCTTCTATTACCAGATGGACCAACTGCAATGCGTAAGGTCAGGAAAGTGGAAAGTTCATTTGCCTTTAGGCTCAAAAAAAAGAAACTGGGGAGAACCGGAAGGGACAACACCACTGAAGCTGTTTGACCTGGAAACTGATATTCACGAAGATCGTGATGTGTCGGCTGAACATCCAGAAGTCGTAAGCAGGCTCGTAGAGCTTGCAGAGGAAATGAAACAGGATATTGGAGATGTTGCCCTCAAAGGAAAGAACCAGCGTCCTGCCGGCTGGGTTACGACACCCAAGCCACAGCTCTTAAAGAAGAAATGACGATCTCTTGACCAGTGCCGGTGGCGCGTCTTCCAACGGAAACAGCGGCTGGAGAATAGGTAGAGAGGGGGACTCTGACAGTCGATCTCGGGTAAACCTATTAAAGTTAACTTAAGGTTGGAACCGCGAGGAGGCCTCAGTCCCTGCTGGACTTATTTCTCCCAAAACATGGAAACGCCAAGAACACCAAGGAGGGGGGGGGCTTTCATGACTGCCGACTGAGCGACGGCGTAACGTGCCTGGTCCAAGACCGTGCAGAAGAGTGGGGGCGGAGCGGGATAAACACCTGGGCGGCAAAGGTTCGTCCTCTTTTCTTGGCGCTCTTGGCGGTTCATTCTGCCGGCAACAGGTTCAGGAAAAATTCACAAAGTTAGTGCTTATGGGTCCCTCCAAAGCCGCCAGGTTGTGCCGATGTGACCCCTTGCCCTCTTGTCTGGATGCTCGTGTACAATACAGGTTATAAGAGGCCAGCATGATCTTGGTCTTGGGGGATTCATGGCATTAATCCTCGGTTGCCAGACGATCAGCAAATCGCATGGCGCGCGGCTTTTGTTTGAAAACATTTCGATGGGGATCTCCGATGGCGAGCGAGTGGGACTGATCGGACCCAACGGGGCGGGGAAGTCCATGTTTTTGAGACTGCTGCTGGGAATTGAGCCCCCTGACTCTGGGACTATTTCTATTCGCAAGCTGGCTCGCATCAGTCATGTCGCACAAGATCCGTTG
>JBGOTQ010000565.1:0-2650 GCA_041476565.1 Terriglobia bacterium | reverse complement strand
CTGCCCTTTCCGGTCCTGGCTACCATTGCGATTTGACATGGGCCTCCTTTAAACTGGATTTGCCCATGTTTATTTACTCGAATTGCGACGATTTGTCCAGTCCCCAGCTCAATTCTTTGACTCGCACTTTTGATTGCACCCTCCTTGGAGTTTCTCCTATTCGCTCTTGCCCATTTGTGCTAGTTTAGTAGGAGTCGTTCTAAAAGCATCCCGATCGTTTTCCCAATCAACTGTCTCATTCCACTTTTTGGAGGTGCCTATGGCTACCACAGGTCCACAGCGGCAGGGAGGGACTTATCAGGATGCAGAACTCATCCTGAAGCTTTTTGAAATGCGGCGGGAAGAGAAGATGCGTGAAGCCCGTCGCTGGTTTCAGACCAAGTTCAGGGCAGCCACCGTTGACGAATTCATGCAACAAACCTCCACCCGGGAAACCAGTGCCTATTTTCGGCGGGTCATCAACTATTGGGAGACTGCGTGCATGTTTGTGGCCCGGGGCATTCTGAACGAGGAGATGTTCTTCGAGTCCTGCGGCGAGATGCTGGCCGCCTGGGAGAAGGTACGGCCGTTCCTGGCTGAGATCCGCAAGCAGCGTAAGAATCCGTTGTTCCTGAAGTACATGGAGAAAGTGGCCTTAGATTACATTGAATGGGTCAAGAGCCAGGCTCCCGAAGCTTACGAATGGATTGTGAGCTTGAATAACCCGGATTGACTGAAGGCTGCACGACCCTTCTGCAGAGTGTGCCAGTAGGTCATTGGACAAGGCTGCTTCGCCACAACCTGGTGCGTTAGCCGCCGGGATCACCTGCCCGTCGCTAACGCACCTTGCTTGTCCAACTCAGCCAGACTGTCGGGGAAACCTCCCAACGAACGCCGCCCTCCACCATTTTCATGCTGCGTGGTGCCCCTGGATGGGGCATGAAAGGCTGTCATGAAAATGCGGGTCTTGAGGGTGGCCGCCGCGATCCGTCGCGGCGGTTGCCCGGGTCAAACGGGTCGCCGCTCGAAAATCGGCTCCCACACTCTCCCCAAGACCGCCATTTTCATACGTCGTGGCGAATCTAAATCAGGTCATGTGAAGCGGCTCGGCATCTCGATGCTCACTCGGGTTCGGTCCCAATGCATCGGACCGAATATCCGGCATCAACATTGATGACACAGCCAGTGATCATCTCTGATTCAGCCGATGCCAGGAAAGCCACGAGGCGGGCAGTATCCTCAGCGGTCTGAAATCTCCCCATCCCCAAAGTTTTGGCTCTTTGCTCAAGCCATGTGGCATCATGTCCTTCCTCTCTTTGGATGCGCATTTCTGTGGACGACAAAACCCAACCGGGAATGAGGTAATTGACGCGGATCCCATCGTTCACCAGAGCAATTGCCAGATTTCTTGTTAAGGTCAGCAAGCCACCTTTGGAGACCGAATAAGCCACGAGCTTTCCGGCACCGCCTAAACCATGAACTGACCCGATGTTGACGATGCTGCCCCCTCCCTGCTTCCGCATGAAAGGTACAGCGTGCTTACATAGGAAGAAAGGACCTTTCAGGTTGACAGAGAGAATGTGGTCCCAAAAGGACTCAGTTGTCTCTTCGAGAGTGGCTCGGGGATAAATCCCAGCACAGTTGACCAGGACGTCGAGACGTCCGAACTGTCCAATTGTGTTTTCGACAATCTGGTGGCAGAACCTTTCCTGGCTGACATCAGCTTGAATGAATATGGCTTCCCCACCGGAATTCCGGATCAGGTTTATTGTCTCTTCTCCAGTTTCACGGCCGATGTCCGTCACCATCACCCGGGCCCCCTCAGCGGCGAGCTTGAGGGCGCAGCCACGGCCAATCCCCGATCCGGACCCTGTCACAATCGCAACTCGATGCTCAAGTTTGGTTGGCATGATCCTCATCAAAAGTCAGATTCAGGCTCATCTTTCCGCCGGCTCCCCATGAAGAGGCACCTCTCGTGGATTTCCTGCCTCCCGCAATTCTTGAGTGTGGGCTCTCCATGTCCCCAACTATGGGCCTGTTTCCGCAGAAGGGGTCGTCGTGCAAGGACCGCAACCCTCTTCGGCGAGTTTGGGATACTTCCTCTTAAATTCCGCAGCTACTTCGGAGGCTGTGCGTTCCTTGAAACCAGGGGGCGCCAGGAACAACTTTGAATCCGGTTCACCCAGGCTCAACATAGTTACATCGCGAGTCATCTTCAACACAAACGGGCCATTTTTCGGTCCCCGCGAAAAGCGTTCCCGCAAAGGAAAGCAATTCAATGCGGGAGCCAGCCAGCGCTCAATACGATCCACTTCACCAATTGGAAGATTGTATTCATTTTGGACTTTGATAACCTCCTGCCCGCGGATTCTGTCCCTCTCAAGGGTTGAGCCTTCCCCGCAGGATTTAGGTTTCGTCAGCAAGTATTGGGCGTATCTGGCAGAAAGCGGCGAGATGGTTCTGGATTCAGTAAGCGGCTCAAACTCGATTCGTTCTTTCGACTCTTGATCGATGACAGTCTTGACATCCACCCATTGCTTGGTAGCCGCAATTTTTCTGACAATCTTGACCTGTGAACCATTACCCCGGATCGCATCGGTAATCATTTCCATTTCGGTTTCGACCCCTTTGGAAGAAAACCGCCTCTCCACTGTTTTGGCCGTGTAAGCTG
>JBGOTQ010000564.1:0-2746 GCA_041476565.1 Terriglobia bacterium | reverse complement strand
CAAAGAATCGCCTTCCGAAGACACCTAGGAGTTTCTTGGGTTTGACTTCCTTGCCGCTGAGGATAAATGCGTCAGGGCCCAGGTCTTTTTTGATCTCCTCGAGCGCCTGCTTCATGGTCGGGGCTCGATAAGTCTTCACTTTCATGATTAACTAACCATCCCTAAGGAAATGACTTTCACATTGCTTGGGACTTCGTTGTGCGAGAGAATTACGAGATTCGGAAACATTCTTTCTGTCAGTCGTTTCAGGTGAATGCGTATGTTGGCTGAGGTCAAGAGAACCATTTTTGACTGAGCCATGGCACCCTGGAATGTGGCGTGGATTTTCTGCAGAACAGCCTGAATGATTTTGGGGTCCAGAATCAGGTACGAACCCTTCTCAGTGTGGGTGAGGCCCTTTGCGATGATCTGTTCCAATTCCGGACTCAAGGTGAAGAGCAGGACTTCGCCATTCTCATTTTGGACTGATTTGCAGAGTGAGCGTGACAGAGATTGTCGGACGTATTCAGTCAACAGATCCGTGTCTTTGGTCAAGGTCCCAAAGTCGGCCAGAGTTTCGAGAATTGTTACCAAATCGCGGATGGAGATCCGTTCTCGAAGTAGATTCTGGAGCACTTTCTGAACCTCGCCTAGGGCAAGAACTTTCGGAACAGTTTCTTCGATCAGTCTTGGATGGGTTTCGTTCAGATGATCCAACAATGCCTTGCTTTCCTGACGTCCCAGAAGTTCAAAAGCATGCGACTTCAGGATTTCTGAGAGGTGTGTGGCGATAACGGTCGTGGGATCAACTACGGTATAACCGGCTAGTTGTGCCCGGTCTTTTTCCTGCGGTCGAATCCATAGTGAAGGCAGGCCGAAAGTAGGATCTTGCGTTGTGATCCCAGGCAAAGATTCCCGCACGGATCCGCCGTTGATGGCCAGGAAACTCTCGACATTGAGCTCACCTCGGGCGATTTCCACCCCTTTCAAGAGGAAAGTGTACTCTTTGGGATTCAATTGCAGATTGTCGGTAATGTGTATCGGTGGGATGACTACCCCGAGATCTAAGGCAAGTTGTCGTCGAATGGCTTTAACTCGATTAAGGAAATCTCCCCCTTGGTTAACATCCACCAGACTGATCAATCCGTAGCCAACCTCTATGGCAAGAGTATCGATCTTCAAAAGAGCCTCAATCCGTTCTGGCGGGAGGGCTTTGCGAGCTTGTTCGGCCTTTTCTTTTTCGGCCAGCAAGACCGCTTCCTTGTTTTTGGCGTTGGAAAAATAGGCAACCACCCCCGTCAAAGCTGCCAGAAGAAAGAACGCCAGTTTAGGCAATCCCGGCACGAGAGCGAAACCAAAGAGTACACCTGCGCCGATTGCGACTGGGCGGGGATTGATCAAGAGTTGCCGGGAGACATCTTCCCCAAGGTTCGACTCTGATGCTGCCCGAGTCGTGATCAGACCCCCGGTGACTGAGATCAGCAACGCGGGAATGGCCGTCACAAGGCCATCGCCGATCGTCAGTACCGTGAATGTCTGCAATGCTTGCATCAGTTCCATCTTGTACTGAACCAGTCCGATCAGGATTCCTGCAAGGATGTTGACACTGGTGATGATGATTGAAGCGATAGCGTCCCGCTGCGTGAACTTAATGGCTCCGTCCATTGCTCCATAGAATTCTGCTTCGCGTTGAATCTGTCGGCGCCGTTCTTTGGCTTCTGCCTCATTGATGAGCCCGGAGTTCAGGTCAGCATCGATGGACATTTGTTTTCCTGGCATGGCATCTAACGTGAACCGCGCTGTCACTTCAGCAATTCGTGTAGCCCCGTGATTAATGACAATGTATTGGATGGCCAGCAACACTAAGAAAATTACGATACCGATGACGTAGTTGCCTCCGATCACGAACTGGCCGAAAGATTGGATGACATGCCCGGCAGCAGTCACTCCCTCATTGCCGTGCAGCAGGATGAGCCTGCTGGCACCGATATTCAGAGACAACCGGAATAGCGTGATCATCAGCAGTAACGAAGGAAAGACTGAAAAGGCTACCGGCTGGTCAATATACATGGAAGCAAGCAAAACGATGACTGAAAGTGTAATGTCCAGAGTAATTAACAGGTCTAAGAGCAGCGAAGGTAACGGAATGATCATCACCGCGATGATGCAGACCACGGCCAGAGGCATTATTAGATGGGAGTTTTTGGAAACTTCGGAGATGATCAGGTTTGTACGCGAGTTCTTTGCCATATTCAAACCTGGAGAAAGCATTTGGGATTCCAACTGACCCCCTCGGAGAGTTCCTGGAGGCAATTTCCTTTCGATGCAATCCCTTGGAATCCCAAAGCTTATTGGGGACCACGAAGAAATGGGAAAGTTACGATTCCAGTCGGGTTCTAGTTGCCAGAAATCTGTCAGCCTGCGGTGTGAAAGCGTCAAAATCTAGGCGCAAGAAAATGACCGGGGCCTATGGGCGGCTGCCTGCATCTTCGCGTCCCTACACTCGCATGCTCTTCAGGTGGTAGACATAGGCCAGAACTTCCGCGACGGCCTTGTACAGGCTGCTAGGAATGGGTTCCCCAACTTCAACAAGCTTATAAAGGGCTTGTGCTAGGGATTTGTTTTCCACCAAAGGGACCTTGCTTTCTTCGGCAATTTGACGAATCCGTTGAGCTGTGTGATCTTGTCCTTTGGCAACAACCACAGGTGCCATCATGGCCTCTCGTTGATAGGAAAGGGCCACAGCATAGTGGGTTGGGTTAGTGAT
>JBGOTQ010000563.1:0-2854 GCA_041476565.1 Terriglobia bacterium | reverse complement strand
CGCTCCATTCATTACATGGGTCACCTGAAAATGATGTCTGCCGTTCAGCCATTTCTTTCCGGGGCCATCTCGAAGACCGTCAATATGCCGGAAGAAGTGACGGTGGAAGAGATTGAACAGGCTTACATCGAAGCTTGGAAGATGGGGTTAAAGGCCCTGGCGATTTACCGGGACGGATCGAAACGGTCTCAACCCCTAAACACTAGTTTGAAAGAAGTCAAGGCTGCTGAAGCATCCCGGCCCGTCCGGAGACGCTTGCCTGACGAACGAAAGGCCATTACCCACAAATTTAGTGTGGCCGGCCATGAGGGCTATCTGACGGTAGGCATGTATGAGGATAGAACACCGGGTGAGATCTTCGTGGTTATGGCCAAACAGGGATCTGTCGTGTCCGGACTGATGGATTCGCTGGCAACTTCCATTTCCATGGCCTTACAGTACGGTGTTCCGTTCAAAGTCCTGGTGGAAAAGTTCAGTCACACTCGCTTTGAGCCCTCCGGCTTCACCAATAACCCGCAGATCCCCATTGCCAAATCTATCGTTGATTATATTTTCCGGTGGCTGGGCCAGAAATTTCTGACCTCCGAAGAACAGCTAATCCCTGTGGAAGGCGAAACTGCACCGCTTCCGGCCACTCTGGGCCAACTGTCCGGGCTGGAAGCCAAGGAACGTCAAGTTTTCCAAACCCAGGCAGACGCTCCACCCTGCCCGGACTGTGGTTCCATTATGGTCCGCAACGGCGCCTGCTATAAATGCCTGAATTGCGGCAGTACCAGCGGTTGCAGTTAACCTTTTCTGACCTGTCTTGCCTGGCGCAAACGCGTGTTTGCGCCAGGATTTCTGGTGCTGTTGTTAACCCATCAAGTTTCTTGAGCTCCTGCACGTCAGCGATTATAATCTTCGAGGTAGTACAGGTCTGGAGTTCTCTTACCTCCGGGTCTTCGTATCGGAAACTCCTATGAAGTCTCCGTGACAGGAGGAGGTTCAATGCAATCCTGTTGGAAGCGCTTGCTGCCTGTTGTGGCGTTATTTGCAGTCCAGCCCTACATTTTCGGTCAGACCACGGGTGCCTCATACAGCTACTACTTTGCTCATATTGCGACGGGAAGTGTCTGGCGGACCACCTTTACTTATGTCAATCCCTCGGACAGCTTTAGCACATGCGACACGAATTTTTACTCCGATTCGGGAGGTCCCCTAAAGCTCTCTTTTGGCGGGGTCAAAACCTCAGTTCTTCATTACTCCATTCCGGGTGGAGGAACGCTTCGGGGACAAACGGATTCTGACCCAACAGGGCCAGTAGTGACTGGGTGGGCTCTCGGGGTGTGCACTGGCCCCATGAAAGCTAGTGCCCTGTTTCGCAGCTATAAGGGAAGTGTTCCTGAGGCGGAAGGCTCAGTGTTGACGAGCACGAGTCCCGCGTCAAGGTTTGTGACCTTTTCAGACCAGATCACGGGGGTTGCCTATGCCAACCCTCTTTCAACCTTGAGCACCATCACCTTTACTGCCAGGAACCTGTCCGGGCAGACTCTAGGCACCAAGAGCCTTAATTTGCCGGGACTTTCTCACGGGAATTTCAACGTGGGAGACTTCTTGAATCTGAACTCGTTTCAAGGATCCTTGGAGGTGGACGCCTCATCCCCCATCATTTTTCTTTCCCTGGACTTTGAATCGGCGCCGGTTTTTTCAGCGCTACCTCCCGGCGAGGATGTCTCAGGCGCGGATTTTGTCATCCCCATTGCGTCAACCGACGTGGTTGAGATTCGAGGAACAGACAATCAATACCTGGGATTGGTCAGCTTTGCGCAGCGGACCGGAGTTAATTCTGTTTTCAATCCACTGGGCCTCTACGGTAGCTCGACGAGTCAAACGTCCATCCTCAATCCCTTCGGGAATTATGGAAGTAGCACTTTTAGTGATTTGAGCGCATTCAACCCAAGCGCCCAGCAGCCTCCCTATCTGCTGATTAATAGCATCACCGTCGGAAGGGTCACAACCAACAGTTCTATTCAAAATGCCATCGATCCCTGGTATTTGCTGGGCTACATCCGCGGCAAGAATTACTAGGGAAATTTCATGGGTTCAATCGTCCCTACGGGACTCAGTCTCGACGACATTCCGGCCCAGCGCTGAAGCGCTGGGCTATTTTCAATCGACCTCTGAGAGGTCGATAAACCATTTTCATCAGCGGTGGTGACCTGAAAAAGGCATGACGCACCCTTATGCTAAAAGGCGTTTCCAGTTCGCTGCAGAGTAAACGTCCCGACGTCTTTCTGTTCGTGCTCATCTAGAAACAGCATCTTTCCATTAAATGTGGATCCGCTAATCGTGCCGAAGAACCGATGCACAAAGAAAGTGCCATTGTCCTGTGTTTCGTTGTGGACATCCAATCCATACTGGCCGTCAATGACATCGCCGGTCAAGTTAAGCACCGAAGGCGACTTGCTGAAAGTATAAGGATAAGTTCCGCTCAGGAACTCCATGGTCCCGTACAAGGTGTCTTGCTCCTGCCAAATCGTCGCAGAAACCTGAGCGTTGAAGAGTCCCCCAATCAAGGTTCCCTGCCAGAGTCCGGCGATAGCGGTCGAAGCCAATCGGGGCAAGGCAAAGCCCGGGAAGAAAGCTCCCGTGCCGTTCGTACTTGCGACGACAGAAAGGGCGATGAGTTTGGCAAATGGCGTTTCGTCATAGTGCGGTTGAGGATTGACCTCCACAATGATTTGACCGTAGGTCCCTGGAAGACTCTTGCGTATGTCTTCATCGACGAACAGTCCGCCACTTTCCATAGGGAGATAGCGGTCACCGACCTCTACCCCAACATTGTCATAAAGACGAGCGATAACATTGGAAGAGT
>JBGOTQ010000562.1:0-2886 GCA_041476565.1 Terriglobia bacterium | reverse complement strand
GCGGCAAGTCGAACGCCACCTCCGAGCCGAGGAAGCGCTGCACCCTGACGTCGTATTCGCCGAGGTTGTACACCTGCCGGAAGGGCGACTGGGAAATATCTTGCTGCGCCCCCTCTTGCGTGATTACGAGATCCCTTACCTGGGGCGCTCCGGTGCGGAGTCAGAACGGCAAATCCCCATTGCCGACCTTCTGCTTTCAGTGCGGGATGGACGAGCCCGTCTGCGCTCGGCGCGTCTTGGGCGCGAAGTGATACCGCGGCTGACAAACGCCCACGCTTTTTATCAATCACGCTCCGGCGTGTACCGCTTCCTGGGGGCCCTTCAATTCCAGGGGTCGGCCTCGGGGCTCCGCTGGGATTGGGGAGTTCTGGAGGCTGCCCCATTCTTGCCTCGTGTGGTCGTGGGGCGATTGGTGCTGTCGCTGGCCCGCTGGCGCATGAGCAGGAAAGAGATTAAGTGCTTGACCACAGCTGAGGGAGCGGTGCGTTTTCAGGTTGTCCAGCAGTGGCGCGCCCAGTGGCGGCTCCCCCGCTGGATCGCGCTCGCCGACGGGGACAACGCGCTGCCCATAGATCTCGATAATTTGCTTAGCATCGAAGCGTTCATTCATCTCATCAAGCAGCGTGAAGAAGCCGCGATAACCGAGTTCTTCCCGGGGCCTGAGCAGCTTTGCGTGCGCGGCCCCGAAGGCCGTTTTGTCCACGAACTGGTCATCCCTTTGGTGCGAAAGGAAGAAAGTCGTCCAAGGAAGGATGAAGGAGGAAGGATGAAGGCTGAAGCGGAATACGATCTCATGTCGAATCCTTCATCCTTCACCTTTCCTCCTTCACCCACTGTCCTTCGGCCTTCACCCTCGATTGCTCGCCGCTTTCCCCCTGGCTCGGAGTGGTTATATGCAAAGCTCTACACCGGCACCGCCGCAGCTGACCAGGTGCTTCGCGATGTGGTCCGGTCGCTCACCGAAGCACTTCTTCAATCCGGCGCGGCACAGAGCTGGTTCTTCGTTCGCTATGGTGATCCAGGCTGGCATCTGCGTTTGCGTTTTCACGGAGTCCCTGAGCGGCTGCATGCAGAAGTGCTACCCGCGCTACAGGCGGCGATGTCCCCCTTTATCGGTGACGGGCAGCTCTGGCGGATGCAGCTTGACACATACGAGCGCGAGGTTGAACGGTATGGTGGGCCGGAAGGAATACAGCTCGCGGAGCGCCTGTTTCATGTCGACAGTGAAGCCGTGCTTGAGATCATGGAACTGCTAGAGCCGGGAGACACGGGACTGGATGAACGCTGGCAGCTGGTGTTGCGCGGGATGCACATGGTCCTTAACGACTTTGGCTTAGAATTGGAGGGCCGCTATCTACTGTTGACCAATGTTCGAAAGGCATTTGCGAAGGAATTTCGGGCTGATGAGCATTTCATCGGTCAATTGGGTGACCGCTTCCGCAAGGAGCGTAAGAACCTGGAGGCCCTCCTTGACCCCGCCCAAGATGCCGAAAATCCACTCTGGCCTGGCATCGAGGTGCTCCAGTGCCGCTCCCAACAGTGGGCTTCGACGATGATTGAGTTGAAAGCTGGTGTGCAGGCAGGGAGGTTGTCCGTGCCTTTAACCGAATTGGCTGCGAGTTTCATGCACATGCACGCGAATCGGTTACTCCGGTCAGCCCAGAGGGGTCAGGAAATGGTCATCTACGATTACCTCGCTCGCCTGTACGAGTCTCAATTGGCCCGTATGACAAAGAAGCGAACAATGGTGATGCGTTAACAGTGCGTGAGAAAGGCTCGAAATCTCCATTTTCCCCGAAAGGGGATTCATGGTTTAGCCCAGGGTTGCGACGAGGTGACGCAAGTCACCCGCGCTACCCTGGGAAACCAAAGGTGGCCTCCTGATCTTCATCCCTGAAGAGGATAGATAACAAGTCCCACGTGGTGTTCATCCCCTTCAGGGATGGGTCGAATGGAACGGCTCTGTTCCCCGGGTTGTGTGTTGCCACAAAACCCGGGGCTGGTAAATGCATCCCCTTCGGGGAAGGAAAAATAAGTAATCTCCAGGTATTGGCCAATCGTGGCGCATTCCGGTCAGCACCACGACCCGAGTATCTCGTTATTCACTCCGGAGCCAGAACGCCGATGTCGGTTAGCCTTCGCAACAGCGCAGGCGTCAGGCTGATCCTGCGTTCTGCCATGATGGCCGTACAGTCGTCCGCGATGGGCCTGCCGTCAAAGTAGTGCAGGACTCGAATCAACTCCATGGGAACCCGTAGCGGGTCCACTGCACTGTAGGTGGAGACCAGGCATGTGTCAGCGTCTAGCGGCATGACCTGGGAAGGCTGGGATTGCAAGCGGTCCGGCGTGTCATTGGAGACCAGGGCCCGGTAGGCGTCACGGAGTTTGCCGGCAAAGCACACCCAAAGGGCTTGCGGCCGAGTTTCTCGCCAGTGCCTCAGAAAGAGACCCATAGTATCAAATCGATGCTATCGGATTTTCAATATGAGGCCATCCTGGTCTAGCCTCTGCCATCTCGAGCAGAAGCGGCTCTGAATCATTGGATTCTAATGACTCTGACATTGGCATACAACTTGCTTCCTCAAAGGCATTAAGAGCAAAGCCAGCCAATCATCAGGGCGTGCGACAAAGTGAAGACGGGCCTCTGCTGGAACGCCTGCTTGCTCCGGGAGACCGGCTTAGTGATCGGAAGTTCCGAAGGAGGTTCGTGAGACCGGAAATGTGAGCAGCCCTCATTTTCTGGATTTTTGTACGTAAGACCCGCTAAGGGCAAGGTCGTTAATTGACTCTAACCAGCCACATCCTGCACGGATGGGGCGCAAACGAAAAAAGGAGAATGATCATGGCAAACGAACAAGCTGGACAGAAGAACAAGGAAGTCGAAGT
>JBGOTQ010000561.1:0-2926 GCA_041476565.1 Terriglobia bacterium | reverse complement strand
GAAAGCCTTTCATGCCCCTTGCAGGGGCACCACGTATGATGAAAATCTCCTCCGACAGAGGAAACGGCGCGGGCGACGGCGGTCGCCAAGCGCCAGGGGTGGGTTTGAATCCGAAGTCCGCAACTTTCAACCCACCCCGGCGGACCTGCGGTCATGAAGCTTTATCAAAGCTTCATCCCCTCCCAAGGAGGGGATTTTCAAGAGAGGTACCTTCCTGTTTATCAATCCAACCGAATTGTCGCTTCACTCTCTGCTCCACTCAAGACATCGGTTACCTTCAGGCGGTAACTGCCTGGTGGGTCGTTCAATGCCGTAGGGAGAACCACGCTGCCCCGGTTTCCATCGAAGAGTACGTTTCGGGCGTACTCAAAGAGGAATACCCCTTGCGGCGAAAAAAAGTGGCAGCGGACCAGATGCCTTCCTGCGGTGGAAGATAA
The DNA here is from genome assembly GCA_041476565.1 of Terriglobia bacterium. Lineage (GTDB taxonomy): Bacteria > Acidobacteriota > Terriglobia > Versatilivoradales > Versatilivoraceae > DATKMG01. Next base: position 2,489 of record JBGOTQ010000561.1, on the reverse strand, counting down.
CAAACTGAAGACCGGATGGTCTCCCCGCCGGGCAGCAATGGGCCCCTGAACCGATAGCTGGGTCGGGACTGGGCTGAAGCCCAGCACCAAAGCGTCTCCGGCTAGTACAGAAGTCTTTACTGAATCCATTGGACCCAGACACTTTCCGGAGCGAAGGTCGTGGACGTACAACGCTTTAGGCAACTTAACCTTGACCTCCTGACGGGCAATCTGGCCCAGACGAGGATCGTTGTAGGTCGTCACACCGTCTTTGCCAATGCTTGCTTGGATAGCTTCGTTTTCCTTGACCACGGCTACAACCTCTCCATCCCCAAAACGGTAATGAGCAATCGTGGCTTGGCCAAGGGGTTCTCCGTTAACGTCCAGAACCTTCACAACAGGCGTGACGCCCACATGGTGCAGAATGGAGGAAAGAAGTAACCTATAGGCCTTTCCTCCATAGCTCTTCGCCCTCAAGCTGGGATATTGGCTAAGGCGGAAGTTCAAGTAGATGGCCCATCCCTTTCCCACTCGATGCACTACAGCGGTCTCATTTCCATCGATTTCCAGCAGAGGTTGTCCTGCCCGACACTTGATCCCTGCCTCCATGACCTCCAACCCTTGAATATCTGACGAGTTCAAATTCCATGCCCTCCCCAGGTTGGTCAGGGCGGCAGTTCCAGGTTTTCCACTCCCGGAGACCCTGTGTTGCTCGGGTGGCGGCGCCGCAATCCCAAAAAAGTCGTCCAATAGGCCCTGTTCACGCCAGGCACAGTGCTGGTCCATCATTCCGGCGAAGGCGTCGGCGATCACCGTGCCGCCATCTTCCGCGAATCTCCTCAGAGCATCCGCTTCCTTGGAAGAGAGTGCCACGGAAAGTGGGAGGATTATTACCTTGTACCGTTTGGGTGTGAGAGCTCCATTCTCCAGTTGATCATAAGACAGAAAGTCGTATGAGATCCCCAGATCGCCGAGGGAGCGGACCCACCCTTCGCGATTGGCAGGGAACCCGCTCATTTCCTCATCATTGCTGGGGTGATACCCGAGAATTCCAGCGGCATGCACGGAAGGCATAGAATAATGGATGGCCACGCCGTCGCCCAACCGTTCAGCTTCCATTAGGAGTTTACCAATTCCATCAAATCTCAATGCCCGGAAGACCTCACCCATGTCCCTGCCTGACTTGGACAGGGTGAAGTCGGGATTTACGACAGACGGGCTCCAGAACAGATTGGGGTACAGCACGTTGTTCAAGGCAGCCGTCCAGACCTGGTTCCGAACACCGGGGCCGTTACTGCCGTATCCTGTCCAGAACCCAACCATCGCGCCGGGCTTGGCAAAGGCCCGGTGAAAGTCCCACTGGTTACCTCCCCCGTAAGAAAGGAAATGATCGATGACTTGATCCAGCCGGTACCAGTCACAGCCATTGTAGGGGGTTGTGACCTGGGTACCCGAAAGGGCTATATGGCCCTCAGGATCTCCTTCAGCCACTGCTTTCCTCACCAATCGATAGGCATTAGAAAAAGAGATCTCCATGTACGTCCGATGATCCGCCCAAGGGGCAAAATTGCGGCTCCGAGTCGCCTCTTCAGTTGTGAAGGGGACTACGGAACCCCAGTCAGCGAAGTTGCTTTTCCATTCGCGATTCAGCACATCCAGGCTTCCATACTCTTGCTTCAGCCAATCTCTGAAATTCGCCAGTGTGTGTGGCCCCCAGCAAAAATCCACAGGGTCGGTATAGGAGGTCAACGATCCCTCGTCACCGACAAAGTAGTAATCCATGTTGTACATGGCCTTGTCACGGGCCACCGTTCGGGCGGTGCTGGCAATCAGCTCCAGTACCTTCGGATCATCCAGGGAAGGCGTTCGGACCAGATACCTTTTGTCCCCGGTCCGCTTGTAGAGTTCTTGCTTGGTGAGGTACTGTAGCGAGTCGAAGTCTCCTGTTTTTTGAAACTCGGCAATCGCCTTATCAATCCCTTGCGCGTTGGTTGGTCCACGGTCGTACCAGTACACCCCGAAATAGCCCCGTGGCATGTCCAGGTTGTTGTTGATTGTTCCTCCCCAGGTGAGGCCGCTATCAATAGCGGTTGCGTGCAACAGCCCTTGCCGGGCCGAAGCAAAATAATGCCGCGGAGTCTCAAACGACAGCAGGGCTCTGTACTCTTTTTGCCGGCGTGCTTTCGGCATCACCATCAGGGGCTTGGACCGCAACTGGTCAATCACCGTACTTCGGGAGTCAACTAACTCTGCCGTTACTTGGACAGACTTCCCCACGAAATCCCTCAAAGGACAAAAGAAGTACCGTTCGCCCCGGGTCGGCTTCTCCTCAACGAATAGGAGCCTCTGAATGTCATCGGTGACCTTGACACGCATTTGGACATCCTGCAATTCGCCAGCGGCCTCAGTCACAATACTCATCGTCTCCCCGTCCTGGTAAACCTCGGCATTGGGCCGGATCCCCGTTACAGTTGCGCGCTTGGGAACCACGAAACTGGCCGAAGCCCAAT
>JBGOTQ010000560.1:0-2967 GCA_041476565.1 Terriglobia bacterium | reverse complement strand
CGTCTTCCCGTGGTCGATGTGCCCGATCGTCCCCACATTCACGTGCGGCTTGCTCCGGTCAAATCTCTCCTTCGCCATCGATTCGTCCTTTCTCAGCAGAGCGGACAGTTCTTCCGTCTCAGGCTCTGCCCTGTACTTTAGCTACGATCTCGTCACTGACAAGTTTCGGCGCCTGTTCGTAATGAAAAAAGTGCATGGTGTAGGTAGCCCGGCCTTGAGTCTTGGACCTCAGGTCCGTGGAATAGCCAAACATTTCGGAAAGCGGAACCACCGCAGTGACGACCTGGGATCCGGCTCGAGGTTCAGACCGCTCGATCCGTCCCCGCCTGGAATTCAGGTCGCCGACCACTGCCCCCATGAACTCTTCAGGAACCACGACCTCAACCTTCATAATCGGCTCCAACAAAGCCGGGTTGGCCCTGGCGCAAGCGTCTTTGACAGCCATCGAAGCGGCAATCTTGAAAGCCATTTCCGACGAATCGACCTCATGAAAAGAACCGTCGTAAAGGGTCACCTTCACATCCTGCATCTCGTAGCCAGCAAGCACTCCGGTCTCCAGCGCTTCGACAGCCCCCTTCTCTGCGGCGGGGATGTATTCTTTGGGGATAGCACCGCCCACAATCTTGTTGATGAACTCAATGCCTTTGCCGGGCTCAGTGGGTTCAACGATCAGCTTGACATGCCCGTACTGGCCGCGGCCACCGGTCTGACGGATGAACCTTCCCTCCGCCTCGGCTCTCTTGCGGATGGTTTCGCGGTAGGCAACCTGCGGCTTGCCCACATTGGCACCAACTCCAAATTCGCGAAACATGCGGTCGACCAGAATTTCCAGGTGCAACTCGCCCATCCCAGACATGATGGTCTGCCCAGTCTCGGGATCGGTCACAACCTTGAACGTGGGGTCTTCCTGAGCTAATTTGCCCAGCGCCATGCCCAGTTTTTCCTGGTCTCCTTTGGTCTTAGGCTCAATAGCCACGGAGATGACCGGCACTGGAAAATCCATAGCCTCCAGGATAACCGGCGCTTCCTCGGCACAAATCGTGTCGCCGGTGGTCACGGACTTCAATCCCACGGCGGCCACGATCTCGCCGGCGTAGACCTCTTTAATCTCCTCACGTTTGTTAGCGTGCATTTTCAGAAGGCGACCCACTCGCTCGCGGGTGCGCCTCCTGCTGTTGTAGGCAAAGGACCCAGTTTTTAGCATACCCGAATACATCCGGAAAAACGCCAGCTGACCCACGAAGGGATCGGTCATGATTTTGAAGACCAGCCCGGCAAAGGGCTCGTCATCATCTGGTCTCCTTTGGACCTCCGCCAATCCGTCCTGATCGGTACCAATCACCGGCGGCAGATCAAGAGGCGAAGGCAAATAGTCGACTACCGCATCCAGCAAAGGCTGAATCCCCTTGTTCTTAAACGCAGAGCCGCACAATACCGGAACCAGCGCCAGAGAAAGGGTGGACTTCCTCAAGCTTGCCTTCAGTTCCGGAACGGAAATGGCCTCGCCCGTCAGATACTTGTCCAGCAGACCCTCATCATGCTCACAGATGAGCTCCACCATCCTGTCCCGGCAGTCGCTGGCTTCCTTCACGCACTCAGCCGGAATGGGGATAGTTTCATAGGCGGCACCCAAAGTCTCGTCTTTGTAGACTTCAGCCTGCATTGCCATGAGATCAATGATTCCCGTGAAAGTCTCTTCCTTGCCCAAAGGAAGCTGCACGGAAACCGGATTGGCCTTGAGTCGGGACTTGATCATGTCAATACAACGGTTGTAGTCGGCTCCGACCCGGTCCATCTTGTTGACGAAGACAATTCGGGGAACCTGGTACTTATCCCCCTGGCGCCAGACAGTTTCAGTTTGGGGCTCCACACCCTCCACGGATCCGAGCAGGCAGATGGCGCCGTCCAAGACCCTAAGGCTACGCTCAACTTCGGCAGTAAAATCCACATGGCCGGGGGTATCAATAATGTTAATCCGTACCTCATTCCAAAAGCAGGTCGTGGCAGCCGAAGTGATCGTGATCCCGCGCTCCTGCTCCTGTTCCATCCAGTCCATAATGGCAGTCCCATCGTGAACTTCACCTAGCTTGTGAGTAATCCCGGTATAATAAAGGATACGCTCAGTGGTGGTCGTCTTTCCGGCATCAATGTGAGCCATGATGCCGATATTTCGAGTCATTCTTAGTGGGACTGAACGGGACATACTCTTGACACCGTAGCTGCCCCTCTCACACAGTCTCGCGAAGGCCTATCAGGCCGCCACGCCATTCCTCCAGCATGAGCGAATGGGGGGGGGGATTCGAACCGTTATTTCAATTTGCGTCCCAGAGGGACCTTTCCAGCTTACCAGCGATAATGGGCGAAAGCCTTGTTGGCTTCTGCCATCTTGTGCACGTCTTCCCGCTTCTTAATAGCCGCCCCACGGCTATTGGCCGCCTCCATAAGCTCTGCTGCCAGTCTCTCCTCCATCGATTTTTCCTTGCGGGCACGGGTGTAAGCGATCAGCCAACGGATGCTCAAGGAGATCCTGCGGTTAGGGTTGACCTCCACCGGCACCTGATAGTTGGCCCCGCCCACGCGCCGGGTCTTGACCTCCAGCACGGGCTTGACGTTCTCTACAGCCTTCTTAAACACCTTCATCGGGTCATCACCCGCCTTTTGCTGGAGAATCTTCAGGGCATTGTAGAAGATCTTCTCAGAAGTACTCTTCTTGCCATCCCACATCATGCAGCTGATAAACTTCGTGACCAAAGTGCTGTTGTGAATAGGGTCCGGGAGAACCTCCCGCTTGGGAATGCTTCCTTTTCTGGGCATATCTCCAACTCCTCAGCAAGCAGACAAAACCTGGCATCGCTGACAAACCAGCGTTCTATTGAATCGTACCTGGAAAATGACTACTTGGGACGTTTGGCCCCGTACTTGGACCGGCTCTGTTTCCGATTTTGAACTCCTACTGAGTCCAATGTT
>JBGOTQ010000559.1:0-2995 GCA_041476565.1 Terriglobia bacterium | reverse complement strand
TTGCCGCCAGCGCCGAGCTTCTCAACGAATCGATAATCGCCGAGTGTCTTGCCGATCATGGTAGCCTCCTGGAGCAGCGAAGGTCGCCGTGGGGAATGGTCACCCAAACAATCGCAGGTTGGCCTGGAAGACTCCGAAACGAATCACCCTGGGACGAACCACATTCATGGACGCCCCCTTTGTATGGATAAGAAACAGGAAATGCCAAAAGGGGAAAGGGAAACTGGACCGTTGACAAAGCCTATTCTAGACCCACTCTAGGTTCTGTGGAAGGATTTTACTAAAGAAGGGGTAGTGGGTCAGTTACAAGTGGAGGGCCGCGCTAGGCCAAGTTTGCCACGTTGTCTGCAGCTTCGCGGGGTGACAGCGGTCACCCGCTCAGCCCTCCAGAATTCCTCGCTGGGGTGGCGCAGACATGCGTCGTGGGCATGTCCGCGAGTGACTATTTTGTCATGGAAGCCGGTCCATCGACAAGATCATGTTGTCGCGGAAAAGATAGGACTTCCAGCTTGACCAGGGCCAAGCGGCAGGCCTGCCCACCAGTCACTTCTTTGTGAGGTTGGCATGCGTCTAACCCAGTTTTCCTGGGACATTCTCCTCGCTCCAAACATCGAAGTCATAGGACCGACCCTGACACCATCTCTAACCCAAAAAGCTAAGAGATTAAGGAACGGCCCAGCCAAAGGGGGAATACAAAAGAATCAAGGGCGTCCGGAAGCAAGATTCCCTCAGCTCTCGGCAGATTCATCAATCACAGACCCGTACACGACGCATGTCTGCCCCAGCCATCGATCATTTGTTCGGCGAGAAATGAGTTTCCGAGAGGTCTTTACCTGCCACCTCCCGGGGCAATGAGTGGCAATGAGCACAAGTCCCTTTTCCGTTCTGAGGAGGGCCGGCAGCAGTTTGTCAGCTGGTTGGAGGAGAGTTAACACCGGGTTGGGAGCCAACTTTATGCCTACGTGTTGATGAGCAATCCCTTCCACCTGCCCCCTTGAATGCTGAAATCAAGCCTTGACCCCTTATTACTCCCCGGTTTACTTGTCCACAAGCCCAAGATATTTCCTGATATGACGTGCCAGATCGTCATCAATTTCCGTGTGCCGAGGGATGGGTTGCATGAGATTCGTGGCAGGATTTTTGTGACATCGTGTTTAGCCCCATGCCGATGGAGAATACATCCTGCTTGCTCCAGCTGCCGGATAACCTCGGAGCGCTTCATATGGCGATTTCTTTGACTTGATAATTGGGCGGAACATCTTCCATTAGGATAAGGCGATAGGAATCCTTGATATTGTCTTCGAGTTCCTCTAGGGTTTCTCCCTGTGTCATGATCTCAGGGTGCTCTAAGATTTTGCCAAGCCAATACCTTTCGCCTTTCCAATAAATGAGCGTACATTTGTTCATTTCACTGCCTCTTTTTAGTGGCCTTCCACAACCTCATTGTACGTCAACCTAGACGGCTGCATTGTTGTTCTTTTCGGTATTCGGATTCACAGTTCGTGTCTGGTTGAGAATAGTATCGAAGACCAAGGCCGAGGTATCGCTTTTGAAGGGCCTGATCCCCGTAAGCATTTCATAAAGTACCTCCCCAAACGAGAAAAGGTCCGTCCGGGCACCCAGTTCCATCCCCATTGCCTGTTCCGGACTGATGTAGTCGACCGTCCCCAGCACCACTCCGGGGCTGGTCAATTTTGTCTCTTCAGCCATGGCCGCTGGGTTGCGCAGACATGCGTTGAGTGCATGTCTGCGAGTGACTACCTTGTCATGGATGCCGGTCCAGCGACAAAATCATGTTGTCTCGGAAAAGGTAGGACTTCCGGCTTGACCAGCGCCAAGCGGCAAGTCTGTCTACCAGTCACTTCTTATCGAGGTTGGCATGCATCCAACTCAGTTTCTCTGGGCCATTCTCCTCGTTCCAAACATCGAAGTCAGAGGACCGACCCTGGCACAATCTCTAAACAAAGAAGCTGGAAGGGTAAGGAACCATCCATCCAAAGAGGGAATACAAAGGAATTTGGGGCGTCCGGAATCGAGATTCCCTCAGCTCTCGGCGGTTTCATCTATCGCAGACATGCACGCGACGCATGTCTGCGCCACCCAGGCATCTATCCCCGGGGCACCTAGCAGAGGCAATTGAGGAATTCTCCTGCGGTATTCACTACAGAGGTGAATCAGAACAGGAAGGTTTCTTCTAAGTGACTGGTGCGGAAGGGGGGACTTGAACCCCCACGCCCTTGCGAGCGCTAGAACCTGAATCTAGTGCGTCTGCCAAATTCCGCCACTTCCGCCCAAAACACCTCGAAGATTAACACGGCGACAGTCGTTTGTAAATGCGGTTCTGCTCTTCTGGTTTTCGTGGGATTATTGCTTCAAGATCCAGGTGGCCATTTTATCCAGGGCAACTGGAGACATTGTCTGTTCGATCTCGGCGTATTCACTAGGAGCACCGGTCCTAGCCTCTTGAAAGAGATGGTTCAATCCGGGCAACTCGTCCACTTCGAAGTTCCGGTTACCGCCGGCCTCCAAGGCATTCCGAATGGCGGGAAGATTCAGCCTGGGCGGTACCTGCAGGTCCTTCTCGCCGCTGATGGCCAAGACCGGGCACTTGAGTTGCTTCAGTGCAGTCGCCGGATCGTACTCAATGAAAAAGCGGAACCACGGCGAATCGATCATCTTGATCTGCACGCCGAGTTGCGCGTCCGGAATCTTCCCAGCTAACTTTTCACGCAACTGCTTCTGCAGTGCAGCCCCATCATTCTCGTGTTTCACCAGCGCTAGAATCTCGCGTTCCTCAGCGGCGTTCTTTTCCGCCTTCTCCTTGCCTAGTCCAGCTGCTTGCGAAATCAGCAACACTTGTGCCACCACCAACCGTCGACGACTGAAGGCGGCGGCATAGGCCCGCATCAGCTCGGGCTGGCCCACGGCAGCCAGCGCCTGTTGCTGGACCATCGAGGAGGATCGACGTGCTTTCGGCAGGAGGCGCATCCCTGAC
>JBGOTQ010000558.1:0-3124 GCA_041476565.1 Terriglobia bacterium | reverse complement strand
CAGGCTTAATGTCGCGGTGAGTAATGCCCTTGCTGTGGGCTTCGTCCAACGCATCGGCCACCTGGAGGCCTATTTCGATTATCTCGTTTACCTCCAGCTGGTACCTTTTCCCCTCACCCCCAGTCCCGTGCGGATGAGAGGCGAAGGCTTCGGCAGCCTTCGCCAGGCCGGGTGGGGAGATTGGTTGGCCCGCCATCCGATCCGCCAGACTCTGCCCCTCCACATGCTCCATGGCAATGAAGTGGACTCCCTCGGATTCCCCGATTTCATAAATGTGTGCCACGTTGGGATGCTTCAGGGCCGAGGCCGCCCTGGCCTCTTGCACAAAGCGCCGCATCCGGTCTGGATCGGATGCCATCTCGGCAGGCAAAACCTTTAAAGCGACCTCTCTGGCGAGTCTCAGGTCTCTGGCCAGATACACTTCCCCCATTCCGCCAGCGCCCAACAGGGAAAGCACTTGGTAGGCCCCCATTTGCCGCCCAATCATCGAATCGCGTGGCATCACAGACAACCTCTACTCTATATAAGATGTTCTAGCGCGTTTTGCGTACCTTATCAATGGATCGAAATGCTGCTGACCTCCAAGGGAGGGCTGGTGCTACATGAGCTTCCCGTGTCATGGGAACTGCCGCCGATACTATTCAAAACGCTAGCCGCCGTTCTCGTGTCGCACCCAGCCACTGGGCTCGTTTTTCAACTGTTCTCCACTCCGTTCGTCTCACTGGCCCCAGATAACGGTCCAGCCAATCGAGGGTTTACTTAGTAAGTTGGGGGCGGGGTACGATATGCCCGCGTTCAACAATATCGAGACGCTTGTGTTCGTTGGGGGTCCCGAGAAGACGAAACATAGGCTCTTGAGAGGTCTTCAACGGAAAAAAGAAATCGTAGTGGCCATTGAGCATCAAAGTCGGAAGAGTCACTCTCGGAGCAAAATTGATGGCATCAACCTCGGGTCGACCCTTGCCTTGAGACAGGCCTGCTCCTGCCAGGACACTCACCTGGAGACGACGCTCTAACGCTGGCATGATGGCCCCCATTTGAGCCCTCCAGCTAAACCCGTAATAACCGATTCTGTCGTGATCGATATCGGAACGGGTCTCCAAATAGTCGATCGATCTGCCTAAGTCCTTTGACCAATTAGACCACATGGTCCCTGTACAAGATAGAGGTATTGTCAAGTTGAGGCGATCACTGGCATACTTGGTCAGCTGAACCTGCTCGGGAGAAAACTCAGGCGATCCCTAGGTACAGATCCTGCCGCTACTATTTTGTAATCAAGATTGTTCGTGGCTTCCTTTGTATTTTGACTCATTACCCGTCATAATCTTCACAAGGACCACCTACCTTAATCCGTGAAGGGAAGTACTCAGCAATAAGGTTCGAGCGCCATGGAAAATATTCTTCAAATTCATAAAGAGCCAGTCCTACATGGCGATGAGAGTTGCAGTGAACACAGAAATATGTCCCGTCACATCGTTCACCTGCAACTGATCACCCTGGTTTGGATGCTGATCGAGTGCGGTATCGCTCTGATTTCAGCCTGGAGAGCTCACAGCCCCGTGCTCTTGGCGTTTGGCTCCGATAGCTGCGTGGAATTGCTTTCGGCGATCGTCGTGCTGCTTCAGTTCGCACCATCTGTTACACTGAGTGCAGCACGGGCGTCACGACTTGCTGGAATTCTATTACTTTTCCTCGCAGGTCTTGTTGTGTTCACATCTGTGGCGGCGCTACTGCTTCAAGTCGAGCCGGATGCAAGTTGGATTGGTATTGGAGTGACAGTCGCGGCTCTTCTGATCATGCCCCTTCTGAGCAAGGCAAAACGCAAAGCCGCCCACCAGACAGGAAACCGCGCCCTGGCTGCCGATGCAGTTCAATCGGCCACCTGTGCCTATCTTGCGGCCATCACGCTTGGCGGTCTGGCTGTGAATGCTGTTTTTCATATTCACTGGGTTGATCCGGTCGCTGCTCTCGCCGCCATCCCAATAATCTGTGTCGAAGGCGTAAAGACACTGCGCGGAGCCCCATGTAGCTGCTGCTAAATGCAGACCGATTTTTTAGTGATGAATCGATAATATAACGCATTGGCTTGGAACACTGTTTGCGTTAGCGGAAGAGGCACATGGGTCTGCACTACCTTCCGCTGAAAATGGGACCAGATACAAAGGAGCTTTAAGGACCTCTATACACAAACATCCGACTTGGAAATAAGGGGTACTCTCATGGACCGCAAGGCGCATTGGGACAAGGTTTACGCAACTAAAGACCCCACCGGTGTCAGTTGGTACCAGGCTCACCTCAAAACCTCATTGGAGCTGATTAGGCACACCGGCGTGTCGAAATCCTCGTGAATTATGGACGTTGGAGGCGGTGCCTCCACACTGGTGGATGATCTCCTCGATGATGATTATGAATGTATTGCGGTTGTCGACATTTCTACGGTTGCCATTGAAAGAGCCAAAGAGCGTCTTGGAACTCGAGCGAAGCACATCGAATGGATAGCAGGGGATATTACACAGTGCTCACTTCCATTTTCACATTACGACCTTTGGCATGATCGAGCCGTGTTCCACTTTCTCACCGAGATGGAAGACCGCAGAACCTATGTAAACTCTGTGATGGCGGCTTTGAAGCCAGGGGGGTTCCTGATTGTGGCTGGCTTCGCATTGACGGGACCCGAGCGGTGCAGCGGCCTGGACGTAGTCCGTCATAGCCCGGACTCACTCCAGAAAGAGTTCGGGAAAGGCTACAGACTGCTGAAACACGTCCAAGAGGACCATTGCACACCGTCCGGGGCCAGGCAGGATTTCGTTTATTGCCTATTCAAAAGAGATGAGACGACTGATGCCGGCTGAGGACGGATGACGAATTCATTTGATGGAAATAGAAAGGTATTCAGAAAGAAAGGGAATCTTTTATGCATAGATTGCTGGTTAGGACAATCTTGGTTGCGGTCCTATTGGCCCTGGCAAATATGACGTGCCGGAGGGAGGCTCTCGGTGAAGAAACCTCAATCCTTGCCAAGATCTTGAGACCAGACCAAGCCAGGATTCAAAAGATGGAACAAGCGTTTGTGATGTATGGAGCATTAGGCAGCGGCAGTTCTTACTCCTTGATGATTCCTTAT
>JBGOTQ010000557.1:0-3129 GCA_041476565.1 Terriglobia bacterium | reverse complement strand
CCACAGCATTAAAAAGACGGGCGCCATCCATATGCGTGACCAGTTGGCACTCTCGGGCCACCGTGCAGACATCCTCAATTGTCTCCAGTGGCCAAACAGTCCCGCCACCGAGATTCGAGGTCTGTTCAACGGAAACCAAATGGGTTCGGGGCTGGTAGCGACTGATAGGACGAATTGCCGCCTTGAGTTGTTCCGCCGTAAACACTCCGCGTGTTCCATCCAGGCCGCGGACCATCACTCCAGATAATGCCGCAGGTGCCCCCCCTTCAGAGTTGATAGGATGAGCCGTCCTATCCAGCAACACTTCATCTCCGGGGCTACAATGTACCTTGATGGAAATTTCATTGCACATAGTGCCAGATGGAAGAAAGAGAGCAGACTCTTTGCCGAGTAGTTCAGTCACCATATCCTGCAGAAGATTAACGGTGGGATCTTCGCCTTTCTGTTCATCACCCACCTCGGCATCGCACATGAAGCGGCGCATTTCCCGAGTGGGTTTGGTAAGGGTGTCACTGTAAAGGTCAATAAGGATTGTGGACATGGCCAGTGAGAAAAGCCTTTCTGGAGTGAATTATCCTCCGATGCGGTGTCGCGGGGACGTGGAAACCCAGGGCTTTGCGCCTTGCGTCTTTACTTCGCCCAGCTTTGCCAGAGATCACGACTGCACGGAGCGGTCGTTAACAGACGGATTCTTAGGGCAGCGTTTATCACTCACTCACTCGACTCTGCTCCGTTCCACATCGGGCAAGGATGCTAGCAATAGGACGGACTTGTTGTCAACGCCGGATGGAGTGTTGATTTCCTAAATCGGGTAGGGTATAAGGAGATTCGCAGAGCGAGATTATCGCGAAAAGGACTCAGCTACGGTCTTGTCCGAACCTCCCACCGTTATCCCCATTGCCGGCGGAAAAGGCGGCGTCGGCAAAAGCTTGATCACAGCCAATCTGGCCATTGCCCTGGCTGAATCGGGTCATTCCACCGTGGTAGTGGACCTGGATCTTGGCAATTCCAACCTCCATTCGTTGCTCGGGCTCCCCAACCGTTTTCCAGGTATCGGAGATTACCTGCGAACTGGCAATTACACCTTCGAACAACTTCTGCTTATCACTCAAATCCCGCTACTGCAGTTCCTACCCGGCGACGGCCGCATGCCGTTCATGGCCAATATTACCCATAGCCAAAAGATGCACCTGATTTCGAAGATCCTCCGGATTCCCGCCCGCTACGTCCTCCTCGACCTGGGCGCCGGTTGTGCGTTCAACACACTTGATTTTTTCGGAATAGCTAACAAGGGGATTGTGGTGAGTACCCCTGAATATCCTTCGGTAATGAGTGCCCTGGTCTTTCTGAAAAACTTTATGACCCGAAAGATTGACCGCGTCCTGTCAAAAAATTCAGAGACTGCTGAGCTGATGCAGGCCCTGTACGTTCAGCCCATGCAAGAACCTCATGTGACCATATCGTCTTTCAAGGAGAAGTTGAAAATACTTAACCGAGAGGCCGCTGACCAGGTGCAGGAAATCTGCCGCGGCTACACTCCCCGGGTTGTCTTCAACTTCGGAGAACATCCGGACGAACTGGAATTCCTTCCACAGGTCAGCCAGACTGCTAGAGAAGTCTTGTCATTGGAAATTGAACACTTCGGGTTTATCTTCACTGACCCGGTAGTGCGTGAGTCCATCAAGCAGCACGCTGCATTCATCCCCTTCAGGCGGGAGAGCTTGGCGGCCAGAAACATCGCCCAATTGGCTGAACGTATCGTCCATAGCTGGCATGACCCCCTCCCGAATAGCGCCGAATTCCTAATCACCCAAACGCGTGAAGTTTATAAAGAGAAGTTGAAGCTGACTAGGAACTGAGGCAGGGGGGCTCACGGCGGTGGTGCCTCAACTCCGCATGAGAACCACTTTCGTGAAGACGCAAGTTTTGGTAGCCACGACAAACCGCTCTTGGTCTGTCGTGGGCTTTTGACCTACGATCTTCTAGAGCAACACTGGGTGGTTCATTGGCGGTGGATGCATCCTCTAACACCAACCGTTCCGAGAATTCTCAAGTCCTACCGGGCCGGGCTATACAGACTAGCCTAACGCATGACTAGCGGCGTTTCGCCTCAGACTTTTGGCAACCGTTCCATGGACCGGGCGATGTCTTCACTCGGATATTCGTGGTCCTGGAGATTACCTCCAAAATACGCGTCGTAGGCAGCCAGATCGAAATGACCGTGTCCGCTCAAATTGAAGAGTATGACTCTTGGGCGTCCTTCCGCACGGGCAGCATAAGCTTCGTCGATGACGGCGCGGATCGCGTGTGCCGATTCGGGAGCCGGCAAAATACCTTCGGTTTGAGCGAATTGCACGGCAGCGGCAAAGGTGGGAAGCTGGAGACAGGACTGGGCTTCAATGTATCCCAGCCTCTTCAGGTGGCTCATCAATGGCGATGCTCCGTGGTATCGCAGGCCGCCGGCGTGAATCCCGGGCGGCACAAAATCGTGCCCCAGCGTGTACATTTTCATCAAGGGAGTCAGCTTGACCGTATCACCGTAGTCATAGGCAAAGACGCCTTTAGTCAGAGTAGGACATGCCGATGGTTCCACGGCTACTAGCCGAACGTTATCTCCCTTGAGCTTATCGAGCATATAAGGCAGGGCGATTCCTCCAAAATTGCTGCCGCCGCCGAAACAACCTAAGACCACATCAGGTTTCTCGCCGGCCAGTTCCATTTGCCGCTTGGCCTCGAGTCCAATGACAGTCTGATGGAGGAGGACGTGGTTGAGCACGCTGCCCAGCGAGTAATTCGTGTCGGGATGGGTGGCGGCATCTTCGACAGCCTCGCTGATGGCGATCCCGAGACTTCCCGGGGAATCTGGATGATCGGCAAGAACACTGCGGCCGGATCCTGTCAATTCACTGGGACTAGGGTAGACTTCAGCCCCCCAAGTCTTCATCATAAACCGACGGTAAGGCTTCTGGTCATAACTTACCCGGACCATGTAGACGGTACATTCCATCTCAAACATCTTACACGCCAATGCCAGCGCACATCCCCACTGGCCGGCGCCCGTCTCGGTAGCCAACCGTTTGACCCCGGCTTTCTTGTTGTAATAGGCCTGAGCCACAGCGGTATTCGGCT
>JBGOTQ010000556.1:0-3140 GCA_041476565.1 Terriglobia bacterium | reverse complement strand
GACGGCAAGGCCCGCACCATCCAGGACATGATGATTACGAGTTTCTGGCACCCCGACGGCACGCCGATGTCGGCGCAGCAGTTCATGGAGATGCTTTTCGGGAAGTTGCCCGAATTTTTCCAGAACGAGGAGGAACTCCGCGCGCTCTGGAGTGCGCCCGAGACCCGCAGCAAGCTTTTGCTAGGTCTCGCCGAGAAGGGATTCGGCCGGGAACAGATGGCCGAGATGCAGAAGATCATCGACGCCGAGAATAGCGACCTGTTCGACGTGCTGGCCCACGTGGCCTATGCGCTACCACCTCTGAGCCGAGAAGAGCGCTCCATGAAAGCGAAAGTAGAGATCAGCACTCGCTTCAACAGCAAGCAACAGGTCTTTCTCAATTTCGTGCTCTCACATTACGTGAGGGTCGGCGTGGAGGAACTCGACCAGAACAAATTGACTCCGTTGCTACGGCTCAAATACCATGACTCCATCGCCGACGCTGTGGCCGATCTGGGCAGGCCGGAAGACATCGGGACGCTTTTCGCGGGTTTCCAGAAGTATCTTTATCAACAATTGGCTGCGGCATGACAGACAGCAAGAGGCGAAAACCTAATGCAATATGAAAGGGCGCTCCATCTCGTGGTGGTTTCAGAATGGGGTCGGACCAAGCAAAGCAGTTGAATCACTTGCAGACCGCCGGAATTAGGGGGCGAATCCGCGTCTTAAATCCACTTTTTTGGCCTAATGAGAGGCTCTTAAGAAGAGGGCTTGGTCATGGCCAGAACCGACCGCCATTTTCTGTCTGGACAAGTTTGGTACTATGTGGAAATCCAGCATCCCAAAACTCGGTTCCGAATCATTGACGATGAGCAACTGAGGAGACTGGTAGGATTGAACGACCTGGACGATTTGCAGGAGTCTTGTCGGACGGGAGTGGAAGCCGTACTGAAATGAACGTCTGCGGTGCGACAAAGCCTGTGGACCGAGAGTCTGACAGTGGGCAGTCCGGAGCTTGTGGAGACTTTCCAGAAGCAACTGGGAGTCAGGGCGAGAGGGTGAGAGACTCTGCCAGCTGGGAAGATGCCATCTGAGAGAAGGTGAAGCTGCTTATCGAAGCCTATTGGTGGGCAAAAAGGGCCATTTAAGCCTGGAAAACACCCTTTTATGAAAATGCAGGCTTGGGTAGCCACGGTTACTGCGCTTTGGGCAGTCACCGTGGTCCTTTTGACCCCTTTGAAATGCCCACGATTGATTCAAGGAACGAATCAATCGTGGCTACCATTGCCTTTTTCATCGACCGGGTTGACCTGAATAGGGCGTGGGGACACTCTTATAGAATCAAACTCCCCACAGCACCTTATCTTAGCTATTTTAGCTGGGTCCGGCACCATTTGAGGAGCCGCCGTTAGGCTTCTACGGCTTACTACGTGGGTCAAATTCAACGGTATTGGGACTTGAATGCGAACAGATCTCCTCGCCTTGATTCTGGTTGTTTTTTCATCGTTACCGGGGGTTGGAGCTGCACAAGCCGCTGAAATCATCTACTCGACTCAGGAGCAAATCTACAAGGACGCGGTCAGCGGGCCGTGCCGAGATCAGGAGCGCTTGGAGGCCGTTACTGCGCTCTTCAAACAGGCAGGGGCAAAAGAAGCCGACATTCGAATCGTCGAGTTCAAAAAGGGGAAGAATGTCGTTGTGACCATTCCTGGCAGCAGTGAGGGACACATTGTGGTCGGGGCACATTATGACAAAGCCGATCCTGGCTGCGGTGCGATTGATAACTGGACCGGTGTTGTCATCCTTGCGCACGTCTACAAGACCTCTCGTCAGATTCAGCCGCAACGCACGGTTCTATTCGTCGGGTTTGGGCGTGAGGAGGCAGGATTCGAGGGGTCGATGGCAATGGTGGAATCGATCCCGAAGCAGGAGCGCGGATCTTACTGTGCCATGGTCAACCTCGATAGTTTCGGCCTGGCCATACCACAAATTCTTTCGAATGTGACGACAGTCGCCCTCGAGAAATTTACTCGTACGGTGGCGGGGAAGGCGAAAGTCCAAATCGCGTCAGCTAGTGTGGGTGTCGCCAATGCCGACTCGTCATCTTTCATGAGCAAGGGGATTCCTGCTATTACACTGCACGGGTTGTCGGCCCACTGGCCGGAGATCATCCACACTGCGAAAGACCAGCCCGACCGAATCCAAGCAGCAAGCGTTTACCTGGGCTATGTTTTGGCGTTGAATCTTCTGGCCCAACTCGATAACTGCGATTGCAATGCTTTTAGGTAAGGAGAGTATGGTTTCCAGAGTAGCGGGCAAACAATGGAATGCAGCCAAGCCGCCGCCAAAAGTAAAGCCGGGCGCCTCTCTGCCGCTTGAAGTTTGAAAAAGACCCTTTCCCCGGCGTTCTGTTTCTGTTCATTTACAGGTTACTTACAATCATCCTGGGCCGCCTTTTCGGCCGCATCGAGATCGCCGAAGAGCCGAATCGGGGGAAAAACGTTGAATAGGGTCGGATCAAGCGAAGCAGCTGATTCGCTTGCAGATCGCCGGAATTAGGGGGTAAATTCGGGCTTTGAATCCACTCTTCTGGCCGCATTAAGGGGCTTTTAAGAAGAGGAATGGGGCATGGCCGGAGCCAACCGGCATTTTCTTTCTGGACAAATTTGGCAATATGTGGGAATCGAGCAGCCGAGGGGACTGGTAGGACTGAACAGCCTGGGCGATTTGCAGTAGTCTTGTCGGACGGGAGTGGAAGCCACATTGAAACGGAGGCCTACGATGCTTGTGGACCGAGAGCCTGGCAGTGGGCAGCCTGGAGTTTGTTGCCACTTTCCAGAAGCAGCTCGAGGGCGGGGCCAAAGGGCGAGAGATTCTGCCCGCTGAGGGGAGATGCCCTCTGAGAGAAAGTGAAGTTACTTATAGGACCCTATTTACAGGCAAAAAGGGTCATTTAAGCCTTGAAAGCACTTTTATGACAATGGCCTGAAGGGCCATGAGAAAATAGCCCAGGGCACAGCGGGCGAGAAGCTGGAGCCGAAGGCGAGGTACGGGTGGGCACCGCCGACCGCCATGCCGGGGGAGAAATATTCCGAAATAGAGCTCAACTCCTCGATCAGGCGCGTAGAAACGCCTGTGTGGCGTTTCTCCGCGCCTGATCG
>JBGOTQ010000555.1:0-3158 GCA_041476565.1 Terriglobia bacterium | reverse complement strand
TCCGGACGCTCTTCTGCTTCGCCTGCGCCATCCTCAATCGAAGCTCATCCAAAAGGTCACGGTCAACGGGCAAAACTGGACGGATTTTGACAGGCAGAAAGAGTGGGTACGAATCCAGAATCCAAATCAGCCGGCATATAAGATCGTGGCAGAGTATTGAGGAATTGGCCGGTTGACTCCAGTAATGATTCAGAAGCTGTGAAACAATCCCATCGGGCGTATGGACGTGCTCCGGTAGGGACGCGGTGCTCTGCGTCTGGCTTGGGTTTTGGATTGCGGACTACCCTTACATTTCTTCACAGCTTTTCACTGGCACGGGGAGGTGCCGGCTTCCCCCGTGTCAAACACCAATTACACATGGGTGCGCGAATTTATCTTGTGAAACTACATTGCGTCATCAAAACTCAGTAGTCGCACTTTCTGGGAAGAATAGATCTTCATCACAGAAGCGAAGGATACCAGCTCAATGTTTACACTTAACTTCAAGAGACCCGAATCTTTAGGTCTACCTGATCCTGGCAAAGACGGTTGCCGGTTAGAAGTGGATGTCGTCATTCCGATGAGGGACGGGTCGTCATTAGCGACAGACCTGTATTTTCCAACACAGGCAGGAATCTATCCAGTCTTGCTGGAGAGGACTCCCTATGGAAAACATCAATCCGTCATGGTCGGAATGGGGATGCCTCAATTCCTGGCACAGCACGGATACATTGTGGCCATCCAGGACGCTCGGGGCCGTTATGCGTCCGATGGAACCTGGTATCCCTTCCTCGAAGAGGCTTGGGGTGAGAAGCGTGACGGCTACGATACGGTCGAATGGCTGGCTCGTCAACCCTGGTCAAGTGGCAAGGTGGGAATGTTTGGAGGTTCTTTTGCCGGCTTCAATCAATACTTGATGGCCGGAGACTTGCCGCCTCATCTGGCAGCACTTTTCCCCAGGCAAGCGCCGTGTAGCTTGCGGCAGGAATGGGTCTACCGCGGAGGCGCTTTCGAGCTGGGATTCATGTTTATGTGGGCTGCGCGCCAATCGAAGGAGGCACTGCGCAATCGGTTGACCCAGTTGGAGCACCAGTCGCTTCAAAATGCCTTAACGTTTGCAAGTTCCTGGCCGCTGACTAGCCAGCCTCTATTTCACGACCCTTTTCAATGGATACAGGACTATCTCAATCTTCAGGACGACGAGGAGTATTGGAGGCAGTGGGATGTCTCGATTCATCATGCGGCCTGTGATCGTCCCATGTACCACATGGCTTCCTGGTACGATATTTTCCTGGGAGGGTCGCTCAAGAACTTTTGTGGCATGCGCGCTCAAGCCACATCTGACGCTGCACGGCGGAAACACCGCTTGATCATTGGTCCCTGGCTGCACGGCCCTTGGGTGGATAAGGCTCCGGCGGGACGCCTGGCCGGTGAGATGGATTTCGGCCAGGAGGCTCTCTGGGATTTGAACGATGGGCTCCTGCGCTGGTTTGAATTCTGGCTCAAAGGGATTGACAATGGGGTTATGGGTGAACCTGCGGTTCGGTACTTTGTCATGGGTTTGAATCAGTGGAAAACCGCTGACGACTGGCCTCCGCCCGGAATTCAATCCCGCAATCTCTACTTCAGCCAGCGCAAGAGCGGCAGCTCACGATCTCTCTATGACGGAAGCTTGCATTGGAATCCACCCGATAAATCCGTCGAGCCGGCTGTTTATACGCATGATCCGGATGATCCAGTTCCCAGCCTGGGGGGGAACACGCTTTTTTCGCTGGCAGTCAGAAAACCGGGAGAGGAATTCAACTGGGATGATTTCAACGCCCAGGCAGGTCCCCGAGATCAACGCGCCATCGAGGTTCGCTGCTTGACCTTTACTACAGAACCCTTAGACAACGATCTGGAGGTGACCGGTCCGGTGCACGCCAGCCTCTATGTCTCCTCTAGCGCCCTCGACACCGACTTCGTGGTTCGCCTTTGCGACGTCTATCCCGATGGCCGCTCCATACTGGTTTGTGATGGCATCCAAAGAGCCCGTTACCGGGAATCTGACTATCAGCCGTCTCTTCTTGAACCTGGCAAGGTGTATGCCATCAGCGTTGATCTCTGGGCTACCAGCAATCTCTTCCGTGCCGGGCATCGAATTCGTGTAGTGGTCAACAGCAGTTGCTTTCCCAGGTTCGATATTAACCCAGGCACCGGAGAGTCCGGCGCCACAGCCACCCGCAAAGTGAAAGCTGAGAACCGGATTCATATGGACAGGGATTTCCCCTCCCACATCGTTCTTCCGGTCCCTCGGAGGGGCACCCCGTAGCATGAAAAGGGGGGGCCTGCAACCCTGAACCAAGATCAACTGTGAGATCCCAAGGAATCGTACTCGTCCTCGATCTCGTCGTAGTACACGGAAGGTTCTTTGTCGAGGATGATTTTCAAGAGAGAGTGCCGCATGACCTAATCAAGCTCACCACCGCGGATGAAAATGCTGGAGGGCCCCGCTTTGTCGGGGCCGTGGTCGCGACAGAGCGCGACCCACCAACAAGACACGCATTTTTATGAGAGGAGGCTCACCGATGCGACATTACTTGCTGCGCAATGCTATTAGGGTTAAGCCAGTCCGTTCAGTTTTCCTTTTGCCGTTGCTGGTGTTTGTGACGACCCACGCAGTGTGGGCAGCAGAGACTTTCACTGTCCAATGGAGGAATACCAGTCCCGAGTTCCCCTGGTTATCCCAGGTCGAATTAAGGTCGGTTAATGAGAATGTTTCTTTGAAGCCCGAGAAACTCCGGCAGAATTCCCCTGAGTATCCGAATGGCCTGCGAGCCACCTTCACAAACCCGGGCGATGACCCTGCCTGGTTTCGGGTCAAGCTAGGGCTGGGCTATGGCTTCGCCTTTTCAGACCGAATGCTGGAACAGCATCCCTATCTGTGGGTCCGTGACCTGGGACTGTACATTAGCCGCTCAGGAACCTGGAGCGAAACCGGGACGCAAAGGGCAGAGGCCGCCAATCAGGTCAGTCGGAGCTTGAACGAGCCCTTTGTGTCCTGCGCTCAGAAGTACTTCCAGTGGACCGGTCTTCGCGAGTACGAACCAAAACTCGACCAGAGAATCTGAGAGTTTGTTGAAGAAAAGCAAAACTAACCTGTTGAAGCCCGATCCATCGATCACATCATCCGAATGCCT
>JBGOTQ010000554.1:0-3163 GCA_041476565.1 Terriglobia bacterium | reverse complement strand
GCGGGGCATGGCGAGCCAGAATGTACCGTCTGATTTTCCAATTCACACCTATTGAACTCGCGGCGGATCCGCCAAGCGTTCGCGTAAGTTCTTTGTGAGACGGAGGATCATGCTCTCGACACCTTTGATGGAAAGCGCGAATGCCGGAATGGAGGCAATCTCCTCAAGGAATTTGTCTTTAGTCCCAGCCGGCAGATACAGTGCGAAGTCCGGGTCATTTCGCGGTGTGGTAAGTCTCCTGACATGGGGATTAATGTCACGGATTTCCGAAAGGCCGAGATCCAGGGCCTCGGCCACCAGTCGCAGGTCAATAGCACTGTTGATGTTGACCTTGTCTGTGCGAATAGGCGGGTCGGGCGACACCTCAAAACCGTATCTAGTGGGGTCTTTGGAAATCAACGCAATGGCCATCACAATGGGGACATAACTAACAGTATCAGGATGCAGTGTCCCTCGCTTTGCAAGTTCCCAATAATCGGCATATCCTGTACGTTCAACAGCCCGTTCGACATTTCCGGGCCCAGTGTTGTAAGCTGCCATGGCCAACAGCCAATCTCCAAAGTGGAGATATAGATCCTTGAAGTGCCGGGCTGCTGCTCGAGTCGATTTCTCTGGATCCGACCGCTCATCGATCCACCAATTTTGCCTGAGTTCGTACTCTTTGCCTCTCCAAGCAGCAAATTGCCAAAGTCCTTTGCACTTCGCTCGAGACAGTGCAAGAGGCTTAAATCCACTTTCAAGCTGGCAGAGGTAGATTAGATCCTGGGGAACTCCTTCCTCAGCCAGGGTTTTGGAGATCATCTCCCGGTAGCGTCCCATCCTCTGCATCCCCACTTCCATGGCCTTCCTTCCACGGTTCTGGAAATAGTTCACATAGCGGAGCACCGTATCATTGACAATGATCGGCAGGTCGTGTGGGATCTTTTTGAGGGTTTCTTCTGCTAACTGTCTCGACCCAGGAGCAACGGTAGAAGGGACCTCGGCGGTCGCTATTTCATCAATGGGAGCAGCTTCATAATTCTCTTCTGTAAATCCATCTCCCGCTCTGAGAGCGGCCATTTCATAGTTGAAAATGCGATCGATCAGCCCTTCATATTGGCGCTGCAAACGCTCGTCCTGACTGATCGGGAGCCCGGACCGCAGTATGATATCCAATGACTCATCAAAATCGCGCTTGGCTTTCTCCAGGAATCCAGAGTTAAGGTTTCTTTCACCTTGGAGAAACTTCTCTTGAGAACGTTGTATGATTTGGTCCACGGGGTCTGGTACAAAAACGGAAGGAGCCTTCTCGTACTCAAGCCGGATCCGAGGAGGAGGGAGTATAGGGAGTTGAATAGGGGCAGATGGAGCGAAGCCGGGGCCCGGTGTCTTCACAAGAGGCTTGTTACTCGTCGAGGTTTTACAGGAATCAAAACCGAGCAGAAGGACGAGGAAGAGCATGGCATTCGACCGATTGTGACCCTTCGGGTCAGTCATCTTCCGTTCCTCCATTCCAAGGAAGCGTTGTGAATGCATCAATTTCAAGTCAATCGCGGGGCACCGACGGGAGGACTTGAGAGTCACCCAAGTCTCAGAACTAGCAAATTACCACTCGAAGATCTCTAGGTAACAACCTGCGGCCGTTCGAAGTCTAGCACACTCCAACCTATTGATTTACAGGAAAATAGTACAAGAAACATCACAAAGAATCAACTCTTTTCTTTGCCAGATTGGAAGATCTCCTACCCGCTCGGGCAAGCTCTGATCCCCGGCAGGTGGAACCGATAGCAAAAGTCTCAAAACTAACCTGCACACATAGTGAGGTCAATGCCCTGCGGATGTTTCAGCACAGGACACTTTTTCCCCAGTTATGGCCTCTTCAGGTGCAACTTCCTGACAATATTCATGGGGATGACCTTCGCAGTTTCGCGACAGTCTCAAAATGGTGCGTCTGGGGAAAAAGATCTAGAATTTCCAAAGAGCTGATCTCGTATTGGTGTTTCAAGAAAACGCCCAGGTCTCGAGATAGCGTGGTTGGATCGCACGAGACGTAAACCACGAGCGGGGCTCCGAGACTAGCAACATTTGCTACCGTTTCCAGGGGTAGCCCAGCCCTGGGGGGATCCAACAGGACGAAGTCAAGGTTCCCGAGTTTGCCGCGATGTTCTCGTAAAAAGACTGCCGCCTCTTGTGAAAACAGCTGACAGTTCGAGAGCTGGTTGAGAACCAGGTTCTTTCGCAGGTCTCTGCCTGCAGCAGAACTGAGATCGACAGCCAATACCTGGCTGAAGCGTCTGGCGAGCGCCAAGCTGAAAAACCCCACTCCACAATATAAATCCAGAGCGGTACATCCCATCGCCCCGGCCGACGCACAATCGCGCAAGGTGCTCAGCATGAGTTCGTTGACCTGGAAAAATGATCCCTCCCCAACCTGGTAAACGAGATCCCCGACCGTCTTCGACACAAATCCAGGCCCCGCTGCCAAAACCGATCCACCCGACAGTGAAGACAGGTAAAAGCTAGCTGGGCGGAACCCCACGAAATCAATTTCCCGGATTGTTCTCGTGAGGTGTTCCTCTGAAGCCTGGTGGGAATCGAGTTGAAACTCCACCAGGAACTCTTCACTGTCACCCTGAAGGATCTCAATACTCGTGCAACTTTCCATAAGGAAATGCCTGGCTTTCAACCACTTCATCAGCTGCTCCGAAAAGAGCCACAGAGGTGTCAAGGTAACTAAACAACCGTCAAGAGGGGTAATTTCATGGGAGCCCATTCGATAGAAACCCCAAACCAGCCGATCGCCATCCCAGTTGACCTTCAGCTGTATTCGATTCCGGTAGTGCCAAAATGGAGAAGGCGTCGATCTTATTTTGGATGCAAGGAACCGGATCTTCCCGATTCGTTCGAGGGCATCAACCAAAATCTCTCTCTTGGCAGACAACTGGTTGCTCTCTTCAATCTGCTGGAGATCGCAACCGCCGCAGATGCCGAAATGGGGACAAGGAGGGAGCTTACGAAATGGAGAGGGTTGAAGGATTTCAGATTCGAGCGCCTCAAGGTAACTTTTTCGATCCCGAGCCGTCTTGACTAAGATTTGGTCTCCCGGCGCGGCAAGCGGCACGAAAACAGGCCGACCTTCGTATAAGCCAAACCCCCTGCCACCAGGGATGAGCCTCTTGATGGT
>JBGOTQ010000553.1:0-3188 GCA_041476565.1 Terriglobia bacterium | reverse complement strand
CGTCGAGGTCGAACTTGACGTTCCTGGTAGAGGGCCAGCTGTTTGCGCAGGAAGAGATTCCCAGCAGCCAGGGCAGACCTGAGCCGGAGGAGACTGCCCAGGAATCGGATCAAGTCCAAACTGATGTGGTAAAGGGTCAAGGAGGCATGCCAAAAGGCGTTATATAACATGGGACCAGAGTCCCACACGGACGCTTAAAGTTCAACGACTTATCGACTTCGGAAATATTTGCGTAGGACAAGTCTCAATCAGCACCCGCTACCAGAAATCGGCAGCGGACCATCCCTCTGTTCCCTCACCCCAGCCTCTCAGCGCGCCAACGCCAGGGGAAAGAAGTCAACAACCAGTTGCTGACACCTTTCCTCCTGGCTAGAAGCGAGCGCGCAAGCTGGCCCTAAGCAAAAGCCCTGGGCAATCCTCGCTCCTTCCGTTCCAGGCCCTGTCAGCGTGCGACGAATGAGGCCAAGAATTGTGGAGGCGCACTGCCAGGCTCTTCCACTCCATCTGCTCCGGTTCCCAAGGCCTTTGCTTCAACAGGGCCAGCCCCCTCTTCGAAAAGGCACGCCTAATCCTTCCTTTCTCCCTCTGCGGGATTAGCCGGGACTGAACTTCTGTTGTCCCCGTTATGAATGGACGAAGAATCCCCGGTACTCCATCGTTTCACGCCGAAATTCAGGTGTCTTTCACGAAAAGAGTTCCTTTCTCCTACTTCTTTGCGATAACTTGATTCTCTACCGTTAAAATCCTTCATTTGCGGTTCATGGCTTTCCCTTCAAGTGTCAACAGGTGACACACCGAACTCCGGCACGAAGATTCCATGGACCGAACGGCACAAAGGAGAGATCAATCCTCATGGCAATTCTTATATGGATTGTTTTCGTAGCAGCAGCGGTTTTGGAGATTTCGGGTGATGCTCTCATTCGTTGGGGGTTACACGTAGGGAGATGGCCATGCATCTTCGCCGGTATGATGGTGTTGGGTTGCTACGGTTTGCTTGTGAACCAGGTAAGATGGGATTTTTCGAGACTACTCGGGGTCTATGTCGGAGCTTTCGCGGTGATCAGCGTGTTAGCGGGGAAATGGGTTTTCAGGGAGCAGGTTCCTCTCCCTGTCTGGGTGGGTTTGTCGCTCATCATCATGGGCGGCCTGATCATTCAATTCGGCAAAAGTATGTGAATACCTTTTTGTCCGTGGAATAGATTCTCTTGGTACGAAGGTAAGTCAATCAGGAATCCAAGAAACCGTCGGAGGCCTGCCATGGGCTTGTACTCAAATCGCATCTTCCCCCATCTGATGGACCGAGCCTTGTCCCGTCCGCAGGTGATGCGAATTCGCAAGGAAGCATTAGCTCATGTGACAGGAAAGTTCCTCATTCATCAGGCACACGTCACCTCATGCCAAACCAGTAGGGAATAGGCTCGCAACATCCGGTGGTTGACTGACTGCAGCGGGTGGCGTCCGCCTCGAAAAAGATTCTGGATGACTCCGTGTACAAACCAGAATCGTTGCGCTTGAGCCACGGATTTGAAACCTCGCATTTGTCGCTCGCGCTGACGGATTGGCCCATGCGAGACTTCAGCCTGAGATTTAGCATAGCGTTCGGTGTCGTGGATGAGAGAAAGCATAGTGGTCCGGTGCGCAGCCCCATAGCTCCTCAGCTTATCGGTGACCAGCCCGTATGGTCAAGAAACTCGAATGGATTGAGGTACCTTGGCTTATAGCTCCGCCTTCTGTGATCAAGTGCATTTAGCCCGACTGAGTTAAGGCTACGTTACATGAGTTCCGTCGGAACGAGACTTTGCTCTGAATGAACGCGGAGAAATCTTGCGCAGGACAAGTGAGATACTATCACTCTCATGTCCCTTTACCACATCATTCAACCCGACCACTGGGACAATCCTCCTCAACCCAGCCTATGCGGCAGACCACACCCTAGTCGCATATGATATGGTCCCCCAGCTATTGGCAGCCGGCCCACTGGAGCGCGATGACATTTGTGAGCTTTGCTGGATCGAGTTTGAAGGAAGGACGGCGAAGGCCTGATCAAGCCAGTTTGCACTTTACCCGAACGATTTGGAGTAAGGTAAACCCTTGCCGAGGAGCCTCCGCTGATTCCCGAGTATAAACACCGATCTACGGGCCAAAAAGGCCCAGCGAGTCTCTCCGTCCACCACATAGACCCCCCGAAAAAAACATCCCAAACTCCCACTCCCCCAAGATAACTTCCATGTGAATTGAAGATCACGCATTCACTACCGGATCAGTTTCCAGTGCTGAATTGGCAAGCTCATTGACCACTGGAAAAAACTTTCCAACCCCTTGTGTCAGCTGGGATAACGGGAACTGATTCCGCATCACGGCGGTGAAGCGCACTTGAGCCGAGCACCCATTCCGGGGGATAAAGAGTCCAGGCCGAGCAGAACCTCTGCGAGTGTGTTCTTTCGTCAGACGCCCCCGCAGTGAAAAGCACCCACTGCCAATTGTCATCAACCAGGCCAACGGAAATGTGGAAATGTTGGCTTAGTCGGCCACAGCGGGGGGAGGCAGCGAGTGAGCAGCTGTACTGTCTAGCTTGTCTGACGCCTGGGGAACGCAAGTGGTTCTTTCTAAACCTGGGTGCCGATGTCAGCGAAATCCAGCCGGGTTAGGCGAGACTGGAGATCTTCATGGAACCTCTGGAACCTATCAACACGGAAATCACAGATGAAACGCCTGTACCGGAGAAGAGGAAGAAACGATCGTGGCAATTTGTGGCCCTGGGTGGCGCCATCCTGACTGTTGGCCTGGTGGTTTTTATTGTCGCGACGAAAGGCAGGCCACACGCCCCACGCCCGCCGTTTGCGGCTGACGATCTGGAGCAGCAGAAGTACGATGCTCAACAAAGGGAAAACGAACAACACAAAGCCGCTCAGCTTCGAAACGACGCGTTTCTCATGCGCAAAGAAGATGATACCAATCTCCAGCTTAACAGCCTGATGAGCCAGCTGCAGAAAAACGCCGATCTTCCCATCCCCTCCGGCGACGACAAGCAGATCCATGCCGAGGAGGAGGCGATTGCCGGAGTGCTCCGCGATCCCCGGGCTGCCCCCAACCCAGGGTTCGTTGCTGACGAACCTCGCCGACCTCAGCGCAGCAGTAGTGATTCAGGATCGAATGAGTCGAGAGGCGGAGACCAGCCTATGTTCATT
>JBGOTQ010000552.1:0-3202 GCA_041476565.1 Terriglobia bacterium | reverse complement strand
CCCTCGATTACCGGCAGAAGGTGAGCGACCCGGAAACGGTTTCCATGTGGCAGAGTCTCTCCTTCGGAGCTAATTACAAAGCCGCCTACTGCATGTCGGTCTGCCCGGCCGGTGAAGACGTGATCGGTCCCTTTCTTACCGACAGGAAGCAATTCCTGGAGGAGGTTGTCCGCCCCCTGCAGAACAAGGCTGAGACCGTCTTTGTCGTTCCTAACTCCGATGCCGAAGCCTACGTGGCACGGCGTTTTCCGCATAAGAAGACCAAGGGGGTAACCAATGGCCTTCGGCCAGCCTCAATTCAAGGCTTTTTATCGGGTTTACTCCTGGCCTTTCAGCGCGGCCAGTCGGAAGGGCTGGATGCAACATACCACTTCACCTTTACCGGCGGAGAGGAGCAGAAGGCAACGGTGACCATTCGCAACAAGACCGTGCAAGTGTTGGATGGCCATGTTGGCAAGGCTCAACTGCGCGTCGCTGCCGACAGTCGCACCTGGCTGAAATTCCTGGCCAAGGAGGAACATATCGTGTGGGCCTTGCTGCGGAGAAAGATCCGCCTCAAGGGATCGCCGAGGCTGCTATTGGCTTTTGGGCGGTGCTTCCCCTCTTGAGAGGGCAAGAGAATTTGATTCTTTGGGCCAGTGCCCCCCATAGCTCTATCAAGCTAGCGAGACTGTCCCGGAGATGTTGGGGTGCTGAGAAATGCGTTGCGATTTGACAATTCGAATCGAGGCCCAAAGCATGGCACAGAGATAATCGACACGAGGCGCCAGCTCGCCAAGAAGGATTCTCCGATACATGGTGCCACTCAACTGGACGGATTCCGGGCAAGTATTTGTAATCTATGGACTCAAAGGGTTGGACTCGTCACAAAACCGTGAGATCATCGCCTGATTCTCCCCTGGGGATTAGAACCAAGGCAGTGCAAGCCACTTGAGTTCACCTACCTGGTTGATCTTACCTGATCGTGTTAGAGTCTAAGGCGGATTGGATCACAACACCGGCTGCAGCCAGCGAACCGGTGCGCCAATCCGCCATCGAGCCACCCTCGGTGATCCAGTTCAGCTCCTGCGCTAAAGCTGATTTTGGTGAAGGCCCTTGGCACTTCCCCAAGGTTAGTTCTAAAGGGGGGAGAGTTACACGGTGAGCCAGCGGGGCACAGTAGCAGGGAGGTCACTGGAAACTTTGCCCACCTGGCCCCGGATTACCTCCAAAACGCCGTCAAGTTACGAGTGGATGCTCCCCCCAGTGGCACCAGAAGTAGTTTCGGAAGAGAGCCGGGTGACAGGAACCTCCGAAGATGCTTCAGTCTGAAGCCGTGGGTGGTGATGCTTACATGCCCCGGCGCATCCTCAGTGCCAAATCCATCGAGTAAGCAGGCGTCTTCACCACGAATTTTGCACCTACGTGCGTACGGGTTTCGGTGTGTTTCACGGCCCCGGTGGCAGGATCGATCCACTCCAGTCGATACGTCCCGGCGGGAACTGTATTCAGGGTGATCTCATCCTCGTAATTACCCGGCGTGCCCACCCAGAAATGGCGGTTTTTTAGCCAGCCGTGGAAGATGTAAAAGGCATACTGTTTGCCATTTTCCGCCATGGCGCCGCAGACAGTGCCAGCGGGTGCCTTGTAATCGGTCAGCCGCCTCATGCGGATATAATCGAAACTGTTCAGGAAGTCCCTCAACACCTTCTTCTGCGGAACAATCCCGGTGTGCGTGTCGGCTCCGCCGGTCTCCTGCCCGTGGTAATACTCCCCGTTCAAATTGATATGGCCAGCGCCGCCTCCCACCATGAACTCCCATGTCTCCAAACGAACGCTGTCCACATCCTTGTAGCCATTGTTGAGGTCTACCGCGCCGTACCATGAAGTTTCAACCACGACGATGGGTTTGTTCCAAACATAGTCCCCGGTGAGTGCTTCTTCCGCATAGGTGATGTACTCGGTCGGTAACCATTCGTTCCAGCTTTCGCTGGACAGAGTTGGCGATGCGGCACCGCGCACCGTCTGGCCCAGAAGATGCTTCTTTCGAAGGTCTCTTTCCGCGCCGAGGAACGCATCCTTCAGCGCGACAATCCAGGGCACCACCTGGGCGCCGGGCTTTGTCCACAGTTCGGGTTCATCGCAGATGTCAAAGATCACATTATCGTAACCATTCAATTCCCTGGTGATCTTGGCGACGTAG
Source organism: Terriglobia bacterium (assembly GCA_041476565.1). GTDB lineage: Bacteria > Acidobacteriota > Terriglobia > Versatilivoradales > Versatilivoraceae > DATKMG01. Next base: position 1,020 of record JBGOTQ010000552.1, on the reverse strand, counting down.
GCTTTCTGCCTTTCCATGACGTCGGCATTGCGAGGATCGGCGCTGCTGAACAGCCAAAAATCCTTCCCTTCGTACTGACCAACATTCTGGATATTGTTGCCGTGGTAGAGAGCGACTACAGGCCAACTGACTTCGTACATCTGATTAAAGAAGGCGACCTCGACGATGATATCCTTCTGCCGCGCCAATTCCACGAAAGCCTTCAGCCGGGCAAAATACTCCGGATTCCATTTATCGAGATCGAACTTGTAGGAGGGTTGTCCAGGTTCGGCTAGAGTGGGATTCGCCCCGGTTTGCGTGGACTTAGCCCAGGGAAGTATCTGGCGTCCGGGGCGGGGGCCCAATGGATTTTCCCGGATGAACTCATCGGGCGTTTCAAAGTATCCGCCCGGATAGATCCGGGTCAGATTCATGCCGTTCTCTCCCAGGTAATTCAGGAATTTGACGAAGTCAAAGTCCCTGTCGATGATCGCTCCGTAGTGATGATCGGAAGTGATCAGGAGGACCGGCTTGCCCTTGTACTGGAAGTAATGAGGATTCAAAGGGCACACGCTTATGGGCTGGGCAAACGCTGCCGTGGAACTCACGAGGAGCAGCAGGGCTGCGCCCAGCACCCAGCCAGCCATTGCGCTCACGGTAGTGTGCTTTTTCATAGAGACTAAAGTCGCATTTCGAATAAACATTTTCATACCTTTCTCGCAGGGATTTCGTTTTCATCAACATCATCATAGAGGGAAAATCTTAAGAGGTCAGTTTTGCGGCAATTCCCAGAAAAGCCTCAAGGTCCTCCAACATCATCATGGCTTCATTCATGTTCTTAAACTTCCCACTTTACTATACAGTCCTAATCATATTGTCAGAACCTTTTCCGAATCTTATATTCCGCTTCAATTCGACTGTCAATCGATTCCGTCTCAACGATCTAATTTAGGAGTTGGCGACAATTTAGCTCGGAGTTCTCACCACCAAGTCACCAAGACACAAAGAAGATAGCGCAACAACCCTGCCTGTCGAGACGTG
>JBGOTQ010000551.1:0-3202 GCA_041476565.1 Terriglobia bacterium | reverse complement strand
TGACCATCCAGCTCTGCGAAGCCGCGCACGAAAACGGTGCTGATGCCGTCATCGTCATTCTGCCTTATTATCAGAAACCACCGAAACCTGCAGTCATTGAGCATTTCCGTCAAGTCCGCCGCGCGGTCGATCTGCCTCTCATGCTATACAACAACCCGACCAATTCCGCTTGCGTGGATCTAAACCCTCAGGAGGTGGCCAAGCTGGTCGAGGAAGATGTCTTTCACATGGTGAAGTCCACTTACGGTACCGTGGAGCCTATTCACGATCTGAGTTACTTGGTGGGAGATCGGATGGCTATCTTTTACGGTTCGTTCCTGGCTGCTTTCGAAGGATTAGTGGCTGGAGCCCATGGTTGGATCAGCGGCATTTTGAATGTTGTTCCGAGAGTGGCCACAGCCATGTATCAGGCCTGCGTGATCGAGAACAATGCACGAAGAGGCTTAGCCCTTTGGAAAAGGATTCTTCCGATTGTTCACCTCCACACTTATCAGCAGGTCGGGCCCGTCAGTGATTTGGCGATTTACCGGTCCATCCTTAAGATCTGGGGAAGAAAGGCTGGATATTCTCGCAATCCCTTCTTTCCGCTTACGGATGATCAGGAGAAAACGCTCCGTCGGCTGCTGACAGAATCAGGATGGGTGGAGGGTCCAGACCGAATACTGGAAGAAGTGGGTGCAGTGAATCGAACCTTCGGATCATGCCCAGGGAGTCAAGCCACGTGATTCAGACGGTGCAGTCAGGGTCCCTACATCAGTGGTTGCAAGCCGCGAGCAGAAATAATGGGGCCATACTGTAATTTGTACTACCTGGCAGGACGGTTTGTCCCATAAGGATCATGAAAACCAGGATTGCGATCATTGGTTATGGAGCTGTGGCCTCCATTCACGCTCGGAAGTTAGCGGTTGTGCCTGGGGTAACCCTTGCAGCTATAGTGGGACCCAAGCGTGAGAAGGCTTCAGCCTTTGCTGCAGCTCATAATGTCCCCGGCTTCACAGAAAGCTTGGCGGAAGTGCTTCAACAGGTCGATGCGGCAATCCTTTGTTCTCCCTCGTCTTTGCATTTTGAACATGCCAGGGAATGTCTCCAATTGGGCCTTCACACACTGGTGGAATTGCCTCCATGCCAAGGCCCGGAAGAAGCTGAGAGATTAGCAAGACTAGCGCAGGAGCGAACCGTTACCCTGATGTGCGCTCACACCAGTCGTTATTTGGCGCCTTATCGGCAAATCAAGCAGTGCATGAAGGCCGAAATGTTCGGTCGGATTCAGCAGGTAGTGTACATTCGCCACCCTGTACTGCGGGAACGGAGTTGGACGGATGATGCCCTCCTTCACCATGCGGCACACCCATTGGATCTAATGATCGACTGGTTTGAGGAGATTACACCCGTCGGCTGTGTAGCTGTGCCCACCGTCCAAAATGCCCAAAGCGTCTCTCTATTAGGCCGATTGCCTCGGGGCGCTCCGGTTTCCATTTCGATCAGCTACGCATCAAAGTCCTCCCTCAGCCGACTGCTCATTGTGGGTGACAGGCATACGGTGGAAACAGACGGCTTCAGCTACGTTCATTCGACTTGGGAAAATCTGCAATTCACTTGGGACCCCCAGACGGTTTACGAGCAAGCGATCCTCGACCAGGACATGGAATTCATCCGTGCATGCAAAAGCGAACGGAATGAAGATGATTGGCAAGAAACTTCAAAGTTGGTCCGTGTTGTCAAGCGTTTTCAAGAGCTGGGAGGATTGGAAGTCTGATGACACAATTAAACCGGTTGATGTTTGGGTATCTGTGTTTATTGCGCCACGGCTTCGTTTGTACACAAGAGAAATGTTGTTACGAGTGTTTCATTGATTTGGCTCACGGTATCGGTCGTAGGGGGTTTCTGCTGTCAGCACTTTCAACTCTCGAACCACAATCCCTGAGGATTGTTTCTCAGCCTAGAAAGGACTTCCTTTGAGAACAAATTACTCAATGTGCGCTTTGGTGAAGAAAAAGCCTGGTGTTGGCATGGAGCCAGAAAAGGCTGCAATTCCATCTCCTGGCCCAAAAGAGGTCCTGATTAAGAGCAGGAAAGCTGGGATTTGCGGGACTGGCGTTCATATCTATTCATGGGATGATTGGGCCGCAAGTCGGATGAGAGTCGGTTTGATCATAGGACATGAGTTCGTGGGAGAGGTGGCGGAAGACGGAACCGCCGTTTCTAACGTAAGAGTGGGAGATCGGGTGTCCGGCGAAGGCCACATCGGTTGCGGCTACTGCTACTGTTGTAGCACAGGGAAGGCGCATAACTGCGAAAAGGTGGACATCATTGGAATTGATATCAACAGATGTTTTGCCGATTACTTGGTTTTGCCCGAATTCAATGTCTGGAAGCGCGACCCCAGGGTACGAGACAGAATCGGTGTCATCCATGATCCGTTAGGGAATATGATGCATACCGTCATGGTGGAAGATGTTTCGGGACGTTCGGTATTGATTGTCGGCGTTGGATCCATCGGATTAATGATGGTGACTATCGCACGAGCCGCCGGCGCAATGGAGGTTTTTTGTGTTGATACTAACCCCGTTAAGCTTGAATCGCTGGTCAATTAGGTGCAGATCTTTGCGTTAATCCCACCGACGAAGAATCTGAGAGAAGAAGATCCGATCACGCACCAATAATGGTCTTGGGGTCGATGTGTTGCCTCCCACTGGATGACCTTCACTTCTTAAGTCGCTTCTCCTTTCCCCGTTTGACTTTGAGGCACCGCCATCAGTTTCATCCAGCGCCAGAGGTTGTAGGCCAGCATGACCAGTTGGAAAAGGGCATGATTGCTCCAGAACTGTTTGGAAGGAATGGCCGGCAGCCCTTCCTGCTATTCCTTTACTATGTGAAAAGTCTTTTTTGAAATCAACGTTTGGAGAGTTCCAGTGGAGTACGGTGAGGAGACTCAAGTTTTCGAATCCCTGAGCAATTATGCCAATATGGCAATTGTCCATGAGGGGATCTAATTATTTCCGACTCAAGGCGCTGCCAAATCCTCTTCCATTCAATTTCTCAGCTTTTCCACCGGCAAAATCAAACCGATCGCCACCCTCGAAAAGTCCGCCGGTCCTGGCCTGGCAGCTTCCCCGGAGGGTCGGTGGATTCTATACACGTAGATCGATCACCAAGGCAGCGAACTCATGCTGGTAGAGAATTTCCGCTGAGGAAAAAATAG
>JBGOTQ010000550.1:0-3224 GCA_041476565.1 Terriglobia bacterium | reverse complement strand
TTAGACCCTTTGTTGAACCAGCCTGCTGCCTGACTTCTATCTTCATGGGGTAACCCTTCCTCGCTAAATAGTGACTCTACCCCACGATCTCATACCCTACTTCTCGCTCCATGTCCAGCTAATTAAGATGCAATCGCCCTAACCTTCCCACCAAGGCACCTTCTCAACCGGGCTTTCAATCCTGTATAATCAGTCGGGAAACAACAGTTTCGTGTGAAAGGGAGAACTATGGCAGGAGACATTACTTTGAGACAACTGGCCAAAATGATCGACCATTCCTTATTGCATCCTACGATGACGGATCGTTCTATCGCAGAAGGCTGTAAACTATCCAGGAAATATTCTGTCGCCACTGCCTGCGTTAAACCCTATGCCACCCTCATGGCCCATGAGATTCTTCAGGGTTCTGATGTGGGGGTGTGCGCTGTGATTGCCTTCCCCCACGGCAACAGCACGACCGCCATCAAGCTGAAGGAAGCTGAAACGACTGTCCAAGCGGGGGCCAGGGAGGTCGATATGGTCGTCAACATCGGAAAAGTCTTGGGAGGCGACTGGAATTACGTTTCAGAGGAGATTAAAGCCATCAACCAGGTGGTGGTGAGCCAGGGAGCCCTTATGAAAGTAATCTTTGAGAATGATTACCTCGAGGACCTTCATGTCATCAGGCTGTGTGAGATCTGTTCGGCACACCAGGTGGCCTTTGTGAAGACTTCTACCGGCTACGGCTTTGTTAGGCAACCCAATGGCATGTACTCTTACAAGGGCGCTACCGACCATCATTTGATTCTGATGCGAGAGCATTGTCCATCTGGAGTTCAGGTCAAAGCCGCAGGGGGTATTAGGACCCTGGACGATCTGCTTCGAGTGAAGGATCTGGGGGTCACGCGAATCGGGGCAACTGCAACCGAGACTATTCTGGAAGAAGCAAAAAAACGAGAATACAGCTGAGGAAGGGTCCGTACTTACTACCTAAACTCTCAAAGCTATCCCTAACATCTCCATCTCCTTTGACCCACTTACTGTAGACATGGTATATGTAAGAAGATTGACCGTGATGATAAGCGGATGGTCCCATTTCGATTCTTTCTCTTGGTCTTCGCTCTGGGTTCTGCCCACGTTGTCCGCGGTGCCAATCAGGCAACGTCGGTCGCCCCTGACCAATTGCTCATGCAGATTCAGCAATTGATCCAGCAGGGCAATCTTCCAGAAGCTCGAGCCCGGATCTCCAAAGCGATTCAACGCTACCCCCAGCAGGCCAGTCTCTATGGTTTTCTGGGTGTGGTGGATGCCCAGGAAAAAAAGTATCACCAAGCAGAGAGCAATTTTCGCAAGGCCATCTCACTATCTCCACAATTCCAAAGCCCCTACCTTAATCTGGGGCATCTCTACCAAGAAAATCAAGCCGTTGATCCCGCGGCAGTGCCCAAAGCCATTGAAGTTTACGAAGGACTCCTGAAGGTGGATCCCAACAATCAGGAAGCCCACTACCAGCTCGCTGTGATGTTTCTGGGTCGTTGGGAGTATCGGGCCTCCCTCGAACACATTCAGCGGCTTCCTGAGGCTCTGCAAACCAACCCACAGGTACTGGCCGTCCGCTGTGCAAGCCTGGCAGCGCAGGGACAGGTTTCAGAAGCTGAAGGGGTGGCCAAAGAACTGTTGTCCAAGGATGACGTGAATGAGCTGGACATTGTTTCTATTCTTCCAGCCTTGGAGAAGAATAGGTCAGATTCCATTCAAATTATGCTCTTAGAGGGTTTGGCGAGTAAGAGCAAGGCTTCCCCCAGTGCATTGCATCAGCTTGGCCTGATTTACGAGCGGCAAGGGCAATTGGATAACTCGCGTGTCACTTTAGAGAAGGCGGCCGAAAGTCAGCCCATCACGTCAGGGCTGCTGCTTGAGTTGGCTCGCGTTGCGTACAAACAGAAAGACAATAAGGGGGCTTTGGGTTATTTAGCTCATGCGCGAGATCTGGATCCAAAGAATCCTGCTATCCATTTTTTCTGGGGAATCCTTTGTATAGAAGAGGACCTGCCCGTCGAGGCTATAAAGGCTCTGCGGGAAGCCGTCAATCTGGCCCCCGGCAATGCTTATGCCCAATTCGCCTTAGGAGATGTCATCCTAAAGACCAGGGAACCCGGCGAAGCGGTGGCCCATTTTCAAGAGTTTTGTGAATTGCGTCCTAACGATCCACAAGGCCGATACGCGTTGGGGGTGGCTTACTATGCCAGTGGTCAATATGACCTGGCGAAGCGCCTGATGGAAACCCTAGCCAGTGACTCTAACACCGCCGCAGGTGCCAATTTTTACCTGGCTCGTATCGCCAAGCAGGAAGGCAACTTCGACGACGCTTTGCAGCGGATTGAACTGGCCCTCAAAGCTAATGACCAGTATGCTGATGCCTATTCGGAACTTGGGCAAATCCGGATGAGAAGGCGGGAACTGGATCTGGCAGAGAAAGCATTCCACAAGAGCATTCAGATCGACCCCGACAATTACCTGGCCAATCTGAATCTGCTGGTGGTTTATCAGCGAACCCAGGACCCGAAGCAGGAGGCCCAGGCCCAACGGTTTGAAGAGGTCAGGAAGAAGCGCACCGAAAAAGAACAATTGTACTTAAGGAAGATCGAGATTCGACCGTATTAACGGGCCTGCCTGCTCGCTAAGTGGAGCGCCTCAACGAGGCGCAATATCTATAGTCGCCCGTGCGTATGATGTCTCCTGCCCCAGCGGGGCAGGATGTAAGATTGCTGGATAGACACGGGATGGTACATATTTCAAGGAGGAGAACAGATTGATTCGGATAGGAAGGGTTGCTCCTTTGGAGCGAGTCCGATTTATGGTGGTTCTATAAACATTAACTCTTCCATATGCTTGACTTCAATCATGAATCTGCAGATTACTAGAACGCTTATTCCCCTTCTCTTTTCGTTGTTCCTTCTTGGCAGCGGCAAGGCATTTCTCGCTCAATCGTCTGCTGAGGACCTCACAGCTGGATACCGCGAATATTATGCCGGGAATCTTCGGGATGCGGTCCGGATCGCCGAACAGTGCGTACGGGCCAACCCTCGGATGGTGGATGCTCGAATCTTGCTGGCTCGGAGCCAAATGGTTACGGGGCAGGTACCACGTGCCTATGAGGAATTGCATCGGGCTCTTCGGGGTTCCCCCAGGAATATTGATGTTCTTTATTACATGGGGCTCGTTTCCAACATCATGGCCCAGGG
>JBGOTQ010000549.1:0-3268 GCA_041476565.1 Terriglobia bacterium | reverse complement strand
GTGGCGAACAGGTTATTGAATATTCCGTTGACCGGATCGTAAAGGGTCTCGACATCCGCCACACGCCGATCGCGATTCAGTACCAGGTCGGAGATATGACAACTCGCACATCCCGTGCGGCGGAACAACCGCTGTCCTTTGCGAGTCGTGTCGGTTTGCTGATAGATCGCCGGCTTAAAGTAATTCAACAGGTAAAACTCCAGGTAATCGACCAGGCTAGTCGGTATCTCATTGGCCACTCCATCCTGGTCAGGGTCGGCTGACGGATTATCCGTAGGTGGAGCTTCGATGTGGTCCAGTGTTCCGTCCAGCACCATTCCTGATGGTGTAACAATTCTTCCGCCATTGGCCGCAAGCATTAAATCCGGATCAACTGCTTGAAGGCCCATCTCGTTCTGGAGCGCCCCCGCCACAAACTCGCGAATCGAAATGGTCCCGCCATGAGCGAAGAAAGGCCGAACCCGAAGATCGCTGTTAACCCCACGTACTTGGGAAGTATCTATTGTGCCATCCGGGTTGGCGGCGATGCGTCCGTAATCGATTCCTTTGCTCAGAAGCCGTCGAGTAATTGGCCGTTTTGCAGATTTCGCGCCAGCCAGGGCTTGGGTTTGAATGGCCCTCAGATCGGCAGTGATTTCATCAGCCAACATCTCCTTAAGCCCCAAGCCAAAGAGGTGCGGAGCATCCCGGCTGTCCGGCCTGGTCACCACGTTTCCTCCGAATCCTGCCGATCCCCTGGGACGTGAATGGCAACCGGCACAACTGTCGGACAGTCCAGCACCGATGGCCAGGTTGGAATCAATGGGTCCCGAACCATCACCCACAATAGGCCCTTGGCCTTCTTGTCGTGCGAATTTGCGCTGAAAAAGCTGGCGACCCCGACGAATACCGCGAAATGGATCGCGGCCAATGACAAACGCAGATGAGTTCGGAGTTGTCAAATCTCCACGGCCGGCGCCATTCTCCTCAGTCAACGACTTCGAGATGCCTTCATTAATCGAATTGGGTGCTTTGGTCTTGTCGATCATCTGACCAAGCATTGGAACGGTGAGTGTTACAAACGCCCCCAGGATGACGGGGAGGATTAATCTTCTGTTGAAGGTCATTGTAGTGATCTCCTCTGATTGTCTCTTTCCTGAAACGAGTCGATGGATGGCCTATTATTAAAGGAAACGCAGTGAGATATCACCACCTGAACAAGTGGAAATCTGACCTCAAAGGAATGAAGGGCGAGAGAAGAGCCGATTGCGCAGGGCTTTGGAGACGGCTTCCGATTTGGAATGTACCTGCAGCTTTTCGTAGATGTGTTTCATGTGGAAGGAGACCGTGTTGACACTGACGTTGAGTTCGGCGGCCGCTGTCTTGTAGTTATGACCTTCCACCAGCATCTTCAATAATCGTACTTCATGGGGAGTTAGATGATAATCAGCCTGGTCGGAAGGTCGGACATCGCGGAACAGCGCTATCACTCGCCGTGCGACTTCGGGAGACATGGGAGCCCCGCCGTTGACGACTTCTCTAAGGCTTTCCAGCAATCGGGCTGGAGGGGTCTTTTTCAGCAGATAGCCACTGGCTCCGGCGCACATGGCTTCAAAGATCCGTTCGTCGTCATCATAGACAGTCAGCATCAGTACCTGTACCTCGGGATGGCGATCTCTCAACAGGCGGATTCCTTCAATGCCCGACATGCCGGGCAGACCAATGTCAACGAGTATCGCATCGGGGGGATTCGAAGCAATTCGGGGCAGCGCCTCTTCCATGGAACGGTAGCTGCCCAGACAACAATACCCCTCGGTGCCGTCGATCAGGACGGACAAGCCTTCCCGGATCTGGCGCTCGTCCTCAATGATGGCCACCTTGATGGTCCCCGAGAACCGTGAGGGGGAAGCGGGCGAGTTTGGCGTTCTGTCGGGCACTTTTATTTCTCCGGCCGTGCAGTAGTCTAATCAGGAAAAACCAAGGAGTCCCCACCTACACAGGTAGTAAACCATTCTAGCGCAGAATTCGACTGCTCCTTAACGGGACTCTCAGCGTGATCGTCGTGCCCAGGTCCGATTGTGAGCTGACTGTCAGTTGGCCACCAAGTTGTTCCGACCGCGAGCGCATGTTCGCCAAACCATGTCCCAACGAAGCTTGGGAGCTATCGAACCCTTTGCCATTGTCATCGAGTGTCAGGATGACGAATCCGGAATCAAAAAGAAATCCAACCCTCGCGGAAGTGCAGCCGGAATGCCCGACGATGTTGTGGATGCCTTCCTTAAATATCAGAAAAATCTGCCGGCGCAACTCAGCTCCAATGCGAATTTCCTGCTCTGGCAGGGTGGTTTGAAACTGAAAAGCAATTCCCTTGGCCGTAAAGACGTCACTGGCAAAACGTCGCATACGCGGGGTCAAGTTCCCGAGAAGATCCTTTTTGGGGTTGATGGCCCAGACGATATCGCTCATGGAATCCACCAATTCCCGCGAGATATCTGCGATTCGGGAGAGTGGTTCGCAAATACCTGCCTCTATGGGACCCAGACGCTGGCGGACGACTTCGCTGAGGATGGCGATCTGTGAGAGGCTCGATCCGATGTCGTCATGCAGGTCTGTGGCAATGCGTGTCCTCATCCTTTCCATCTCGAGTAGATAAGACACTCGGTAGTTGTAAGCGCCGGCAAGGACTGATCCTGTTATCAGGGCGGCCAACCCCAGAAACCACCAGCGTCGCCAAATCGGGGGGAGAACCATAAAACTGACGGTGGCTGGCAGCGGGCTGGTATTGCCCTCCGAATTCTCCGCCTCCACTTGGAAACGATAATTTCCCGGTCGCAGGCTGGCATAGTTAATGCTGCGCTGTTCGGCCCACTTGCTCCAAGCTCGGTCTGCACCATCCAATCGGTATCGATAGCGAAGGACCTCCCCAAGGCTGAAGCTCAAAGCAAAGAAATCAATCTGAACATTGTTCTGGTCTGTCCTCAGCCGAAGGTCAGGGATATTTGATTCTCCCAGCTCTGAAACCGGGTAGGCTACCCCATTGATATGGAGTTTGCCAATCAAGACAGGAGGTGGCGGTGCTGGCGAATCGGGCTCTGGGATAAACCGCGACAACCCCCGGGTGGTACCGAACCAAAGTCTGCCTTGCCGGTCCCGGAAACTAGTTCGCACCTCCCCGTTGACCAGCCCGTCAGCGGACGTATAATGTTTGATATGCCCTGTTGTCACTTCGAGCCGGTCGACCCCTCGGCCAGTTCCAATGTAAAGACGCCCCCAAAGATCCTCAGTAATG
>JBGOTQ010000548.1:0-3269 GCA_041476565.1 Terriglobia bacterium | reverse complement strand
GGACTGCTCGCTGAGATCACTTCTACAATCTCCGACACCCAAACCAATATCAAAAATATCGAAGCGCAGACATTTGAGGATCATCGCGGAATGATTCATCTGACCATTGAGATCGCCGACCTCAAGCATTTGGAGAAGGCCGTCCATTCGATTAAGAAAATCCGAGGTGTCCACGAGGTAGAGTGGCAGTGAGACCTGGAGATCTGCGCAGGACTGTTCAACGGAAGGAAACCCCTTGATGAGGACCGTGATCCAAACCCCGAAAGCGCCACCGGCTGTTGGCCCGTATTCGCAGGCAATAAGAGCAGGAGGTTTTCTGTTCCTCTCGGGACAGATTGCACTGGACCCCGTGACGGGGCAGGTGGTTGGCGGCGGGATTGAGGCCCAGACTGAACAAGTGATGAGGAATTTGTCAGCAGTATTATCTGCGGGAGGGTCCTCGCTGGACCAGGTGGTAAAATGCACAGTGTATTTAAAGAACCTGGAAGATTTTGCCAAGGTGAATGCCGTCTATTCCAGATTCTTCCCGAAGAACCCGCCGGCACGCTCAACCGTGGAAATATCCAGGCTCCCAAGGAATTCCTCTATCGAGATCGACGTAATTGCGGAGGCAGAATAACCGTTTATAGTTAAGGACTGGGTGAAAACTCTGGGGTGGAAGGGCAAACCAGCTTCATCATGAGAAGGTCGAAGGTTGGCTTGTCAACCCATGCGCTAGAGCGCTTTCGCATCAAAAAGGACGGTGAATCAATGCGATTTAACGACCCGGCCGGCGCGAATGCAGGCAGCGCACACCCTGGCTCGCTTATGGATGCCGCTGATTACCACCCGAACTCTTTGCAGGTTGGGATTCCAGCGTCTTTTTGTAACATTATGGGCGTGACTGACATTGTTTCCAAATAGTGGTCCTTTCCCACAAATTTCGCAGCGAGCCGCCATAAATACCTCCTGATGACTAAATCGAAAATCAATAATTTAGCAGAATCTCTGCTGTTGGTCAAACCAATCCGCGGCTTTGGGGTCCATGCGACAAATCAGCGCCTGACAGGCTGATGCTGCGCATCGATCGCGGCGGATGACGGAGCATCCGTATTATGTATCCGTTAGCCGCTTACAGACCGCCAACTGTACGTGGAAGGAAGCCGCTTGCAGAATGGTCCCGGAAATTTGTCGCACACCCCTTGGCCGCATTTCAGGGGAGAGGGTTTGAATCGGGGGATTCCGGTAATGTCGCATTTGATCCTAGGAATCGAGTCTTCTTGTGACGAGACTGCTGCAGCGGTTCTCAGAGATGGGAGTCATATCCTTTCGAATGTTGTGGCTTCCCAGGTGTCAGTTCACCGAAAGTATGGGGGCGTCGTACCGGAGTTAGCCTCTCGCCACCATCTGCAGAACATCCCGTATGTTGTCAGTAGGGCTCTTGAGGAGGCAGGGATTCTTCAGGGAGACCTGCATTGTATTGCGGTCACTCAGGGCCCAGGCCTGGTGGGGTCGCTGTTAGTAGGAATCAATTACGCGAAAGCTCTCAGTTATGCCCTGAAGGTGCCACTGGTGGCGGTCAATCACCTTGAAGGGCACATCTATTCTGTCCCCCTGCAAATGGCTGGGGAGGCGGCGGAAAAACCGCTTCCTTGGTCCGAATGGAATCGTCTCTATCCATCATTGGTGCTGGTTGTATCGGGTGGGCACACCAGCCTGTTCTATGTCGAGCGCCTGGCAACCGACGATAAGCACACTGGGGTCCTTCAATTGATCGGGCGGACTCGAGACGATGCGGCGGGAGAGGCTTTTGACAAAGTGGCGAAATTACTGGGCCTAGGTTATCCGGGTGGGCCAGTGATCGACAGGCTGGCCAGGAAAGGCAGTCCCGACTCCGTCCGGTTCTCCTCGGCTAAGATCAGTGATGGCCGACTTGACTTCAGCTTCTCAGGAATTAAGACCGCGGTCCTGCGTTATGTTCGGTCCAACCTCTCGGAGGAACTGGAGATGATACGCACCTGTCAGCACGACCCTGACTTCCTGGATCATCTTCCCCAACCTGTCTATGATCTGGTCGCCAGCTTCCAACAGACCGTAGTGGAGACCTTGCTCGACCGAGTTTTTCGAGCTGCGAAGATTTTGTGCCCTCGCACCATCATGGTTGCCGGTGGTGTTGCCTCGAACAGTCAGCTTCGCGCCCGTTTCACTGCGGCATTCCGAGAAGTCGATTTACCGGTCTACTTTCCGTCCCCCATTCTGTCCACCGATAACGCTGCGATGATAGCCGCTGCTGGTTATCCAAAATTTCTGGCCAGCGATTTTTCTGACATGACTCTGAATGCCGATGTCCATTTGAAGTTGGGAACACCACCGTTGCTCCCCTGGCCCTTGCGTAAACCGTAGTAGCGAGTTGACCCACTGGAGGACCATGCTTCAGAATCGACGCTTCCATCTCCCTCCCTTTCAAGCATACTCAGGATCTGAAGCGCCTGCGGCCTGTCCTAACGCCCTTTAGTTGAGCAGTTGTGTTTTGAAGGGATTTCAATTAGATTTACGCTATGCCTGCGCAGCTGAAATGCATTGAAGAGAATTGCCAGAAGATTCTGCCCGCCGTTAGCAAGGCCTATGTCTGTCCAAGTTGTGGGGGACTGCTGGATGTGGTCTATGATTTTCAAATCTCAGACCCTGAAGCGCTGAAACGAGAGTTCCGACAACGCCGTCTGTCAGATGACCCCCTGGACATGAGCGGCGTCTGGCGCTATCGAGAGCTCCTGCCCTTTTGCTCCGATCTGACTAAGGTGGTCACAATGCAGGAAGGCAAGACTCCGATATTTGATGCCCCGGGTTGCGCCGAATACACCGGTCTGAAAAAGCTCTGGTTGAAACACCAGGGTTTGAATCCGACTGGATCCTTTAAGGACAACGGCATGACGACAGGAGTAACTCAGGCCCGCCTGATGAACTCCAGGGTAGTTGCCTGCGCCAGCACCGGCAATACATCGGCTTCTATGGCGGCTTATGCAGCTCGATCTCGACTCAAAGCGGTCATCTTCATCCCCGACCAGCAGATAGCTTACGGAAAGCTCTCGCAGAGTCTGGATTACGGAGCCCTGACCCTGCAGATCGAGGGTGATTTCGACGAAGCCATGAGATTGGTGAAGGAAATCACCGAAGAGACCGACGTCTACCTCTTGAATTCCATCAACCCCTTCCGGCTAGAAGGGCAGAAGGCAATCATCATTGAGATGCTCGATCAGCGGGGATGGATCATTCCAGACCGGGTTGTAGTT
>JBGOTQ010000547.1:0-3290 GCA_041476565.1 Terriglobia bacterium | reverse complement strand
TGCAGCATCGCGGCTCTCCCCTGGGAGAGGCATTGTCCCTCACAACCACGGAGACCGCTTGTGAATAAATTGTCATTTTCCTGTGCAAATAATACTTGACTTATCACCTCAGAGGTCTCTCCCCCGCCGGGGGGAGAGGGATTGGGGTGAGGGGGCGGTGTCACAATATTCTGCAAGTCTCTATAATGAACTCATGAAAGAAGCCATGCGAAGATTCTCAGAGTATTTGAAGGCTAAGAATGTTTCTCCCCACACCTACCGAAACTATTTGAGCGATCTGGAACAGTTTTACAACTATCTGACCCCTTCCGAAGCCGATGGAAGCCGTCCCCCATATTCCATGGACAGGTTGGACAACCTAATTATTCGGGAATTTCTGGGCCACCTGCACGATCAAAAGTTGGAGAAGTCCTCTATGGCGCGTAAAATTTCCGCCATTCGATCCCTGTGCAAGTACCTGTGTCGTGAAGGATTGTTGAAACAGAATCCAGCCAAGCTCGTGCGTTTACCCAAGGTTCCCCAAAAAGTCCCTAACTGCTTAACCGTTGATGATGTGGTCAGGCTCATCGAATCCCCAGACCTCTCCAAGCCGTTGGAACGGCGCGACCGCGCCATTCTTGAGCTGCTTTATGCCTGCGGCGTGCGGGTCAGCGAATTATCAGGCCTCAACGTGGAGGACGTTAACTTCAAAGAGTGCCTTGTATTGGTAAGAGGCAAAGGCCGCAAGGAACGCATTGTTCCTTTTGGGCTGCCTTGTCGGGATGCCCTCAGAACCTATCTCGACGAGCGAAAATCCTGCGGAGCGCGTCATACCGGGGAGAAAAAGGTTCCGCTGTGTCTGAATCATCTTGGCACCCGAATTACGCCGCGGTCAATCGCCAGGCTCATTGAGAAATATGTCAGGCGTACCGGCCTAAATCAAAAAGTCAGCCCCCACGCATTTCGCCATTCCTTTGCTACCCATCTACTGAATTCGGGTGCAGACCTGCGGTCGATTCAAGAGCTGCTCGGACACCAGAATCTTTCCACCACGCAAAAGTACATCCATCTGACCATCGGCCATTTAATGGAACAGTATGACAAAGCTCACCCCAAGGCTTGAAGTGCAGGGCTGGACTCAGCGGATCAAAGAGAAAGCCCTAGAGCTAGGGTTCAACAAAGTCGGGATGCGTCGCGTCGAGCGGTTGGATGACCGCAACCGTCTCGAAGAATGGCTCGCCGAAGGGAACCATGGCGAGATGCAGTGGATGGCCAGGGACTCTGAGCGACGTCTTGACCCTTCAAGAGTTCTGGCCCAAGCCCGGTCCATCATCACCCTGGGAGTCAATTACTACACCCCGATCGTTCATTCCGAATCGTCGCTCCATGGAAAGGTCTCCCGCTATGCCTGGGGGAAGGACTACCACCTGGTCCTCAAAGATCGATTAAACCGCTTGGCGGACTGGATACTTGACACGAGCCCCGCATCCTGGGGACTTGCCTATTGTGACACGGGACCCATTATGGAAAAAGCCTGGGCCCAGTTGAGCGGGATGGGCTGGATTGGCAAGCACTCTAACCTGATCACCCAAGAGCTGGGTTCCTGGCTTTTCCTGGCGGAGATATTGACCCAACTGGAGTTGGAATCCAATCAGGAATCGAAGAATCATTGTGGAATATGTCATCGCTGCATCGACGTGTGCCTGACGCGAGCCATTGTGGCACCTTACGTTGTGGACGCACGACGCTGCATTTCATACTTGACCATCGAATTACGCGGCCCAATCCCCCGGGAGTTCCGTGCCTCGATTGGAACACGCATTTTTGGCTGTGATGATTGCCAGGATGTTTGCCCCTGGAATCGATTCTCCCAACCGAGCCAGGATTCTGAATTCTACCCGGATCAGGATAACTACGCGCCTGCTCTGGCCCAATTAATTGGGCTTACCGAACTGCAATTTCAAGAGCGTTTCCGCCACAGCCCGATCCGGCGAGCAGGATATCGGGGGTTTCTCCGCAATGTCGCTGTGGCACTAGGCAACAGCGCTGATCCCCGGTCGATTCCGGCTTTGCAGGAGGCCGTGGGCCATCCTGAACCCCTGGTCCGCCAGCACGCAGCCTGGGCTCTGGGAAAGATCGGAGGGACCGCTGCCAAGGCCCTCCTAGCGAAGGCTCTACAATGCGAGAGGGACGTGGTGACCAGAGAAGAAATCGAATTGGCGTTGCGAACAGCGGAGGAGCCATTGTAGGCTTTTTCGTCCTCGTTCCAGCCGTACTCCGCTCTCCGAATTTCTCGAAGACTGGTATCCTTTCATGAAAATACGAGTTTTGGTAGCCACGGTTATTGCGCTCTTGGCAATAACCGTGGGCATTTTGGCCTTTTGAAAAGCCCACGATTGATTCAAGAGGAGAATCAATCGTGGCTACCTCTGGCATTCTCATACGTCGTGGTGACCTGAGATAAGTCATGGGGCACTTTCATGAAAATGCGCACTTGAGGGTGGTCGCCGCGCTCCGTCGCGGCGAACTCCTGGATCAAGCGACCGCGGCCCCGACAAAGCGGGGCCCTCCAGCATTTTCATTTGCGGTGGTGAACTTGAAAAGGTCGTGGGGTACTCTTATGATAGGAACCCTAATCCTTGTGAACGATCAGCGCCACCAAGGAAGGTGATGCCGCCATGACTGAATTCAACTGCGAAACAGGACATGCGATGTTGAAGAAAATATTCGCCCTGGTTGACGATCTGTTTTTTGTCGAGAAAATTCGTGCTACTGGAAAAGGGTCGGGAATCCCAGTAGAAATCCTGAACTCAGGTGAGGAGTTGATTCGTCGGATCAAGACTGAGTCTTCGAGCCTTGTCATCGTCGACCTGAACGAAACAGCGACAAGCCCTATACAAACCATTCAGAATATCAAATCCGACCCGCAATTGATCGGAGTTCCAGTTCTTGGCTTCTTTTCCCACGTCCAGGAAGATCTGAAGAAGAAAGCCCTCCAGGCAGGCTGCAATACGGTTCTACCCCGGTCTTCATTCTCTAGAGATCTGGTAAAGATTCTAAAGGAGCATTCCAATCAGTAGCGATCGTTGAAATAGTCGGATGATAATGTCTGCGGCTAGTCGCGGGTATCGCCTCTCGTTCATCGAGCCTCTTGAATGTACTTGATTTGGTTCTTGTAAATGAAAGCATTCGGCTGGTGCATCCGGGTCACCCGAATGAAGCTGCGATCATAGTATTCAATCCAACCAGAGATCTCCTCCCCATTGGTCAGCTTGACCAGGACGGGAGTCCTGTTGCGAACCAGGTTCGCG
>JBGOTQ010000546.1:0-3388 GCA_041476565.1 Terriglobia bacterium | reverse complement strand
GTTGTCGCACGTCATCACCGTCGCGTCGTGCGGAGCGGGCGAGACAACAAGTTACCAGAACCAGAGCTGCCGAGCCTGCGATCGTAGTGCCTCGGACTTCGACTTCCGCCACACGATGACCCTGAACTCGGTCTACCAGCTTCCCTTCGGCCCGGGACGCCACTATCTGACCAACGGCGCGGCCGCGAAGATCCTTGGCGGCTGGCAGATTTCGGGCATCATTACGGCAAATACGGGCCAACCCGTCAACGTCACCCTCAAGCGGAAAGCCAGCCAGATGCTGGACGGGAATACCAGCAGCCAGCGCCCGGACCTGGTGCCCGGCGTGTCTATCTATCCGGCCAACCAAACCATCGACAACTGGTTCAACCCGGACGCGTTTGCGGTGCCAGCCCAGAACACCTGGGGCGACCTGGGCCGCAACATCGGCCGGGGACCGGGCTACTACGAAATCGACACAGCGCTTGAAAAGAGGTTCGCCATCAACGAGCGTTTTAATCTGAACTTCCGCGCCTCGGCTTTCAACCTGTACAACCACCCGATTTTCGATATTCCGACAGGCAATCTCTCGAATTCCGACTTCGGCCGGATCACTTCGATCCTGAACACAGGAGCCGTCGGACTGGGAGCTCCGCGCCGGATAGAGTTCATGGTTCGTGTCCAGTTCTAGTGCCTCAATCAGACAGCAGGCCCGGGTCTTAGCCCAGGCCTGCTGTTGGGTCGAGCCGCCATCCAGCCTTTGACGAGATCACAGTATCAGACTCTCTGCTGGCCGGAAGATTTCTGGGCCTCCACGGGAAACGTGTCAGCTCAACCGGTCATAATACCCCCTGGGTTTTCAGACATTCTATATATTTTCTCTCTTGAGGTGATCCATGGTAGAGCGCTTTTGTAAGTGTTTCTCAGGTTCGGTGTTTGCGTTGTTATTTCTTTTCCCACTCGTTTATCTTCATAGCGAACCCGCTCCACCTGCCGAACCTAGTGTCATTCCCTCGCGTATTATTTTGACTTGGTCTGGCGATCCCGCCACAACACAAGCGGTCACTTGGCGGACAGCGACTCCGCTGCAGTCAGCCCAAGCTCAAATCACAAAGCTTGTCGCTGACCCCGGTTTTGTAAGAGACGTTGCCACGATTCAAGGGACGACCACAATCGACGATTTAGGAAACGGAAAACTTGTTGGCCATTATGCCGCACATTTCACAGGCCTGGAGCCAGACACGAAATACTGTTATCGAGTGGGTGATGGCCAGACTTGGAGTGAATGGAACACTTTTCGAACGGCTACAAACAAAGCTGAACCCTTCCGCTTCATTTATTTGGGCGATGCCCAAAACAATATCAAATCCATGTGTTCGCGAACCTTCCGCAAAGCTTATGCCACAGCACCCGATGCCCGCTTCCTGGTTCATGCCGGGGACCTTGTCAACGAAGGGTATGATGATTCTCTTTGGGGGGAATGGTGTGAGGCCTTGGGTTTTATAGGCGCCAACGTGCCGAGTCTTCCAGTACCGGGGAATCATGACTTACACAGGATTCCCGGAAAACCGGATTCGAAGTTGGTCCTAAGCGCCTCACCCCTCTGGAGCCATCATTTCGCGCTACCCGACAATGGACCTGACGCGGAAGAACTCAAGTCGCAGTCGTACTTCATCGATTATCAGGGGGTTCGTTTGGTGTTCCTGGACGTGAATGCTTTTGCCAATGAGGATTTCGAAACGAGTGCGAGAAAGCGCGTTCAAGAGAAGGAACTCGAATGGTTGAATAAAATACTGGGTAACAATCTCAACTCGTGGACGATTATCGTACAACATCAAGCCATCTTTTCTATCGCCAAAAATCGCAATTACGCTGAGATGCGAGCAGCGCTGGCTCCTCTTTACGAAAAGAATCATGTGGATTTAGTGCTCCAGGGACACGATCACGCCTATGGACGGACGCATAAAATCGCAGGAGAACAGATTGTCGACCCTTCGGCTCCCGGAATCGTTTATGCAATCTCGGTCTGTGGACCCAAGATGTACTCGCTTCATGATTTGCACCGGGAATTGATGGCCAAGACCATTGCCCAAAGCCAATTCTTCCAAGTCATCGAAGTCTCGTCGGACCATCTGCTATTCACGGCTTATTCGGTAGATGGAAGTGTTGTGGATGAGTTTAAACTAGAAAAGAACGGAATGAATACCACTTATGTGGATCATTCAAAAGCGGTACTTCCACCGTCAATTGCTGTTGCGCCACAGGAACGCAGATGAACCTCGCAGAGCCTCCATTTCTGAAATTGGATGCCTTTTCGTTTAGGTGAATAGAGGCAGAAAGCCGAAGATGATGGAGGATGGAATTACTTATCCCTGGCTTGTGGGCGGTTCTCGAACCGTGGGTTAAAGGCCACGAATCTCATGACATTATTAAAGTAAATGGACTGGAAGTAAGCGGTGGGCAGTAAGCCGTTTTCTGTCCGGACATTCGCTGGTTCTTCAATATGCGCACAGCGAACGGGAAGATTCATTAAAGTGGTGTCGCCAACTTTGAAAGAGCGAAACTGCCCACGGCTGACGAAGCCACGACCCATCACAGTCTGTAATTGCTCAACGTTGCTTGCGGAGTTTAGATCGAAACCCAAGCCTCTGAAGTCATCGCCAAACAGAACGACTCCTTCGGCTGCTGAATCCAGGACAAAAAGGGACGGGCGGCTTTCACCAGACTGGGGAGGAATTTGGACAAGCCTTCTCTGTGCAGAGTCCAGGAGGCTGTAGACCCCACCTTTGAGGCTCCGCGCGAACTCCTGGTCTTCCTCGAAGGTTATGGTTCTTGATTTGTAATCCAGGACGAAGTTAAACCTTCCGAGGAAATCCTGCCCTAGAATCCCGCGGATCTGGAGACCCCCGTTAGCGGGTACGGGGTGAGCCAGCACATCCATGTACTCAACATGCTGAGGGCCAAGCTGAAAATCTTCCAGGCGGTAACTCGACACCAGCATTGACCCTGCAGCCGTCACCAGGCGGTTTCGGCCGATCACTTTTCCACCCAGCTCGCCGATCAAAAGTGGATCCAGAATCGATTTATTAGACCCCGTATCCAGGAGGAAGTCGTAAGGTCCGGAACCTTTGATGCTTACAGGAATGACAATCCAATGGCCTTCGATCAGACTAAACCTAACTGGCGGAGAGGCGGGCGCTGGAGTCGACTGAAGTAGCCAGCAGACCGTGATGACGACAGTGACTCTGAAGAAAGCCGAGAGGAATAGACGCTGAGCCATCTGAAACCCTCCCTGGAGTCTCAAATTTGGTCAGCAATTGATTCGACCTCAGGATAAAACAACTTCAATTCGAATTCATTAATAAAACAACAAAAAAGTTAACACACTGGTCACAAGTCGTTCATGAAT
>JBGOTQ010000545.1:0-3390 GCA_041476565.1 Terriglobia bacterium | reverse complement strand
TATGGGCAGCCAGTATGGTGACCGGCGTGGCCCAGAGTACTTCGACTCCCATGGACCAGGTTACTGGAAGGTTGACAGGAAATTTCAGATGGACCTGTGCTTCCCCGATCCTTCAACCTAAGCAGGGCAAAGATGAAGACTGGATTTCGGTAAAGGATCCGTCCATCGTGCGGTACAAAGACTGTTGGCATTTGTTTTGTACCATGCGGGGACGGAAGCGGACGCACGCTATCGTCTATCTGTCGTTTCCGGAATGGAATCGCGCAGCAATGGCAGAGTTTCAGCTACTCCAATGCTACAACGGCTACTTTTGTGCTCCACAGGTTTTCTACTTCACTCCGCATCAGAGGTGGTATCTTATTTGTCAGGCGAGCGACGAGAATTGGAGCCCGAAGTATCAGGCTGCCTACTCGACAACGACGAACATTGCAGACCCGGGTTCCTGGACTCCGCTTAGGCCGCTCGGCGCGAGGCCGGCAGAAGGCAATAGCGGGCTGGACTTCTGGATCATTTGTGATGACCTCAAAGCATACCTTTTCTTTACGACGCTGGATGGACGTATGTGGCGTGAGCAGACGCTCTTGAAGAATTTCCCGTCTGGTTGGTCATCGCCTGATCTGGCGATCCAGGGCGATATTTTTGAGGCCAGTCACACCTATAAGTTGAGGGACTTAAACATGTACCTGACGCTAGTGGAAGCACGGGGCGGACAGGGCTGGAGATATTTCAAAGCCTACACCGCAGATAGCTTGGACTCCGAGTGGCGTCCCTTGGCGGCAGATAAAGACAAAGCCTTTGCATCGATGAGCAACGTCCGTCAGACGGCTGAACATTGGACAGATTCCATCAGCCACGGGGAACTGATTCGGTGGGGGTGTGACGAACGACTTGAAGTAGCTCTCAAGGACTTGAGATTCCTCTTTCAGGGAGTGAATGACCTGGAACGAGTGGGAAAGAATTACGGGGAGATCCCTTGGCGCTTGGGAATGCTGGAGCTTGAACACTGATTTAAGCTCCCTTAATTCGTCAGAAGCTGTGAAAAAATAGCGCCATAGTTACTGAGAACCAGAAGTAGTCATACGGGGATTCAGCCACCCCGCCACTGAAAATGACATCCAGCCCACGAAGTGGGCCCTGGGGTTTGGACATTTTTCGAGATGAAAATGGAAGGGGTAGCCACGGTGAGCGTAATGGCGACAGCAGTCGCCGCGAACCGTGGGCTTCTTCCTAACAACCAAAGCCCACGCCTCCCAGAAAAAAACGGTCGGCGTGGCTACCAAAACTCGGATTTTCATGAAAGTGACCCATGACTTTTTCAAGCTCACCACCGCGGATGAAAATGCTGGAGGGCCCCGCTTCGTCGGGGCCGCGGTCGCGACGGAGCGCGACCCTCCACCCAAAACCGCATTTTCATAGAAGATTAAATGAAAACTAGGGCCCATGACTTTGCTCCGATGCGCTTCGAATCTACCTCAATTCAGAGAGACTCAACGTGCGCAATCATAGATTGAGAATCGAAGCGGTGTCTTCATATCCAAGTACCAGAACCGAACTGGCCATGTTTTCCGGCCAAGGGCTCTCAGCACGGACATCAGTTTTCTTGTTTTCATAAGGCATATGGACGTGATGATATGCTCAGAATAGGGTAAGAAAGGAGACGTTATGAAGTGGAAAAAATTGCTCAAAGCCGAGGTCGAGTCTTCGTACTCGGTCACAGAGAAACTACTCGCCTTGGTGGATGACGGGTTCCTCGAGTGGAAGCCTTCTACGGGAAGCAATTGGATGACTACCGGCCAGCTCCTCAAGCATATCGCGGATGGTTGTGGAGCGGCTTTCCGAGGCGTCAGCACGGGTGACTGGGGATTGCCTGAAGGCATGGATTTCAGCAAGCTATCACCGGAGGAGATGATGCCGCCGGCCGAAAAAATGCCGACGGTTGCGAACGCCGCCGAAGCGAGACGATTGTTGCGTGAGGACAAGGAACTCGCGCTCAAAATGCTAGCGGCATGCGGCAAGGAAGACCTTGCTCATAAGCCGACGCCTGTCCCGTGGGACTCAAGCCAGATGGTTTTGGGGCACCGATTGCTACAGATGATAGATCACTTGAAGCAGCATAAAGGCCAGCTCTTTTACTATTTGAAACTTCAAGGGAAGCCGGTCAAGACTGGCGATCTTTGGGGGTAAGAATCCTCTGCTTCTTTTGCAGCATTAGCCCCACGAGAGGGGAAGAACATTAATGCAGGTAAGTGAAAATTAAACGATTCGTGTCAATCCCTATCTGGAGGTTCCCTGATCCCGATATGAAATACCTTACACCAACCCTACTGTTTCTGTTAACTCTTAGCAGTCTTTATCAGGCAGGATTCAATTCTTCCCGGAATTCAGGGATTGGTCTCTTCGAGGAGCATGGCGACATCGGTATGATCGGAAAAACTGGCTCGGTCGAATACGATGCCGCCAAGAAGAGTTACCTGGTTGCAGGCGGCGGAGAGAATATGTGGTTCGCCACAGATGCTCTTCATTTTGTCTGGAAGAAAATGTCGGGTGATGTCTCGCTCGCAGCAGATATCCACTGGATCGGCACTGGCGGTAACGCCCACCGCAAGGCGTGCCTGATCATCCGCCAAAACCTCGATCCGGATTCGCCTTATGTAGATGCTGTTGTCCATGGAGAAGGCCTCACCTCGATTCAATGCCGGGAGGCGCGAGGCGATACCACAAACGAGGTTCAATCCAACGTGTCGGCGCCGCGAAGAATCAAAATCGAGAAACAAGGCGACTATGTCTTCATGTCAATTGCGCGGGAAGGCGAATCGCCTCGCACGGCGGGTGGTTCATTTAAGCTCAAGTTGAGTGAACCCTTCTACATTGGACTTGGCGTCTGCGCCCACGACAACAACGCTCTTGAGAAGGCTGTTTTCTCACGTGTCGAAATGACAAGCGGCAGACCCAAAGCACCAGGAAAACCTGTGCTGGAAAGCACACTGGAAAAGGTTCCGATTGAGGGGGATCGGCGCGTGGTTTACCACACTCGCGATCATATTGAAGCACCCAATTGGTCGCGCGATGGGAAGTACTTTTTGTTTAATCGCGGTGGTCGCATTTACAAGCTGCCAGTCGCTGGTGGTGAGCCTCAGCCGCTCGATACTGGATTCGCTCTGCACTGCAACAACGACCATGGCCTTTCGCCCGACGGGACACAACTAGCTATCAGTGACCAATCCCGGGGAGACGAGTCGCTCATCTATATCCTGCCGGCCGTTGGCGGGACACCCCGCCGGGTCACGGCCCTTGGCCCGTCCTACTGGCACGGCTGGTCGCCGGACGGCAAAACCCTGGCCTTCTGCGGAGAACGGAATGGCGAGTTTGACATCTACACTATCCCTGCAG
>JBGOTQ010000544.1:0-3418 GCA_041476565.1 Terriglobia bacterium | reverse complement strand
TTAACGATTACCTCCAGTATCCTCTTTGGGCGTATCCATACCACTGCTGCCAAAGTCATTCGCGTTCAAGTTGATGCCGCCGGCAGACAACTGGTGGCCGCCCGCTTCGACTAATCAGTCAGGTCTCAACAGGCAGTGAAATCTATTGCGGTGCTCAACGGTCTCTTCCAGTGAATAGGCGCCGCGTGAGGGCACGCGGCCTATAACGGTGTAGGCCGGGTCTCTGACCCGGCGCGTCGGTTATCGTATTTATGAAACGCAGTACTTAACCGAAAATCCTTGGCATTTTACACTTTGCCCCATGCCTCCAGAGCCGATGGGTCCAGTAGGTTGTAAGAACCCAGTTTGCTCCCAAATGTTAGACTCATGGCTCAATGACCTAATCGTGCCATCCAGTTCACTACCAGGGTGAGCGGTGTGTTGTCATTTCGACTCTTGGTGTTAATGATGAACCGTTTGCCATCCGGGGCCACGTCATAAGGCGCAAGGGAAAAGCTTGCCGCTGCCTTGAAAAGCAGTACCGGCTTCCGAACTTCCAAGCTATTGCCTTTCTCCGCAACCTCTACTGCCATCATCTGCCCACCCGGGGCCAGGTAGAAAATTTCCTTGCTGTCCCTCCGCCATCTGGGGAAACTACCTCCGTTGGCTGAAATCTGCCATTTGCCTTCTGTGTTGGCGTTTGCGGATCCGGGGTTTGTGATCAAGACCTTGGCGGCGTCGAACGGCACAACGTAAACCTCTTCTCTGCCGGATTCTTTGGAGCTGTAAGCCACCCATCGGCCATCGGGAGAAAATTGCCCGTCATAGGATGCCACCGGGGTTTGCATAAACAGGCGCGGTCTGCGGTCGCCGACCAGCGGCAACACCCAAATCTGAGCGAACACAAGTGTATCTAAACTGCCGCGCGAGTAAAGGATGAATTTGCCGTCGGGAGACCAGCTCGTAGGCCATATTTGCTGAGGGAAGCTCTCCGCCGGCAGTAGCAACTCCTCGCCGCCAACCCCGTTGGAAGGTATCTGGTAGATGCCGAGCCGACCCCGGCCAGAGGTGGCGCCGTAGAGGATCCGCCTTCCCTCCGGCGACCATACGGGAAGGCCTTTGTCAGTCTCGGGATCGTTGGTGAGGCGCATCCGGACACCGCGTTCTAACTCCTCTACCCAGATGTCACCGTTCGGAGCACCCATGTCGAATGCGAGCTTGGACCCCTCGGGCGAAAATCTCAGTTGGAAATAAGGCCCTGCGTCACCAATCACATCCAGTTCTTTACCGGCGCGGTCAAACCACGCCAATCGTCGTCCCTCTCCCCATTCACCCTGCTGATAGACCAGTACCCCGTTTTGAGATACATCAAAGAGAATAACCCGCTCCGCGACCGGGTAAAGATCCCCCTTGAGCAGCCCCCGCTCCGGGTCAAAACTCTGCGCCATCAGCGTCGAGTCGTGAATGTAGAGCAGGAAGCCAGACGCATACATATTGAAGCCGATGTCGCCACCCTTCACCAACATCAGGATTCTATTTTCCTTGCCGTCCAATGAGGCAAAATATATCCCTCCAGTCGCAGGATCAGCACCTCCCGCCCAATAGAGGAAATGCTTTCCATCGGGCAGAAAATGCGGGTAGGAGTAAAATGAGTGTTTGGACACGTCGAGTTCGATGACGGGGACCGAAGCGACACGTGAGCCTGCTGCCAGGTACAAACCCTTACCGAGATTTGCCGCAAACAGGATTGTCCCCTCACGGTTCCAGCTGCCACCGGTCGAACCTGGAGCGTCACCCACGACTAAGACGGGTCCGCCCGAGGCCTCGATGGTCTTCAGTTTCCCGACAGCAAAAAATCCGATTGCCCGGCTGTCCGCCGACCAAAAGGGGTGGTCCGCTCCTTCCGTTCCGGGCAGGAGGCGGGCGGAGGTCGAGTCCAGGGGACGCACCCAAAGCATTGTCTTTCCGCTTGCATCCACAGGAGAGAAGGCTAGAGTGCGTCCATCAGGAGATAGCGCTGGGCCTGAATCCGTCTCGAAATTGAATTGAGTTTTTTCCGGCGGCAATATTCCAGAGACAACGGCAGATGCAGGGGCTCGGACCAAGAGCAGGTATGAAACAGCGCCGACGATGGCAGCAACAAGAAAAGCGCCGGCCAGCACCCAAGCTAGCTGTTCACGCCACCACCCTTTATTCCCAGGCTTAAGACCGGCGGCTTCCTCTCCCACCGATCCCCCCGGCGCTGACAGGCACTCTGCGATTTCAATCCGAGCCTCTCCAATGGCCTGCAGTCGCTCTCGTCGATCTTTCGTCAAACATCGGCGGAGTAGTTTTCGGATCGCCGCAGGAACCTCCTCCGGCAGCGCATCCCAGTTGGGTTCTGCCTTCAGCACCGAAGCCATCGTGTCACTGACAGTTTCGCCGCCAAAGAGTCTCTTGCCTGTGAGCATCTCGTACAAAACCACTCCAAAAGACCAGATGTCAGCCCGTTTGTCCACTGCGCTTCCGCGGGCCTGTTCCGGCGCCATGTAGGCAGCCGTCCCCAGGATTATTCCCGATTGTGTGGATGTTAATCCCAGCGTCGACGAGTCTTCCAGGTTGCCGGGCACTATATTGCCTTCCAAGACCTTGGCTAGTCCGAAGTCCAACACCTTGACCACACCCTCCGCTGTCAGCTTCAGGTTGGCCGGCTTCAGGTCCCGGTGGAACATCCCCTTCTCGTGGGCATACTCCAGCGCCTCGGCTATCTGGCGGGCGATCGGAAGGGCTTCGTCGATCGGAATGGGGCCCTGTGCGATCCGTTCGCCCAGCGTTGGGCCTTCGACCAACTCCATCACCAGCGCTGGAAGGTCGCTTGACTCCTCCAAGCCATAGATGGAAGCTATGTTAGGGTGATTGAGTGAGGCCAAAGCGTGTGCTTCCCGCTCAAAGCGCTGGCGCAAATCCGCACGCTCAGCAAGCTGTCGGGACAAGATCTTGATGGCAACGGTGCGGTTCAGCCGTGTGTCCCTGGCTCGGTAAACCTCCCCCATTCCACCGGCACCTAAAGGCGAGAGAATCTGGTAGATACCGAGTTGGCGCCCGATCAGTGAGGAAAGGTCCACATCCGTCATGGCCCGAGCCAGTAACTCGACAGCAGGAGATTCAATGAAATCCGCCGCCTTCGCATCAGAAGCCAACAGGGATTCGACCTCCCGACGCAATTCTTCGTCCCCCTGACAGGCCTGGTCCAGGAAGCTCGCGCGCCGATTCTCCTCCAGCTTCAAGGCTGCGTGATAGATTTCCTCGATTTTCGACCAGCGATCAGAAGACATAAAAGTGCTCCATGACCTATCTCAGGTCACCAGGACGTATGAAAATGGCAGAGGTAGCCACGATTGATTCGCCTCTTGAATCAATCGTGGGCTTTTCAAAAGGCCACAAATGCCCACGGTTATTG
>JBGOTQ010000543.1:0-3418 GCA_041476565.1 Terriglobia bacterium | reverse complement strand
TCGCCTATTAAAGCGGTACGTGAGCTGGGTTCAGAACGTCGTGAGACAGTTCGGTCCCTATCTGGTGTGGGCGCAGGAGATTTGAGGAGGGCTGTCCTTAGTACGAGAGGACCGGGATGGACGAACCTCTGGTGTACCAGTTGTCCCGCCAGGGGCAATGGCTGGGTAGCTAAGTTCGGTTGAGATAAACGCTGAATGCATATAAGTGTGAAGCTCGCTCCAAGATGAGATCTCCCAACGCAAGTAAGAAGGCCCGTGGTAGACCACCACGTTGATAGGCGGGGTGTGTAAGGTCAGTAATGGCTTCAGCTAACCCGTACTAATCGGCCGTTCGGCTTGACCATTTTTTATTCATTATTGGGTTCCGATTGATGATTATCCAGATGAAATCAGCAATTGAAAACTGGCAATCATATGGACCCGAGTGGATCCCTTTCAATTGAAGAAGCGACCGGACCCGTGTCTGGTCACTGGGCTGGCGTTAGCTAGTCTATCCTGGTGACTCTAGCGAGGGGGTCACACCCGTTCCCATCCCGAACACGGCAGTTAAGCCCCTCAGCGCCGATGGTACTGGCCGGGAAACTGGCTGGGAGAGTGGGTCGTTGCCAGGATTTCTGAAACAGGCCTCAGGAAGTGATCCTTTCTGAGGCCTGTTTTGTTTTTGGGCGGCTGATAAGCAGGAGCCACCAATGTTTCACTTAGTCTCCCGCCAAGGTCAGCGGACCTCCTTTTTCTGGGCAACCAGAACGTTAGTCCATTAGTCTAACCGACGTATGAACTGAACATAACCTTCGTGTAAGGATAATTGATCCATGAAACCGCTCGCAGTCTTATGCTTGGTATTGGCATCAGTTGCAATAGGGACGGTTGCAAACGCACAAGAAGAGAAGGAATCCAACCTGAGAAAGGAACAGCCCCCGTTCCCCCCGGAAGAGATCATTCGAAAATTTGCCGAAAAGGAAGAGGAATTCCGGAAGGCCCGTGACAACTATACCTACAGACAGACTGTTCGGATTGAGGTTTTATCATTGGATGGTCGGAAGACTGGTCAGGAACGTTTTGAGGTCAGCGATGTCTTGTTCGACAACCGCGGAAGGCGGGTTGAGAAGGTATTGAGAGCGCCACCGGACACCCTCCGAGACATTCTTCTGACCCCCGAAGATATTTCCGACATTCAACACATCTACCCGTTTGTCCTTACCACGGCCAACATTGAGAAGTATGGTCTAGCTTACCTTGGGAAGGAAAAAATCGATGAGTTGGATACTTTCGTTTTTGACGTTCATCCTAGAAAGATCGAGGGAGAAGAACGCTACTTTGAAGGAAAAATCTGGGTTGATGACCAGGACCTGCAAATCGTCAAGACTTTTGGCAAAACGGTCTATCAAGTTACCAGGAAAATCCGAGACCAACGCTTCCCGCGTTTCGAGACTATCCGGTCCCAGATTGACAGAAAGTACTGGTTTCCTATCTGGACCAAAGCTGATGATGTACTGCAGTTCCCAAACGGAAACAATGTAAGGGTCCGTGAAGTAATCAAATACGAGAACTACAAGCGGTTTGAGGCTGAGGTAAAGATCACGGTAGAAGGGGAGGGGAAACCGGAAGAAAAGAAAGCACCCAAATAGAAATACGAAGTGTAGTTTCGGACGAACTGCGTCTCCATCGGCGACTCCGAACCGATGGAAACGCAGTCCTACCAGTCTGTGAGTCTTGGCTGGCTGCCCTGTTTAGTTTGAGAAATACTCCTTGAATCTCCAGCACAAATCGACAAGCGTTTTCATGCCAAAACCAGTGGCTCCCTCTTTATAGAATTTCCAAGGTTTGTCGAACATGAACGGCCCCGCGATATCCAAATGGACCCAGGCGGTATTTTCTGGCAGGAACTCCTGAAGGAATAATCCCCCCGTAATGGCACCTGCATTCGGGCCGCCGATATTGTTAATGTCAGCGTAAGGAGTTTTCAGCATTTCTTTGTATTCCTCAGGAAGCGGCAATGGCCAGAAATTTTCTCCGTGGTTGGCCCCGCTCTTGATGACAGCATCGATTAGAACCTGGCTGTTCCCCATAATTCCCGCCACGCCCTGCCCCAACGCACGGACTACCGCACCGGTCAATGTGGCGACGTCCACGATATGAGTAGCCTTCAACTCACCTGCTCGAGCGAATGCATCAATCAAGACCAGCCGACCCTCGGCGTCGGTGTTGTCCACTTGAACGGATTTCCCGTTCTTGGCAACAAAAATGTCTCCGGGACGCTGCGCCTTGGCATCAGGGAAGTTTTCGGCGGTCGGAATAATTCCGATGACTTCGATGGCCGGTTTCAAATAAACAATGGCTTTCATGGTATAGAGGACCGCGGCGGCACCTGCCATATCACCCTTCATCTCCAGCATCTTCTCACTGGGCTTGAGTGAAATGCCGCCCGTGTCAAAAGTGATGCCCTTGCCCACTAATGCCAATCGAATGTCAGATTTCTTTGGCGGCTTATACTCCAAGGTAATCAGTCGAGGCGGATGGATGCTGCCTTTTCCCACGGAAATCAATCCCTGGTAGCCCGCTCTCTCCAATGCCTTTTCATCCTGGACGGTGACCTTCAGGGAGTGCGTCTTGCTCAAATCCTTCGCGAGATTGGCTAAAACCTCCGGATAGACGACTGACCCCGGTTCGTTGACCAGGTCGCGGCACTCATTCAAGATGCCCATAATTTGCGAATAGTGCTTGCACCGTTCTCTGTCGGCTTTAAGGCTCGTTTTGTTGGCAATCAGGGTAATCCTGGCCTCAGCCGGATATTCATTCTTCTCCTTCTTGTATTTGTCGAAGCCATAGCTGCCGAGGACTGCACCCTCCACGACCTTACCGATGTAAGGTGATGCATCTCCACCATTCATGAGGAAAGAAATGTTCTTCAGGCTATAGTCCCTGCCATAGCCCAGGGCCCGGGAGGCAAAGATCTTTGTCCTTTCCCAGCTGTTGTACGACGGCTCCAAGGATGAATGAAACACCAGAAGATGCTTGATCCCTTTTCCGTTCCATCGAGTGAAGAACTCTCTCTTGATCTTCTTCTCTTCAAAATCCCTGGCTAGTGTGGTGACAAAGGACTTTAGTTCGCTGTTCTCCAGAAGCGGGAGCTGGAGATCCTTTTCAAGAAGAATCACTAGTAAATCGGTCTCCCACTTGTCAAAAGAGAGTGACTTGACTTCCAATTTCATACCTTTCTCCTTTTCGTGTTGTGGACTATTTCAAACTCGCTACCCAATTGCCGGAGCAGCCGATCTCTGCAGTCATACAGTCTTTTCAGCCTTCGCGGCTTGCGCAGGGCGATGGCGTAGGCGGCTATCAAGGGCAGAGCAATGGTGGAATCACAATAGCAGACTACCGAGTCAGGTAACTTGTCGGGATCGACTTTCCCCCAGCT
>JBGOTQ010000542.1:0-3454 GCA_041476565.1 Terriglobia bacterium | reverse complement strand
CCTGTCGAACCGAACGTGATCTAAGCCAGATCAAGCCCTCAGACAGGTCAGGTGGGTCATTCTTCTTGGTCTACCCAGAGCAAGGAATGTACTTATTGGTAGGAGAACACAAGACGATCTGGGAAATTGGTTATCTCTTGCGCTGCCCATAGATCGGAGCAGTTCATGGTGGAGAAAAAAAGTGATACGTACCTTGAGGGTCAGGATTTGATTTCGGCATTCAGGAGGTAGTGTCAAAAGTTCTTTGAAATCCCAATGAACATAGGGTGGGTTGGAAGCGAGCCGGAAGGTTCAGGCGACGACGTGGTAGGTCAGGACATTGTTTTGGAGAATGGGGAAGAGAGGCGTGTCAGTCAGGCCCCCTTTGTGAGAAAGGTATGGTCTGGGAACATAATGCACTTGGGAAGTGGCTTAATGGCCCCCCTCCCCTTTTTAACCCTCAAATCTTAATCCGGCCTCCACCCCGAACCCCGTAATGCTTCGAATTGCCGGCTAATCAGGGGAGATAATAAGAGCCATCCTCAACCGAGCTACATCAGGCAAAAGCACGTGCGTCGAGAGTTTTCCCGTTTTGCTTGCCCTCTAGACTCTCGACATAGGCAGCGGCCACAATCACTGCTGGCAACCCTGCCGAGCGGTCTCGTCCCATCATCTCCAGCGTTTCCGCGACCCATGGGGGGCTGACCACGTTGATCCTGACGCCGCGTGGGGTCTCTAGTGCAGCCGCG
The DNA here is from genome assembly GCA_041476565.1 of Terriglobia bacterium. Lineage (GTDB taxonomy): Bacteria > Acidobacteriota > Terriglobia > Versatilivoradales > Versatilivoraceae > DATKMG01. The sequence continues at coordinate 2,726 of JBGOTQ010000542.1, read as the reverse complement.
CGAACAAATCCCTCCAGGCCCGCATTGACCAGGCTGATGGCGGCGCTACCAGGCATGGGCTCACTGGCAAGGACGCCACTGGTGAGCGTAAATGAACCACGGTCACGGATGCAGGACAGCCCAAGGCGGACCAGGTTGACCTGCCCCATCAGCTTGTTCGAAAGACTGATTTGAAAATCAGAATCGGTCAGGGTCTCCAGGCTACCGAATCTCGCCTGGCCAGCCGCAGAGATGACGGCGTCAAACGGGCTTACCGCCTGGTAGAGCCGCTCAATGGAGTCTTTGGAAGCCAGATCCACCTGATAGTCAGCGCGTGTGCGACCCACCCGCACAACCTCATGCCGGGCGGATAGTGCGTCTGCCACCGCCCGCCCAATGGTACCGCTTGCACCAATGATCACCACTCGCATACTTTACCTCCTACACCAAGGTTTCGGATGTGTATTCGATTTATGTCCCGCTCATTATCGGGACATTCTAGGACGGCGACAGGAAAGCTGCAAGGGGTCATGCCTATCGGGGGCTTGCTTCAGACTAAGAGAGCAAACGAGGTTGGTGGCTGAGAATGGAACTCCATGGCCTCACTGGTGCGAGGATGTCTGAAAGCCAGTGTCACTGCATGAAGGGCCATGCGCCGGACTGGGTTCGTCGGGCTGCCGTAGGTTTGGTCGCCCACAATGGGATGTCCTGCCTCAGCCAGATGTACTCGTATCTGATGCTTGCGCCCGGTTTCCAGCCGTACTTCGACACGGGTCCGGCGAGCGGAGCGCTTTAATACCTTCACATGTGTGATTGCCAGTTTCCCCCTTGTGGGATCGGGGGTCGAGTAGCACCGATGAATGGAATTTTCAGCCAAATAAGATCGAATAGTGAATTGATTTCGAGTTATTCGGTGTTCAGTGACGGCTACATAGGTTCTTCCTGCACGATGCTCTTGGAACTGCTGTTGAAGAGAGAATTTGGCTGATTCCGATTTGGCAAAGACCAGCAATCCCGAGGCTTCCCGATCGAGACGGTGGACGATAAATAGCTTCTCGGGCCGCATCTTACTCTTCACGTGGTCATACAGTTGAGCATACGCCGTAAGGCGCTTCTCCCTGTCGGTAGAGATCGTCAACAAACCGGCCGGCTTTTCCACCACGATGACTTCAGGGTCCTCGAACAGAATTCTGACCCGAATCCTGGATTTTGTGAGGTCTCGTCGACTCACCCGCGGTTGATTAGCCATCGAAAATCAACGCCAGCAGACGCTTTGTGAATCCTCAAGGCTCAGAACCGGCTGCCAGTACGAGCGTCGCCATCAACTCCCGACAGAATGCCGGGAGATCGGCTACGATCCGCCCCCACACTAGATTCCCGTCGCGGAACGCTGGAGCATCCACCCACGTTGCGCCGGCATTGATCAAGTCATCCTTGATGCCAAGTGAGCCGGTTGCTGGACGCCCGCGCACGATTCCAGCCGAGATTGCCACAAGCCCGCCGTGACAGATGATCCCTATTACCTTCCCGCTCGTATTCATCTCCCGCACCAATCCGGTTACGGCAGCACTCCGGCGCAGCTTGTCGGGGGCCCAACCGCCCGGCACAACCAGGGAGAAAAAGTCGTTGCTACGAAGTGAATCAATCGTGGCGGTCGGAGTGATTTCCAGCCCATTCTTTCCTCGCAAGGGCTTGAGCTCGACTGCTGCAGCCACCACATCCGCGCCTTCTTCTTGCAGACGCATGAACGGAACATAGAATTCCAAATCCTCAACCCCTTCGGCCACAAGAACAGCGATCCGTTTACCAGACAGACGCATGGGGACCTCCTTTCAAAGCAGCTCCTCCTGCAGGAATCTACTTCCGGACGGAAACAGAGCAAGCCGACGGGACCTGTGTCTCCTGTCGGGCGGCTGACTTCAAAAAGGGAATCAAATGACGTGGCCAGATTCACCGGGTCGCCCGTTTCCGGGCGCCCGGTTAAACAGAGCTACGCTTTGGCGCTATGCGACTCCAGCGGGATGCGGCTCTTGTTTTGGGCCAGCCACTGGCCGAACGTTTGCAGTGAGGGGTTAAGTGCGCGAGCAAACTTGGGGTCACGGGCCCAACAGAAGACTTCCTCGAAGTCGCGCTTGAACTGGAACATATTGCCCAGGTCGTCGGCGCCAGGAAAACCGAAACTGCGATAGACCTCAGGAGGCACATCGTTATAATGCACTTCTTGACCCAGCGCTTTGGTAAATGCGGCGGCCATTTGTGCCCCCGTCAAGTGCTCACCGGCAATGCCGACGGTCTTGCCGACAAACTCGCGGCCCCTCTGGAAAATAGCGTAAGCGCATTTGCCAATGTCTTCGGCGGCAATGCCCGGTAGTTTCTTGTCCCCCATAGGCATAGTGATGGCGAGTTTGCCGTCTGCGTCCTTCTTGGGCCCCATGCCGAAGTAGATGAAGTTATCCCAGTAAAATGATGTCAGAAGCAACGTGACTGGTGATCCAAGTTCGGTGAACACCTTGTTGGCCTCGCCCTTGGCGTCGAAGTGGGGCACCTTATACTTGCCCATCAGGGTGGGCATGCGGTTGTCGCTGAGGGGCACCCACTGGCGCGTATCTTCCAGGGTCGACCAGATGACGTGCCGGAGGTCGGCATGCTTGGCGGCTTTAGCCATGGCGGTGGCTTCGGCTAACTCTTTCTCTGGCGAAAAGTGCGCCCAGAAAAATGTGACACAATACGCACCGTAGGCCCCATGG
>JBGOTQ010000541.1:0-3461 GCA_041476565.1 Terriglobia bacterium | reverse complement strand
GGGACCCCGGAGAGTAGCCAGTGACAAGCACCGAGTCCACCCCGCTGGACGAGGTGTGCCGTCACTGGTCCCTTAACGTTTCCCTGAATTTCCTGGCATCCCGGCGGGGCCGCGGGATTTCTGGAACCCCTGCCGGGGTTCCGACAGATTCTGGGGTGAAAATTCCGGTGGTAACGCGCATTAGCGCGTAACCACCGGCTACTCTCCGTTGTCCCTTCGGGACAATAAAATTGGAGGTTTTCCCCAATAACCTGTCGCACTTTGAATTGCACCCATGAAGGGCATAGATTGAATCACGGGCCGATGAGCCATGATATAATAGGGCGAGTTTATTAGTTGGGGGCGCACATGAGAAAGACCGAAGACCTTTTTGATGAGGTGATTTCGCTGCCTGTTGAAACGAGGACACTATTGGTAGACAAGCTACTGCAGAGCCTGAATCCCGTACAAAGCGAAATAGACAAATTGTGGGCCGAGGAGGCAGAGAAGAGGGTTAAGGAGATAAGATCGGGCTCAGTAGAGACGGTCCCGGGTGATCAAGTGTTTAGCAAAATACACAAAAGGTTGGATTCTTGAAGTATTCCTTCTACCCGATTGCAGCAACAGAGTTAAGCCAGGCCGTTGACTATTACAACGAATGCCAGAGAGGCCTGGGGCTCGAATTCCTAAAAGACGTCTATTATACAATCCAGAATATCCTGAAATTTCCCGATGCGTGGGCACCGCTTTCAGCAAATACCAGAAGATGTTTGGCGAAGCGATTTCCGTACGGAGTCATATATCAAGTGGTCAACGAGGAAGTTTTCATAATCGCGGTTATGAATCTCAGCCGAGAACCTGACTATTGGAAAGGCAGAGAAAAGAAGGCGTAACCTACGAATGATGGAGGTTAGAACGAGACTTTGGCCTCCCCGCTCTCCGACCTGTACAAGCGGATCTTCCGCATCTTGTTCGCAATCTCACTTCTTGGAGACCTTGTGGTTGTATATCCTTGGGTCCGGTCTTAGCGGTTCGCCTTCGCGGGCGAGATAGAACTGGTTGACCTTGATGCCGGACTGTTTATCCACCAGGCCACTGGGCCAGCGAATCACAATGTCCGCGTCCTTCAGGTTCCCCATGCCCGCATTGACCCTTAAATCATTGCTGGAGAGGTAACTGTCACTGCCGCGGACTTCGTAGAGACGCGTGGATCCACCCGCCGTCACCTGGATCTTCGCCCCGATGCCGCAGCGGTTGCTTTTCACTCCTTCAGTTCGAATGTTAATCCAGTTGTTTGAATTCCCCCCGTCGTTGCGAAGCAAATAAGGGGTGTCGTTCTTGTTGATGACCAAAATGTCGATGTCGCCGTCGTTGTCGTAGTCTCCAAATGCTAAGCCCCGCCCCACCTTATTACGGATTTTGCGAAGGCCTACGGCTTCTGAAATGTCTTTGAATCCTTTTCCCTGGTCGTTGCGGCAGAGATAATTCGGCTCGGCATAAGGATCCAGCGGATATTCCTTTTCAAGTTGTTCCATGGTATGGCTAGTGGTGAAGAAGATGTCCAGCCAGCCGTCGTTGTCGAAATCAAGGAACTTCGTCCCCCAGGCACTGGAATGAAGGGCCAGCGTCCCGAGCCCAAAACTCGTTGTCTGGTCTAAGAACATGTTCGATCCCTGGTTGATATAGAGGGTCTTGGGCTGGTCGATAAAGGTGGTAACAAAGATGTCTGGCAAGCCATCGCCGTTCACATCGCCGACCGCCAGTCCCATCGAACCATGTGCGTTTCCGAATTCATCAATGGAGGTGCCGGAGACCATACTCTGGTCGGCGAAGTGTCCTTTACCGTCGTTCACGTAGTAAAAATTAGGCCCGACGTCATTTGCCACATAAATGTCCTGGTCGCCGTCGTTGTCGAAGTCTGAGAATACGACGGAAAAGCCTCTGCCCGGGTCTTTGCGGGTAATGCCCGATTTTTCGCTGATGTCAGTGAACGTTCCGTCTCCATTATTATGGTATAGGAGATCCTGGACTCCCTTGTATTTTTGCGGCGGGCAGGCAATAGGGACCCCCTTCATTTTACAGGGGCTGTTGATGCTGGGGGGGGGACGATCTTCCTGGTAGTTAAAGTCAACATAGTTGCAAACGTAAAGATCCAGGTAACCGTCGTTGTCAATGTCCCCAAAAGCAGCGCCCATGCTCCATTTTGGGAACCCCCACTTAGGATCGGCCACTCCGGCCTTTTCCCCCACCTCGGTGAACGTCCCGTCCCCATTGTTGTGATAAAGCCTGTTCGGTCCGAAATTGGTCACATAGAGGTCCAAGTACCCGTCGTTATCATAATCCCCCACAGCGACTCCACTGCTCCATTCGGTATCTCCCAGATGCGCCCTTTCCGTCACATCAGTAAAAGTTCCGTTGCCGTTATTGTGCAAGAGGTAATCATGTGGCGGTTTCCCTGACTTGATCGATTTGCGCGATGACCCATTCACGAGATAGATGTCTTGATATCCGTCGTTGTCGTAGTCGAAAAAAGCAGCTCCTTCTCCATTGACGTCAATCTGGTATTCGGTGACCTCATCGCCGCAAGTGATCCTGTACGCCACACCAGCCTGCTGGGTCACATCTGTGAAGACCGGCAGCTTGTTGGCTCCTGGACCTGTACCGGAAGTAGATTGATCAGACAGGAGACCGGCAGTGAAAAGAAGGATCAGCAGCAGGACAGCTTGCCCGAGTAATCGGAGCATAGAATGACTTTTGGTTTTCGCCGGAAAGCCGATGGATTGACCGAACCACCTCTATGATCAATTCATCTTATCATATCCGTGCGATTCATATCGGTTCATACTTTGCCCGGGGAGCAGTTCAAAAGTGACGCACACCATAAGATCTCAGGTCGAACCCTCGATGGAGCCGACACCGCCTGCAGCGGCTTCGCCCCACTTGGTTGCGGCCAGACAACTCCGCGGCCTGTCCGCAACACGCGGGGGTGCGGCTCATCGCGCGTGCTCGTTAGGCCTTTCAGGCCTTCTACCCTCCGCATGCGGTTGATCGCACTCGATGCCGACGACGAAGACGAGCACGGTCTCGAAAACAAAATCGGCGTGAATCAGCGAAATCTGTGGATTGATTAACCCGCTGGGCCAGATTATCCCGGCCTTTCAGGCCGACAGCTGTGGTATAATGCCCTTGCCTGAGAACGGCCCGCTGACAGTATGATGCCAACTGCTTGAACAATGGGAAGGACTCTAACCCGTCGACTCCTTGCGCTGGTTTTCGCCGCCATGACCATCGCACCGCTCGGCGACAGCGTCTCCACCGCGACGGAACAGGTCCAGTTTATTGATGCCACCCAGCGTTCAGGCCTTCACTTCCTGCATGGCAACTCTGCCACCCCATACAAGTACCTGATTGAAACAATGACCGGAGGAGTCGCCGTTTTCGATTTCGACCAGGATGGCTGGCTGGATGTCTTTTTTGTGAAT
>JBGOTQ010000540.1:0-3463 GCA_041476565.1 Terriglobia bacterium | reverse complement strand
GGGTTCTGCGCGGTCGAGAATCCTAGGAACCCACAGGTCAATTTTCCCCAGGGCCTCAAACTCGAGAGGCAGAACACCAACCAAAGTATGCGGCACCGCATCCACCCCGATTGTCTTTCCAATGAGCTCCGGACTTGAACCAAAACGGCGTTGCCACAACCCATGGCTGATGAGGGCAACGGGGGCCCCACCAGGTCGGTCCTCCTCCGGAAGGAAAAATCGGCCTGCAGCCAGCTTGACACCAAGCACCGAGAAGAAACCAGCTGAAGCCATGCCGCCCGATACCCGTTCTGCTTCCCCCCCTGTCGTCAGGTTGAACCCGGTTTCCGGCAAGTAAAAAGCGGCCCCCATGTCTTCAAAAGACCGGCTTTGTTCCTTCCAGTCAAAGAAATTGGGAATAGAGGCAACACCCTGATCAATGCCCTCTCTCTGGAGCGTCTCCCATACGAACACCACACGGTCCGGATCTCGGAATGGGAGGGGACGAAGCAGGACGGCATTGACTATACTGAAGATGGCACTATTGGCCCCAATCCCCAAGGCCAAAGTGAATACCACCAAAGCCGTGAAACCGGGGTTGCGGCGAAGCATTCTTAGGGCATAGCGAAAGTCTTTAACCAGGTTTTCCATTCGTCCCTCCTGGGAATGCCGAGCCCGGTGAAGTGGATCAGGGGGCTAGCTATTTAAGATGTGGCCTCGAGACATGACACCGCTGTCTCCTCATCCTTGCTTGATTCTGCAAGCCAGATACCATCGCTGTGTACGAATTAAGTCGCTGATCTGTAAGGTTTAGTCCAACGCAGAGGAAAAGTGGCAAAGAAGTCTGGGACCGTAAGTGTGCGATATTGGGAATGTCTGATTCCGAAGGCGAACACAGCTTTTGAGTAGGCGATCCCATTTGGATGCACACAACGGATACCCAAACACTTGGTCCCTACTCGTACCGCAATGCCGCCATTGGATCTACACGCGTGGCCTGCCGGGCTGGAACATAGCAGGCGAGAAAGGCCACCATCAGCAGTAGCAGCGGAATACACATGAAGACAAACGGATCAGTTGGTTTTACTTTGTAGAGAATTGCAGATGGCTGGCCAGCATCTAGCGCCCGAATTTTCCGCTTCACAACTGCGGCATAATCCAGAGGATGGGCGAGGGTGCGGAGTGCCAGCATCATGTTGCTCTGGGGACTCTGGGCAAAAGGCACAAAGATTTCGGGTGTCGGTTCGAACACCAGATGGATGTTCCGAATGTCTCCAAGCACTCCCACGACGGTTCGCACGGTACCCCCTACCTCGATTTGCATTCCCACCGGGTTCCGTCTTTCCCAGTATTTGCGGGCTATGTTCTCGTTGATCAGGGCCACTGGCAAGGACCGCTCGTTGTCATAATCCTCAAAGAACCTGCCGACCTTTAAGGTGATACCCATCGCGTGAAAGTAGCCGGGACTGGCGGAGGAAAACCTCGCCACAGGCTGTTCGCCAGGAGCCGGCTTAGGACGTCCCATTACATTGAAGGCCGCTTCTGCACCAAATCCTGTCATCGGAAGAGCGCTTGCGACACCAGCCAATAGAACTCCCGGCAAACCAGTAACACGGGTGAGCATCTGCTCGGAGTAAGCGGTCTGTTGGCTGCCTTTGGGATACTGTGCTTGAGTGAGAGCGATTTCCATTGTCAGCACACTTTCTGCGCGAAAACCCGGATCAATGCGCCACACATTGGAGCGGCTCTTGATCATCAAACCCGTACAAATCAGCAGAATGAGCGAAAGCATGACTTCAGAGATAACCAGGAAACTCCTCAGGCGACGTTTTGGAGAACCAGCCTGTGATCCTTCCGTCCCTTCCTTCAAGGATAGGCTGACGTTCGTCCGGGAAACCTGCATAGCGGGGGCCAGACCCACGATGAGCCCGGTAAGAGAAGAAACAAGAAGCGTGAATCCCAGAACGTGGAAGTCCACACGAACATCACGGGCGCCGCTCATGATGGAATTCACACTGGCAGCCCTGATGAAGTCGCATGTCCAGAAGGCCACCACCAAACCCGTAAGCCCGCCCAGTAAGGACAAGAACAGGCTTTCGGTCAGCATTTGACGCACAAGTCGTCCTCGGCTGGCTCCCAGCGCAGTTCGGATAGCCACTTCTCTTTTCCTGCTGAGCGAACGCGCCAGCAATAGATTGGTGACATTGGCGCAACTGATGAGAAGGACAAAACCCACGGTAGTCATTAAAACTGCACTGATGATTATTCCTTCACCACCATTTCGGTCGTACATGTTCAAAACCAAAACTTCCCAACCCTTGTTGGTGTCCGGATATTGTTGCTCCAGGCGACTGAAGATGGTGGCCATGTCAACATTGGCTCGGGCTGCAATCACACCCGGTTTCATGAGGGCAATGGTGACCAGGAATTGATTGCCTCGATTGGTGTCATTCAGGGCTAGCGGCAACCACAGCTCGGGCTCGGAGATTTGCAGGTGATTGGAAACCTCAAGATAGCGATTGACCTTGAAGGTATCTGGCAGGACGCCGGCCACCAAGTAGGGATTCCCATTCAGAGTTACGCTCTGCCCCACCGTGTCAGGCCTGCCGCCAAACCGCCTCTGCCAGAATCCGTGACTCAACAGGGCCACCCGATTGTCACCCGCTCCGTACTCCTCCGGCAAAAAGGCTCGCCCCAAAACCGGCGCAACTCCTACCACTGAAAAGAAGTCTTGAGACACCCGGTAGCCGACAAGACGTTCCGGTTCACCCCCACCGCTGTAATTCAACTGCTCGAAATGATAGGCCGCCATTTGTTCAAAGACCTGGTTGTGTTTTTGCCAATCTACAAAGTTGGGGATAGAAGCCGCACCATCCAGGTTTAAGCGACGATTAAAGGGGAAGAGTCGAACCAAACGATCAGCGTTTTTGTAGGGGATTGGGGCAAAGAGCAGCGAATTTACCACACTGAAGATGGTGCTGTTGGCTCCAATTCCCAGAGCGAGCGTGAACACGACCACCGCGGAGAAGCCCGGGGGGTCTTCCGAAGCATGCGCAATGTGTAACGAAGATCGATGAGTAGCCTTTCCATGAGGCCTCCGTAAGAGATTAGGCACTCGACTGATGTTCCAGGTTCCGGCTCCATGAGGGGAGCGACTGGCTTGCCATGGGGGAGGTTGTTTCTAAACTCTCAGTGAGACAGCAATTGTCCGGTTGAGGCACAAGTGAGAGAGTTTTGCGGAGCGAAGGGGAGTGTTCTCTCTTGGAACTGTTCCAGGCAAAGCGAATGTCTTTTAATAGGGTAGCCACCGCGCCTCCACGGTACTCGCAGGTTCCAGGTAGAACCACTGGGGCCAAGTACCCGGCCTCAGGCTCAACCTCTGAGAAAAAAAGGGGAAGGCTAAGTTGCCGCCTTCCCCCGTGCTCCAGGATTCGTTTTGGTCGGGCTAGACGACCGCGACCTGTTCCTCGACCACCCGACCGTC
>JBGOTQ010000539.1:0-3463 GCA_041476565.1 Terriglobia bacterium | reverse complement strand
TTCATCCCCAAAACAGCCTGCATTTCGTGGATGAACTCGTCAAAGCAGGTAAACCTGTCGATTTAATGGTCTACCCCATGCGCAAACACCTCATCGAAGACCGTCCCGCTCGCATTCATCTGTTCAACAAGATGCTCGAGTTTTGGAAGCTGTACCTTTAGTCGAAGTCTGCTTATGCGAGGTGTCGTGCCTTCACATCTCATCACCGAGGTATTCTTGCGGGATGGCAAGGAGCGCTTCAAGCTAGGGAGAAGCCTGACCTCACTGCAATCATGCTTACCGCTTGGTTACGGACATTCTCATGCGAGCTAAGGCTGTGGGATCGACGCGCTCTTGGGCGGTCGATATACTCCGCCACGTATTCACATAAAGTTGGTTCTCAATTCAGGAAAAGGAGGTACTCCTGAAGGACAAAACGGCGCCAGCACCATCACCGGCGCAGCGCAGCGAGTGAGAAACGAAGTGATAAGCGACGAGCATCAGTGTCAAGTGTTGGGTCCGGCGGATGATATCATTGTTAAACGCTCTCTTCCTGCAATTCCAGCGCGACCAGCAGGGCTTGGTTGAGGGCCTTCAACTTGGAACTTGAAAGCATACCAATGTAGTTCGTGTGAGCCGCTTTGGGCAGACTCACTAACTCGTCACAATGAATACTGCTCTTATGCTTAAGCCCCTCCTCAACACCAACAACCACCTGGGAGGAGAGGGCGTCATGCGTCGTATAGATCGGCGCGCAAATGACGGTGGAGAATTTCGAATCCACAACAACCTGCCGGCCCACGATCACAAAAGCTCTGAACCGCTTCGGGTCTTTGGAGGATGGATGCTGAACTCTGTAGACCTCTCCGCGTTTCATGGAATCACCTGGTAGGAAAGTACATCGAAAGCTTCGGAGTTCAGGCGGGCTGCTTGGCGGTTGATGATCTCCAAATCCCCAGCATTTCGTTCGTCACGCGCTAACTTGGCGATATAGGTCCTGGCAGCGGCCTCAAGAAAGGCGGAGCGGTTCTTAAACCGATCCAAATAACGATCGATAGCAGAAACTAACTCTTCAGAAAGTGTGACAGATGTCTTAATTTTCATACTCCGAATATACCCCAGCCTGGAAGATGAAACAAGTGGAATCCACTCGACAATCCCAGCACCCCGAACTTGTTCTTGAGCGGTTTTGTGCGCTACGGCGCTCTTTGGTTTTGCCAGCCCACGCGACATTCGTGCCAGATGAAATTTTCGGCAGGGACAGCGCCTCCGGCAGGTCCCATTGAGATCAGGGGTGGGCTTTCTCCATCCTAACGGTTCCTGAGCCTTCTTTGATCGTTATAATTTGATTCGCCTCCACCCTGGCGAATTTTTCAACCTTTTGGGTAGTTGGCCAGCGGACTTCGATCAGGTCGACCGAATCCTTTTTCCCCAAACCAAAATGCAGCCTCAAATCATTTTGCGACATCACACTGCCTCCGCTGCTGACTTCACCAATCTGAACGTGGCTGCCGGTCACAACTCGGACACGAGTCCCGATCGCCGTGCGGTTGTACTGAGTACCAATCAATTTGAGTTTTATCCAGTTGTTCTTGTTTCCCCCGTCATTCCGCAATAACGAAGGTGGATCGTTCATGTTTAGCACCAACACATCGACGCCGCCCCAAACATTGGGAACAGTCAGCCCCGCCTGTCTGGCCACATCCACAAAGGTCACAGACGATACATCAGACGGTTTCGGGGTTGAGTCTGCTTTCAAATCCGAGAAAGCTACTCCTCTCGAAAAAAAAAGCAACGCATGGCGAGGAGCAGAACTCCAAATTGGACACACAATCGCATTTTAACGCTTCGGAACAAATGGTCAGGACTGATGGGGTGCAATCAGAAGTGGCGGGCAACGGAGAAACTGGGTTAGGGGTTCTCAGCGACCTGGCGACCACTCAGTGGCCTGAAAGGCCAAGATAGCAGAACCCAGGCCGGTGGGTGACCGCGGTCACCCGGCGCATGGCGGGGCCGAACGTCGCCTTGGGTCAAGGATTCCCATTCGTCATTGTCTGTTTCCCATGCTGGCGTGGAGAAACGCCTCTCAGGCGTTTCATATCCCCACGCCAGCATGGGGAGAATCGTTATCCGGTTCATTGACCCAGGGCGGCGCTCGTAACAAACACTCGCTCTGCCCTGGGCTGAACTATTCTGGCCTTTCAGGCCAAGCTTTCGATGCTCCCCCTCTGTCCGCCACTTTTAATTGCACCCGGACTGATGGACAGCTCTTCGGCCCGAATCTCATTTTCCAAAGACCAGAGTGCCAAACATCTCGGGAACGTGATTGGGGTCCCGATTGACAACACAAGTCGGCTGCCAGCACATGAAACGCCTCTGTGGATCCGGCCCTTCGCCATCGATTCGATAGAGATTCATTCGCCAACGCGTCCCTGCCTTAACGACTGCAACGCTCACCGACTTCAGGGGTATCTTGGCACCGGCATACCAGACCCGGGCCTTCTCGTCAATTCGCGCACCTGTTTGCCAGCCGGACCTCCAACTCTGGTCGTAGCTCTTCTTGTCGAGATCGATCGCCAGGTCAATCCAGTCGGCGGTCGGTGCAATCTCGAATTCCCGATAATGACGGATGTTGTCCCAGTCATCCCCGAGAAACATTTCCACTACATCTCTGTCCCAGAGTTTGTCGCGAGCCTTATCGTTTTGTGGGGGCAGAAACAAATTCAAAGTCCGATAAGGGCAAATGAAAAGGAGATAGAGATGCGTGCCAGTCCAGAATCCTCTCACCTCGGTCTTGAGATCTGGATATTCACTGGGGTGAGTACAGTCCTTGACAATCCAGGCGGAGGCGGCATTCGCCCAGGTCTTGGAATTCGGGTCGGTGTTGAGATTGAGTTCAGATCCCTGATGCGGGATTGTGAAGAGCGCGGTTGGAGAAGTCTCTCGACAGGGCTGCTGAGCACAAACGGAAGTTGTCAATACTGACTGGCTCAGGATGGTAAAAAGCCAGAATCGAAATCGCGCAAATTTTGGTTTCGGCTGGGACATGATGCTGGCACCTCGATCACGTTGATGTAGAGGGGACAAGGATCAACACTGATAAACATCGATCAAAAAAAAGAGCGGCGGTAAAGGCTGCAGGCTCTTCCTGGAATCACAATCCAATCATTAAATCAATAATCCTGCAAGGATCGATTTAGCGGAATAGGAAACCGGACCCATTCAACCCAATATTGAGGAGGAAGAGGGTTGCCTGTGAGCGCAAGAACCTGGAGGCTCAAGGTCTCTATTTCACCCCTTTTCAGGGCTGGGGGCGAGGAAACAGCGGCAGTGCCTAATCTGAGCCAAAAACTATCGCTTTGAAATGTGCTGCCGCGGACTTTACTCCGGTTTTGGTGACAGGCTTCTTAGCTGCGGCGCCAGTTGAAAGGCCCTTTCCATCTCGTTGCGAGCCTCCGCTGGCTTCCCAGACTGAAGGAAGGCT
>JBGOTQ010000538.1:0-3504 GCA_041476565.1 Terriglobia bacterium | reverse complement strand
CCTCACCGTCGCGGTAAAAGCCCTCCTCGGTGGGAGAGCCTTCACTTCCGCCGTAACCACGATAATCCAGGGCAAAAACTCCATAACCCAGGCTGTGGAGCTCTTCGATCCAATCCAGCCGATGGCCACGGTGCCCGGCGTTTCCATGGAAAATGACCAGGGTTACGAGTTGCCGGCCCGGCCAATAACAGGCAAATAGGGACAGGCCGTCCGTCGTCGTGAGCTTCACTGTTTCGATCCCCCGATATTTCGGGTCATACGGCAGAGCAACGAGGGCGGGATCCGGAAAATACTGCAATTTGCGCTGGAAGATATAGACGATGCCCACAAAGACCAGGTAAAGGACGGCAAGATTTCTGAGCAGACGCCAAAAGAAACGGCTTATAGGCATGTTCGAATCCTTTGCGAAACCGGCGTTTTGTGAGAATTTTTCCTTTATTGCCCCTTGAGTTGATCGAGAGTGAACCCTATAATTAAATCAATATTCGACAAAATGTTTCAAAGAAATCTGTCTGAAGGAGGAACCATGGCATCGCCAATTGTTCAGACTCATCCTCTTATCAGTTCGACCCTGGCAAAACCAGGAAGATTATTGATTAACAACCGCTGGGAAGAAGCGGCCTCAGGAAAGACTTTCCCGACGTACAATCCGGCCACCGGAGAGGTCCTGGCGTGGGTGGCTGAAGGGGATAAGGAAGACATCGATCGTGCGGTTAGAGCGGCGCGGGCTGCTTTCGAGAAAGGTCGTTGGCCCGGAATGACGACCTCTGAGCGCGGTCGTTTGATTTGGAAACTGGCCGACCTCATCGAAGAGCACCTCGAGGAGTTTGCTGAGCTGGAGACACTCGACAACGGCAAGCCGTTGACTGTGGCTCGAGTCGCTGATGTTCCCCTGGCAATAGATCTCTTCCGCTACATGGCGGGATGGGCTACCAAGATCGAAGGCAACACCATTTCCCTCTCTGTCCCTTATACTCCCGGAGTTGTTTACCACGCTTATACAATGCGTGAACCGGTAGGGGTGGTCGGCCAGATCATTCCTTGGAACTTTCCTTTGCTGATGGCAGCCTGGAAGCTAGGTCCGGCCTTGGCAGCGGGTTGTACCGTTGTCTTAAAGCCGGCAGAGCAGACCCCCTTGTCGGCATTGCGGCTTGGGGAGTTGATCCGGGAAGCCGGGTTTCCCGAAGGAGTCGTCAATATCGTCACAGGTTACGGTAATGCGGGAGCGGCCCTTGCGGCACACCCGGATGTCGACAAGATCGCATTCACCGGTTCCACAGAGGTTGGCAAGCTCATTGTAGGGGCTGCGGCCGGTAATCTCAAAAAGGTCTCCTTGGAATTGGGCGGAAAGTCCCCCAACATTGTGCTTAAGGATGCAGACATCGAAACGGCCGTGCAAGGGGCAGCCAGTGCGATTTTCTTCAATCACGGCCAGTGCTGCTGTGCAGGCTCGCGCCTCTATGTGCAAAGCACCCTCTTCGACAAAGTGATTGATGGCGTGGCCGAACTGGCCAGCAAAATCAAATTGGGATCAGGACTTGATCCAGCAACTGAAATGGGACCTCTGGTGTCCACTGAACAGCTCGATCGGGTTTGTGGATACCTGGAAGCAGGGTTTGCCGAAGGCGCCAAGGCTGTTGTGGGAGGGCACAAAACGGCCGGAAAAGGGTACTTTGTGGAGCCGACCGTGTTGGTCAATACCAATGAAAATATGAAGGTGGTCCAAGAGGAGATTTTTGGTCCTGTGGTAGCCGCCCAATCCTTTAAGGAAATTGATGAAATCTTGCCTATAGCTAACGAGACGATTTATGGTTTGGCGGCAGGAATCTGGACAACAGACCTCGGCAAGGCACACAGCCTGGCGTCCAAGTTGCGCGCGGGAACGGTGTGGATCAACTGCTATAACATTTTCGACGCAGCCTTACCCTTCGGTGGCTACAAGCAGTCCGGGTGGGGAAGAGAAATGGGCCATGACGCGCTGGAGATGTATACGGAGGTCAAAGCTGTCTGCGCTAGAGTTGGCTAGAGGGCGCTCGGATTGAGTCTCCTGAAGCCAAGTCTTGGGCCGCACCATCGGCTCAGGAGAGTGAGCGAGGGTTGGTTTGCCGGCGTGTTCCTTTCTCACTTTAAGGGTTACCGAGGACTGGCCGATAGAATCTACAGTCAGGACTGCGCCGCCGCGGTGTTTGGTGGCTGATTCCTTTGCCTGCTTGTCGGAAGGAAGTAGCAGTCCAGCAATGAACTTGAAAGACCACCGGCCAAGTCTAGATGTTCCGAAGATGCCTGCCCTTCCAGAGGTCTTCACGCAAATCAACGACATGGTGAATAACCCCCGCGCCTCCCTGGCGGACATCGGCCCGATTATTGAACAGGATGTAGGACTGACGGCTCTCTTGCTGAAGATTGTCAATAGCGCCTTCTATAGTTTCCCGTCCCCAATCGACACCCTCTCCCGTGCCGTCACGATTGTGGGCACCCAACAGCTGGCCGATTTGGTCCTCGCCACTTCAATCATCAAGGTCTTTCACGGGATTTCTCAAGACCTCCTGGACTTGGAGTCCTTCTGGCGCCACTCTGTGGCTTGTGGGATTGCTGCCAGAATCCTGGCTACCCTGCGTCGAGATGGCAATGGTGAGCGATTATTCGTTGCTGGGATCCTGCACGATATTGGACGCCTGCTGATTTGCGTTCAAAAGGGAGATCAGGCCAATGAGATTCTGACCCGATTTCTCGGGGGCAGAGAACCGATGTGCCAGATCGAAGTCGAATTACTAGGCTATGACCACTCCACGGTGGGGGGTACCCTGGTCCAGGATTGGAATCTGCCCGCCAGCCTGCAGGAAGCTGTCGCCTACCATCACAATCCCTTGGCTGCAAACCAACACCCGGTTGAAGCTGCCATAGTCCACGTGGCCGATACTCTGACCCACGCCATGCAGTTGGGCAACAGCGGCGCCCCTTTTGTTCCGCCATTCGAACCAAAAGCCTGGGATCAGCTCGGGCTTCCCATCAGCGCCCTTTCTTTTGCGATGGAACAAATTGACAGACAGTATCAAGACACCGTGCAGATGGTGCTTCCCGAGCCGCTTTGTTAGTCTCATAATGAAGCGCCCCAGTCTTCGTGTGTCACATCGTGTCCAGGCCAGTCCTTCTGATGGATTCTCTATCCTCTAAACTGACACAAATGGTACTGGGTCAGTGTCACGGGGAATAGGAGGGAACGGGCTCCTAGCGGAGCCGCCACCCATCACAGACCCAGTACCAGAAATGGCAGGAGTGCAATTCAAAGTGCGACAGGTCCCAGAGGGACCTTGGAGAGTAGCCAGTGACAAGCACCGAGTCCACCCCGCTGGACGAGGTGTGCCGTCACTGGTCCCTTAACGTTTCCCTGAGTTTCCTGGCGTCCCGGCAGGGACGCGGGATTTCTGAAACCCCTGCCGGGGTTCAAACCAATTTCGGGGGAAAATTCCGGTGGTAACGCGCCCTGGCGCGTAACCACCGGCT
>JBGOTQ010000537.1:0-3511 GCA_041476565.1 Terriglobia bacterium | reverse complement strand
GCCACCAGGAAATTCAACCCATGCGTGGGTCTCTTCTCAAACCGGAACTGGGCGGAATGGTATTTGCTGATCCCGTCCGGCCGCAACTGAGGCTGAATCGAATAATACTGAGGGTACCTTAGCAGCGCGTAATATCCCGGACACATCGACTTCCCGGTCGCCGGGTCAATGTCACAACCCCATATCTTGGCTATGGACGGACTTCCCGGAGTGGGATTGTTGATGTTGCTGCGCAGGGCCTGCAGCGTCTTGGTGGGAACGATGTCAATGTTGGAGAGCTCGTCTCCGAATAGATGAGTGCCGTGACTGCCAACATAGCCGCCACTGATCATCATGCTGCCAGGCAGTTCGCGCTGAAGGAAAAAACTCCATTGTTGGATGGCCGGGTCATGGGGGGCCTTTTCAAAGGGATACATTCCATGGCCGAGCAATTGAGCTTCGTTTTTCTGGTTTTCCGATAGGTCCGGAATGATCAGCGTAGGGGCCCCCTGGCTTAAAATGAAACTCGGCTTCGTGAATGTTGGATCGGTAATCTGGGCGCTTACGGGGACAGAAAAACCCGGAGTGCTGACTGACCCGAGGCCCTGCCCAAACAGCGCTGACATGCTATTGGTGTAGATCAAGCCATAGCCTCCGCGAATTACCGTCTTTCCATTACTGCCCGGAGACCAGGAAAACCCAAAGCGAGGCCCAATGCTGTTTTTGTTGGCAGGGTAGAGATTCCGGTCCGGATGCAGCTTTGAGCCCATGTATTCCAGCCTTCCCATTAAATCCGGAGCCTCCGGATTAGGCTCGCCGAGGTTAATATTAGCCAGGGCGTTGTGGCGTTCGCGGATCCAGCCCATCAAGTCATAGCGCACCCCAAAGCTCAGGGTGAGATTGGGCTTTACCCGGAAATCATCCTGACCATAGAAGCCCCAATCGTCGTTGGTCTGCCAGGGTGCGTATTGAACACCAGAGCTAGGTCCACCTTGTCCCACATACCCCAACAGAAACGTAGCAAGTCCGGAACCTCCCAAGAACGTCACTGGATCTGCTGTTTGACCCCCATCAAAGTTGATGTTGTAGCCGTACCCGGACGAACTCCAAAGGTTGTTCCTGCGGAAAGAAACCCCGGCTTTCAGAGTGTGTTTACCCATCACCTTGGTCAGGTTGTCACTAGCGGTGAAAGACTGTTGTCCCTGGACCGTGTTCTGATATTGAATGGGCCCGAAGTTGAAGGAATTCGATCCGTTAGCGTCATAATATCCAATCGTGGGAACCGGCTGAAACGGATCATAAAGATAGAAATTCAACCCCTTGACCCGGTCTTTGACGGTTTTGGTTTGGGTAACCTCTTCTGAGTTTGGGAGTGAAAATAGGGCTTGACGGGAATAGGAAAACCGGGCCTCGTTGATGAGCGTTGACGAAAACGTGGAGGTCAATCCAATCACGGCCAGTTGATTCTTGGTGTTGTAAGGCTCTGCGCCTGCGACCCCGCTGTTGAGTTGGGCCGTTGGCCCGTTCCAAGGATAACGGAAGTTGGTGTAGTAGCTCGGATTGTACATCCAGGTGACAAACAGTTTCTGCTTGTCGTTGAAAATGTGGTCCACCTTGGCTGAAATATTGTGTGTCGTGAGACTGCTGCCGACCGCCCCCAGGTAATTGTTGCAAGTATTACCGCAACCGGTGATGGGATCCTGCTGCAGCGGATCCAAATAGTTGGGATTGGGAATAGTATCGAGATAGAATTTGGCTAAAGGATCGATCCGGTCCTGGGGAATGACCGGATTAACAAAGAACTGACGATGATAAACACCGTTCTCATCCAAAGTGGTTGTGAACGGGTCGTACAAGCAATTGGTCGCGCCGTGGGTAGGGTCACAGACTGCTGCATACCGCGGATCTCCGCGGAAGTCTCCATGCCGTTCGTTGGGCAGAGGGACCGTCAACAGCCGGTTCTGGTTTTGATGGAAGAATGAGACATCGAAGGATGTAAAGAAGAAAGTCCGGTTCTTCCCGTTGTAACCCGGCAAGCGCACCGGACCTCCCAACGTGGCGCCGACATCGTTATAGTTGACATGAGGCTGGAAAAGAGGCGTACCTGTGGCGTCCCGGCGGGCGAAAGGATTGGAGGCACTAAAAAAGGAGTTACGGTTGTAGCCATACGCGCTACCGTGGAAGTTATTGCCCCCGGACTTCATGACCACGTTGACGACTGCCCCGCCCGTTCGGCCATATTCGGCAGCCAGGCCGTTGCTGACCAGACTGAACTCAGCCACTGCGTCCGGCGATGGATTGACTACCACATTCTCTGCGCCTACGGAAGCATTCAGCGAGCCCTCTAAGTACCATGCATTCGCTCCAGCCTGGCCTCCGTTAACGCTGATGCTGGAGCCAACGTAGTGCATGGGATCGGAAATTCCGCCAAACTGACTGTTGAACCCGAAGGCCGCACCGGAAGGGCCGCTCGACTGTATGACTCCCGGGATAAGCTGGACCAGGGTTTGGATGTCGCGGCCCTGCAGAGGAATGTCCTGCAGATAACGCTCGCCCAGGCTAGTAGTGAAGTTGGAGGAGGTGGTCTCCAGCAGAGGGGGCGCCGCTGTCACCTCGATACTCTGAGTGGGTTCGCCCACCTTCATTGTTGCATTGGCGGTCGTGACGGATCCGGCCGTGACGATTACGTCTTTAATCTCGAGGGTACTGAAGCCACCTGCCTCAATATGGATGAGGTAGCGGTCCGGTACTAATTCCGGTGCCAGATAGAAACCCACCGAGTTTGTCGTTAAGGCAAGTTCGACTCCTGTCTCCAGGTTCCGCACTAGGACTTTGATCCCAGGCATCACGGCTCCCTGTGGGTCAGTAACAGTACCCTGGATCGTGCCCCGATCCAGTGAAGCCCAAAGGGTAGCCGCCAAGAAGAAAGCAATCCCGAGCATAAGAAGGAAACGCCATTGATGTCTCATCGAACCTGAATCCTCCATTTTTCACCCGTGTGATCAGGGGTAGACTGTTAGAAAAATTCGGAAAACTATAAAGCCTTCCTGCCTTCAGAGTTGGTTTGGATCACAAATGCTGCGAATCAAGAATTTGCGGAGTGTTACTCGGGCAATATAAAAACTCCATGTCTAAGTGTCAAGTGAAAAAGTTCATGAAATTTCATGGCCCCGGCAAATCTCTTCACTGAAAGACTGATCATGCGCGAGGTAAGCAACCCCCTGCCAATGCAAACGATCTAATTTCCCCTTTGAAAAGGGATTGACTTTTCCACAGGGGACTCTTACATTCGCGGGGATTCATGAATTATTTCATCTCCCACAGCGATTCATGCCTGGGCTAGCGGAACGTCCCATCCCAGTCCAGGCAAACCAGAAGGAGGAGCACAATGGAGAAGACAGTAAGTCACAATCTCGCAGCGGCTTCGACTGTTCTTCAGCCACGCCGGATCATGAAGATTGAGTGCTTGCAACTCCGTGCGCCTCAGGTGAATCCCGATGACTGTGACGGTGCTGTCGAGACGGCAGTCGTT
>JBGOTQ010000536.1:0-3545 GCA_041476565.1 Terriglobia bacterium | reverse complement strand
TTCGATGGTTTCAGTCAGAGTTCCAATTTGATTAACCTTAATGAGAATCGAGTTGGCGACCCCTGAATCGATTCCCTTCCTGAGCCGCTGAGTATTGGTGACAAACAGATCGTCTCCCACTAGCTGAATTTTCTGGCCGAGTTCCCTAGTCAAGAGAGCCCAGCCCTCCCAATCATCCTCGGCAAGTCCGTCTTCGATGGAAACGATGGGGTACTGCCTGACCCAATTGCTATAGAATTCCACCATCTTTTCAGATGATCGGACCGACTTGTCGGATTTCTTGAACACGTACTTCCCGTCCTGGTAAAATTCGCTGGAAGCGGGATCCAGGGCTATGACCACATCTTTTCCGGGCGCGAACCCGGCCTGATGGATGGCTTCCAAGATAACTTCCAGAGCTTCGTCGTTGGATTTCAGGCTGGGGGCAAATCCCCCTTCGTCACCTACGGCGGTGTTATAACCTTTCTTGGAGAGGACCTTCTTCAGGTTGTGAAAGACCTCCACCCCCATCCTCAGGCTCTCGCAGAAGGAGGAGGCCCCAACCGGAACTGCCATGAACTCCTGGGGATCCACGTTATTGTCGGCATGGGCGCCCCCGTTAAGGATATTCATCATTGGAACCGGGAGTAGCCGGGCATTCACGCCGCCCAAATAGCGATAGAGCGGCAATTCCAGCACATTGGCCGCGGCCCTGGCTGCGGCGAGAGAGACTGAGAGAATGGCATTGGCGCCCAGTTTTCCCTTATTGGGACTGCCATCCAATTCGATCATGCGGCGATCAATCGCCGTTTGGTCAAGGGCATTCATTCCCTTCAGAGACGAAGCAATGGGACCCTTGACATTGGCCACAGCCTGTTGAACGCCTTTCCCCAAATATCGTTGCTTGTTGCCATCCCTGAGTTCCACAGCTTCATGCTCTCCGGTTGAAGCTCCAGAGGGGACTGCCGCTCTTCCCGCTATCCCGCACTCCAACAGGACTTCTGCTTCAACAGTGGGATTCCCGCGAGAGTCCAGGATTTCTCGAGCCTTGACTTCGGAAATTTCCGTCATCTATTTCCTCCGAATTGATTTGATGAATTACGGCCTTCTGCACTACGCTAAACTTCAGAATTGGTGTCTTCTCGAGGCACTACCACAATTCCGGTCTCGGTTACATGATACTTAGTGCGATCTTCGTCCAGGTTGTAACCAATCGCGGTGTTTTCCGGGAGTTGGACCCCCCGATCGATAATCACATTCCGGATTCGCGAGTATCTTCCTATGCTGACATGAGACATAATAATGCTCCTGTCGATCTCGCAGTAACTGTTCACCCTGACGTCAGGAGAGAGGACGGAATTGACGACACGGCCGCCGCTGACGATGCACCCATTGGACACAATGGAATCGACCGCAATTCCCATACGCTTTCCTTCGTAGGCAAAAACAAATTTAGCCGGCGGGTATTGCCGCTGGTACGTCCGGATTGGCCAATCTTTGTCGTAAAGGTTGAACTGCGGTGACACGGCGACTAAGTCCATATTGGCGTCGAAATAAGACTGGAGGGTTCCCACATCCCGCCAGTATTGGGCCTCCTTCTTGTTCTCGTCTACAAACTGGTAGGCATAAACTTCATAGTTATTTATAATCTGGGGAATGATATCTTTTCCGAAATCGTGTGATGATTCAGCGTTTTGTGCATCATCTTCAAGGACCGGGGCCAGGAGCTTTATGTTGAATAGATAAATGCCCATCGAAACAGTGACCCGCTCTGGATGGGTGAGGCTCGGGTCCGGGTTACTAGGCTTTTCCTGAAATCCCACGATTCGACCTGATTGATCCACTTCGACGACCCCGAACCGACTTGCTTCCGACAAGGGGATATCAATTGTACTGATGGTGACATCGGCCCCTGAATCAATGTGCTGCTGAAGCATCCGGGAGTAATCCATTTTGTAGATGTGATCTCCCGGAAGTACTAGCACATGCTGGATATTGTCAACAGATTTAATAGAGTATAGGTTTTGCCTAACTGCGTCAGCTGTTCCAAGATACCAGCTCTCTCCTGTCCGCTTTTGCGGGGGAATCACTTCGATGAATTCATCCAAGGCATGGGCAAGAATATTGTACCAACCGTGGCGAATATGCCGGTTCAGAGAAAGAGCCTTGTATTGCGTAAATACCATGACTTTACGCAATCCCGAATTGATGCAATTACTTAAGGTGACATCGATGATTCGGTAGATCCCCCCGAAGGTGACGGCTGGCTTTGCCCGGTCGCGAGTCAAAGGATAAAGTCGTTCGCCGGCACCTCCTGCCAGGAGCACACCTAAGGTCTGTCTGATGTTCATGGTGAAGCCTCGAACATAAAACCAGCTCTATTAGCTCTCAACAGAATCTCAATCCGACGAACTTGCCTGGGGTCAGTGTGTTCAGGGCTTCAACAAGACGGGGTTTACTCTCCAGGGCAAGTGAAATGTATTCTAGCACAACATCCAACCAGCAAAATGACTTCGGCGAGTTTTTTCTCCTCTTTCCGATCCCAGTCGACGCCCCCTCCCGAGTGGCCTAACATGCTGTCAGAAAATGGCTTCCTCGCTACAATATGGTGTTGATTCCCCTTGACATCCTTGTGGAAATCCACTAAGGTCTCGCAGTTGTAGAAATTATTACTTTTCCTGATAGGAGGTGTAAATTGAGTGGCTGAGGTTAAGCTTCAGGAAGGAGAGTCTTTAGAAAATGCTCTCCGTCGCTTTAAGCGAAAGGTCCAGACCGAAGATATTATTAAAGAAGTAAAGAAGCACTCCTTTTATTTGAAGCCAGGAGAGAAGAAAAGAGTCAAGCAAGCATTGGCTCGGAAGCGCAATCGGAAAAAGATTCGAAGGGAATACGATTAGGAGGCGGATCCTTAAACGAAGAGGATCTGCATTCTCTGAAAACTGGCTCGGATTTGCAGAGTTAGCTATTATCTAGGTGTTTCGCCGAGGGAGTACTCCATGGAATACCAGGACAGAAGCCTTGTTTGTGTGGACTGCGGGGCTGAGTTCATTTTTTCTGCAGGAGAACAGCTTTTCTTTGCGACCAAGAATTTCCACAACGAGCCCAAACGGTGCAAAGAGTGCAAGGCCAAGAGGAATCAGGCTCTTAACACATCTCGAACGAGAGTCGAGACGGAGACCACCTGTGCGCAGTGCGGGAAGATCACAACGGTCCCCTTTAAGCCAACGCAGGGAAGACCCGTCTATTGTCGTGAGTGTTTCCTTCAGCAACGCCAAGTCACGACGGCGTCTGCCTAGGAAATCCCGACCTAACCCCTCTCGAAACAACATCGGCCCCCTGCGGGGCCGTCGTTGTTTTGGAACAACTTGAAGTTCACTGCCAATGGCAGTGATCAGAAAGTCACGCTAAAGACTGGCCTGGATGGCCGTAATGACTGCAGCGCTGACGATATCGGCTGGCTTGCATCCTCTCGACAAGTCGTTGGCTGGCCTCTTGAGTCCCTGCAGGATCGGGCCAATTGCTTCGGCGCCAGCTAGCCGTTCCGTGAGTTTGTAGGCGATGTTTCC
>JBGOTQ010000535.1:0-3548 GCA_041476565.1 Terriglobia bacterium | reverse complement strand
CGCTTCCCGGGCCAGCTCCGGATCCAGCGGAATCACCGCTTCGCTCCTCCCCACCCCCAGCCGACTCCGACAGTCTCGCACCCAGCGCCGCACCGTCGACTCGGCCCCTCCAAATCCGTACTCCTCTACCAGCCGTCGATACACCCGGCGGCTCGTATGTCGTTGCTTGCTCGGCTGTTTCAAGTCTTCCTCGATCCAGTTCTCTACCCGCTTCCCCCATGGCTCCATCACCGGACAGACCGGCTTCTGCTGCCTTCGATAAGCGGGTTCCTTCCCCGCGATTACTTTCCGGATGGTCTTGCGATGATGCCCAGTTTCCCGGGCAATCTGCCGAATGCTCTTCTTATACACCCGATGTGCCGTCCGAATGAGTTCATACTGATCCATCCCTATCATCCTTTCTCCCTGGTTGCTCCTTGGTGGTCTATTCCACCGAGCTTACCAGAGCCGACTTTAGGGTGGGTCACTTTTGCTCGATCACACCACCTTCAGGTGGGTCACTTTTACGTTATCAAAATCAGTCAAGGGTTCGGGGGAATGTTCAGCTTTTCGTGGTTGGTTCGTTTCTGGTACTCGGCTTTTCCAAACAATTAACATACTTAACAATTAGAGCTGATCCTCTGAACCTCAAAAGCCGCTGCAACCTTTTTGACAATGTGGCCACATACACCGTGGAGAGTGATGGGGCCAGAAGATGGAGACGCTCAGCGTGGCAACCCGACCGGGGCTGAACTTCGAGGCCGAAAAGAATACAGGCGGTCTCTTAACTACTAGGGCTGCTCAGGGAGACGAGGAAGCATACCGTCTCCTTTTCGAGCGGTATTCCCGCCCGGTGTTGAGCTTTCTCTACGACATAGTGGGCCGACGGGAACTGGCAGAAGATTTGACTCAGGAGACCTTCGTGAGAGCCTATCGGAGCCTGAAATCACTTCGTGACCCTTCGAAGTTTTCTACCTGGTTGTTCGGGATTGCCAGGAACACCGCCCGAGAGTCGATACGCAGTCGGGTTCGAGAGGGCCAGAAGATCGATTTGGACGATCGGCAGGTGGCAGAATTAGATGATGGCAAGCAGCCTCCTGAGGCGGAATTGTTGAATCGGGAATTGAACACAGTCATTGGTCGCGCCTTGCGGGGACTGGATGAAGATAAGCGCCTCGTGTTCACACTGAAAATCCTGCACCAGCGCAGTTATGAGGAGATCTCAATGATTACGGGCTTCTCTATTCCCAAGCTGAAAACAGACCTGCACCGGGCCAGGGCCGAGATGCGGCGCCACATTCAGCCCTACCTGGAGGTTAGCCATGAAATGTGAAGACTGGCGGGGACTGATGGAAGAAGCCGTGGACGGAGAAATGAATCCCCAGGACTTGCTCCGCCTGCAGGACCACGTGGAGGGCTGCCAGGAGTGTGCCCATCGATACCTTGAAATGCAGGGGGAAATGAAACTCTATGCGGGCTATGAACGGGGTCTAGGCTCAACTGCTGAGTTGTGGGATGGCGTATTAGTCAAGATCCGGGAAAGGCGCAATGAACACCGTTTTTCACTCGCCAAACTCAAACGGTGGATAACTGCGAGCTTTGAGGGCTACCGGTTCTCTCCGGTGTTGACGGCGGCCTTGGTCCTGATCAGTATCGCCGGAACCATTGTCGTCATGAAGTATCGGGACCTCCGGTCCAACGGTGCCGCCCGGGAAGCGATCGTGACGTCGCAGGTATCTCCAAATCAATCTTCCGCCCAAGCACCGTCAGCGGCGGACAAGGAAGAGAGAAGCATGGCCTCGCAGGGGGCGGTTCAAGGGAATGCCACCTCGCACATGTTGGAGCGACCGAAAACCGCCGCGCATCAGCCCAGTGTCGAGCAGTTGGTTCAGGAAGCTGAGAGCAAATACCTGACTGCAATTGCGCTGATCGAGAAGGACCTGCGGCGCAAGAGTTCGCATCTGGATCCAGCCGTCAGAGCTCGACTTGAGGAGACCATCGCCGCCATCGATCTCAACATTGAAGAGACGCGGCGGGTCGTAAGCAAGAACCCGGAAGATCCGGTGGCCGTTCAATTCATGTTGACTGCATATGCGAAAAAAGTGGAAGTGCTCAAGGAACTGGCGAATCTCTAGCTGGAAGAAGGGAATTATGTGGAATCAAACTTTAATCAGCACGTTGTTAATTTTTGTACTTGGATTCGGCCAAGAGCTTTTGGCATCTCCGAACGCTCTAGCGGAGACCCCCGTCCAGCACAAGTTGGAACGCGGCGGTCAAGTTTCTGTACTCAATCCCAAAGGATCGGTGGCTATCCAGGGATGGGACCAGGAGACCGTCGAAGCAGTGGCCACGCGGCAAGGGAAAGTCGTGGGCGTGGAGATCTCTCAAGACTCCGCCAACCATCTAGTCATTGCGCCTTCTCCCAGATCAGCATCGGATGTTCACCTCGACATAAAGCTTCCCCGATATGCGGAAATCAAATCGGTGGAATGTAGGGAAGATGTCAAGGTGACGGGCGTGACGGGGGCAGTCAGAGTGACCAGCACCTCAGGAAACCTGGAAATCTCGCAGGTCGGCCCTCTTAATGCTTCGACCACTAGCGGGGACATCCGTGTGGAGGCAGTCTCGGGCAGGACACTGGTCAACACGAGCAGCGGCAACATCCAGATCCTCCGTGCCGGCCCAACGGAAGCCAAGACGACCAGTGGGGATGTCAGGGTCGCAGACACGGAGGGGGCCGTGACGGCTCGTTCCAACAGTGGCAAGATCACAGCGCGAAATATCGGGGGCGATCTGTGGGTAAAGACCATCAGTGGCGAAGTCTTAGCCGAAAACGTCAAAGGGTTGGTCAATGCCAGCAGCACGAGCCAGGAGATCACCGTGAGGAATGCCAGTAGTGATGTGAAGGCGATCTCGATCAGTGGAGATGTGCGTTTGGAATGTGTCAAGGGCCGGGCCGAAAGTAGCACGGTCAGCGGATCGATCAGCCTGGAAGGAATCGGCGGCGACATCGAGGCCACCACCACGAGCGGCGACGTGCGATTCAACGGAATGCTTCGCTCTACGGGTCATTACCGGTTGAAGTCCTTTTCCGGTGAAGCGCGGATGAACCTGGCAGGATTTGTCCCAGGTTTCACTGCGGCCCTGTCGACGTATAGCGGTGACATCGAAACTGATTTTGCCCTGACTGTTGAGTCTCCTGAACGGCAAGGTGCTGTAAACCGGCGCCTGGTAGGCCGTTATGGAGATGGAAAGACTCAAGTTTCATTGGAGTCCTTCAGCGGCGGAATCCAGCTCAAGAAAGGCGATGCCGGCAAGGCTGTAAATTGCAGGTGATTCCAGGCTGGTTACGTGGTTTGCCCTTCCAGGGCCATTTTCATCGAAGCTACGGAATTGGTGGTCCATTACTCTTGGAGGATTGTTATGACTCAACCCACTGTTAAATGTGCGAAAGCGGCTGGCCTTTCTGTCTACGTGGCTGCACGGCTGTTTGTGTGCTCTGCGGTCATTGTCCTGGGTTGGCCTTCAATATCTGTATCTGTCGCAGCTGAGAGACAGGACGAATTTCG
>JBGOTQ010000534.1:0-3556 GCA_041476565.1 Terriglobia bacterium | reverse complement strand
TTAGGATCTTAGCCAAAATTTGAACCTGCCACTGGTCATGAACCGTATCTTTAAAGCTACGGATCATCTCCAGAAGCTCTTGTGGGCTTTTCCTCGCTCGGAGCAACTGGCGAAAATTGCCATGTTCAGGGACGCCATCAGAGCACTCCGAGGCCACAATGATGGCACCCCCATCCTTCACAATCCTGGCGGCAGCCGACATGCCTTTCACTGTCTGGTATAGATTTAAATCCAATGGAAAGCCTGAATTGGTCGTAACCACCACGTCGTAGGGTTTCTCGACCGGCCTCATCACCGACTCCTTAACGAAAGCGCAACCCGCGGCATGTGCGGCTTTCCAGTCGCCGGCGAACACTCCAGTGACGGCACGGTTCTTGTTAAGGGTGACGTTCACGACGAAGTCTGGTTTCACCAATTCCGCAACTTCTCTCATTTCCTCCTGGATCGGGTTTCCTTCCAAAATTCCCCACGTGGAGTTGGGGTTGTCAATCATTGGAGCCGAGTGGTTTCTCAGGATACTGTCGAAAGCGGCAACACCCAATAGAACCGATTTCGGTCCACCCGAAAACCCCGCGAAGAAATGAGGTTCTATGAAGCCTGTGAGAACCTTGACTTTTGCTCGAAAGAACTCACGGTTGACCCAGGCCTCGTTGCCAAAGCGGCTCTTGCCGAGGTAAATCATGCTGGCTCGATCCTGAGGGTTGTGTTGAACTACCCTGTAATTCGCCAGAATGTTGCGTCCCAACATGGCTTCCAACTCTTGGGGGGTGTTTGGGCGATGTGTCCCCAGCGCATTAATCAGCGTGATTCTCTCGCGAGGGACTTGATCGAGTTCTGAAAAGATTGCTGGGAGGACTCGATCGCTGGGCATGGGACGTGTACGGTCTGAAAAAATGATGGCCACCGAATCAGCTCCGGCTGCGATTTCACGAAGGGGGGCACTGGCGATCGGCTGAACTAGCGCATGCCGGACTGCCTCTGTTTCATCGGCTAGCCCGTCAAGAAAACGGGGCTCGATCAAATCCACTCGTTGGTCGCAAAAATCAACAGGCAGTCCGCTTTGTCCAAATGCAAGTTTGATTTTCACAATCTCTCCTTGGAAATTCGAGGCTGCTCAACTCTTGGCGGGGGTGGGCTGAACCGAATAATCAGAAAAAGGATGAACTGCTTTGCGGACAGTTCCACTCGCCGTGACCCGGGAAGAAGCCATCGAGAATTGACTTCCCTCGCTGGCTATTATACTTTAACGCTAAGATCTAGTGACAACTTGGAAAGGGACAGGGAATGGACGAGAGGGATTTTTTCACTGAAAAAGACGAAATCAAACCGGCATGCTTGAATTGTCCTTACTGTCGACAGCAGGACAATTACGAAATCCGGTGGCGAAGACGCACCAAGAAAACCTCGTTACCTTCATTTGCTACAGACGAGGACCGGATGAGGTTTTCTAAGGCGAGGTCCTACCTGGTGAGGGTAGACGATTTCGCTTCCTGCAAGAATCCCCGCTGCCGAAGACGTTTTGATATAACGTCGCTTCAAACGGTTGCATTTCTTTAGCGACGAGATCTTTACTGGCGTCATCCAATGACAGGCTCCACCATTCAGACACCTATGCCGGGTCCATCTGAAAAGCTCAACAGGACCGACTTTCGACTTGTCTTCACGTGCGTCACGATTGCCGCCATCTCATTGTGGGTGGCAATAACTTTCTTCTCTCGGGTTTTCCCTGAAGCTTCGATTGAGTTCAGAGTAAACCGCGAGAGTTCTCAGCCAATTGCCTTAGATTTCCTTGAGCAGTTGAGACCAGGCAAGAGCCCACGAATCGTCTCATCGATTCCGAACCTCCAGAATTACCGGCATGCTGCCATATTCGATTATGACGATAGCGCCAAGACCTTCCTTGAGCGAAATCTCGGCCTGGAGAAGGCCAACCAGATCATGGGCCGCCAGGTCCGTCTCTGGCATTGGAGCCATCGGTGGTTCCGGCCTCAGCAAAAAGAAGAGATCCAGGCAGACGTGAGCCCTCGTGGCGAGATCGTCAGGTTTGCCCACCTCATTGACGAAGCTGCGAAAGGAGCTGATTTGGGCCGCGAAGACGCCCAGGCTCTAGCAGAGGAGTTCCTCCAGAAGGTCCTGGGAAAGAACGTGTTGGAACTTGATTTCGTAGAAGTGAATTCGGAAAAGCGTGAGCAACGGACAGATCATTTGTTCCGTTGGAAGTCCCGTCAACTCCAGTTGGGTGACGCTCAATATCGCTATAGTGTCACCGTCCAGGGCAGCGAGATCGGGGCCTATGATGAGGCCTTAAAGGTCCCAGAAGAGTGGATAAGAGGCTATGAGAAACTAAGATCGCTCAATGAGACCACTTCAGGAATTGCATTTATATTTCTGGCGGCCACTGTACTCGCTATGTTGATCGTACTGGTCCGGAACATTCGGCACCGGGCCATTCCCTGGCGCTTCTCAGCCTATTTGGGTCTCGCCGCTTTCGTCCTTACCTTACTCAGCCAGTTCAACAACCTTCCGGTCAGTGAATTTCTATTCAACACGACCAACACTTATGGCAGTTTCATTATTCAGCGGATCCTGCGGGCCTTCATGGCGGCTGGGGGATCAGGGGCCGCGATTTTTCTAATTGCTGCTTGCGCTGAACCCCTTTACCGGCAAGATTACCCTCATCGTATTGCTCTGCCCAACTTGTTTAGCTGGCCGGGACTAAGAAGCAAAGAGTTTTTTATCGGCACCACAGTCGGGGTGACGATGACCTTCTTCTTTTTTGCCTACGATTCGATCTTCTATTTGATCGCAAATCGGTTAGGCGCTTGGGCCCCCGCTGAGGTCCCTTACACCGACTTGCTGAATACCCGGATCCCGTGGGTGTACGTTTTGTTTTTCGGTTTCTTCCCCGCGGTTTCTGAGGAATTCATCTCCCGCGCCTTTTCCATCCCCTTCTTTCGCCAGATTTTTCGTTTCCGCTGGCTGGCAGTGTTTTTGGCTTCCTTCATCTGGGGATTTGCCCACGCGAACTACCCTAACCAGCCCTTTTATATCCGGGGAATTGAAGTGGGCATCGGGGGATTAATCATAAGTTGGATTTTCCTGCGTTTCGGCATTGTCGGACCTTTAGTCTGGCATTACTCAGTAGATGCCTTATATACGGCCTTTCTACTGCTGAGGTCTAAGGATATGTACCTCGCCGTCTCTGGTGCTCTCTCGGCGGGAATCATGCTGATTCCCTTGCTGGTCGCTCTGGGTGCCTACCTGAGATATCGCGGTTTTCAGTCAGCCTCGGGCCTGCTCAACAGTCAAATCGAACCAATTGAAGAGAAGCCCCTGCCGGTTGCTGCTGCTGAGGAATACTCAATCCCTTCGTATCTTCCATTGACCAGTAATCGCCGCTGGGCCCTGACGCTCTTCTGTCTTTTGCTTCTTTCCGCCTCGTTCTTCCCGGTTGTCCGGTTCGGATCCTTCCTCAACATCGCCATCGACCGTACTGAAGCCAGGCGAAATGCTGAGCGCTTCCTAGAACAGCAGGGTGTGAACTGGCGCTCTTTCC
>JBGOTQ010000533.1:0-3560 GCA_041476565.1 Terriglobia bacterium | reverse complement strand
CAATGCGTCGCTGGATGCGAATCCGAAATTCTTGAAGAGAATTCCGCCATCGTCACCGGAACCAGGCAAGGAGTAGTTCTGTTCTTCGTAGCCATTGTCAAGTCGGCGTCCCTGGTTCCCCACATATCCGATCTCCAGGCTGAGATCAGGAAGCAGTTCCCTCTGAAGAGTCAAATTGTAAGACTGAACGTAGGGGAACTTGTTGTCGAAGGCAAGAGAATAGTAGTATTGATCGGGTGGAGCAGGATCGAGGATCCCGTTTGACGGCAACGTGGGCAAGGAAAGAGGTATCATTTGTGCCAGGGTCCCTTCCGGGAGAAAGTCACCCTGTATCCCTGCGGTCTGCACAGAAACATTGGGCCAATTGGTCGACAGCAGGGCGCCCACCCCGCCGAAGGGTTGCGTCCCATAACTAATTCCATAGCCGCCTCGTAAGACGGTTTTCTCATTTAGCCGCTGCGCAAATCCAAATCGTGGAGCAAAGTTCCGGTAATAGCTCATCACGTTGGCGGCTGGCGACACCTCTCCTATCCCTGCGATCAGCAGGCGGCCTGTAAATCGATCGTAGTTAGCCGCTCCGCCGGGCTCAGGTGCCGTGACGGGCGCATAATACTCCCAGCGCAGGCCGAAATTGAGGCTCAGCTTGGGGGTCACCTGCCAGGTGTCCTGGCCGAAAAAGAAGTATTCATTCGCGTGGTCCCGAGGAGGCGTGATGTGCTGATCACGTGTGACGTTGTCAGGTAATCCTAAGAGAAAAGAGGAAAAGGCCCTGCCTTCGTGTTGTTGGAGCAGATCCGTGTAACTCTGGTCAGCCGAACTGGTGACAAACGGATCGAACATGAACTCTCCGGTGCTGGCTGACCGGCTGTCCCGCATAAGGTGCAGAACCCGAATGTCAGCTCCCCATTTGACATTGTGCTTGCCCTTGGTTTTCGTCCAGGTATTAGAAACCTGGACCGTGGTTTGGTCGTTGACAAGCGGGTAGTAAGGGTAGAATCCAATGTTGGTCACACTCCCGTCATAGAAATACATGAGTGGCAAGGGAGTATCCGGAGCCAGTCCCTCTATCCCAAAATCCTGCGCTGTTCTTTGATTGAGGCCCGCGTAAGTATAGTTGAACCGATTGATGCCCACGCGGACCTCGGTGACCGTGTTGGCCCCAAAAGTGTGGGTCAGGTTTCCCGTCAGATTCTGGGCGCGCAACTCACCGTGCCCCATCAGGAAACCGTCCGGGCGCAGGGCCGTCCCTGAATAAGGGTTGTCCGTAGTCACGTTCTTGAAATTGAACTTGGCAAATAGGTTAGTCGACGAATTGAGAACGTGGTCGACTCGAATGTCGAAATTATACGTATCCCTGGGAATCGGCACTCGCACCGTGTAATTCCGGGTCAGAATATCGGGATTATCCGGAAGTGGAAGCAAATCAATCATGCCTTTCGCTTGAGGACTAAACCGTTCCGTTGGAATGATGTTTCCCGGAAACACCCGGCGTCCACTTCCATCGGGGTTCCCTGTCAAGGGATCGAAGAGAGAACCAGAGTAAATCGGCTTGCCGGCAGGATCCAGCACTCCTAAGGGTTCTCCCAACACAGAAGAAAAGTCTCCGTTTCGAAATGCAGGGACCGGAACGGAGAGGATCTGCGTCTGCCCCTGACGAACGTTAGTTCCTTCAAAATCCCCAAAGAAAAATGTGCGGTTCTTGACAATCGGTCCTCCAATTGTCGCCCCATATTGGTTCTGAACGTACTTAGGCAAAGAGTCTTCGCGGGGCAGAGCGCGGAAGGCTCGCAGGAGGTTGTCACGATGAAACTCGTAGGCACTGCCATGAAACTGATTAGTCCCGCCCCGAGTCTGGACATTGACAACGGCTCCGCCCGCCCGCCCAAACTCGGCATCATAATTGGAGGTCGCCACATTGACTTCCTGGATGGATTCAATGGGCGGCACCTGGACCGTGTTTCCCAGGATGGGATCATTGTTGTCGACCCCGTCAATCTGATAGTTGTTGGAGTATTTCCCAAGGCCATTGACCGCGGTCAGACGAGTGTCGTCAGGACCAATGTCAGTGAAATTCACCTCAGGCGAGCCTGTCCCAGGCATCAACGAAATCAGGTCCTGGTACTTGCGGTCTAGACTCGGGAGCTGCTGAAGTTGCTGTCTGTCGAGAGTCGAAGCCACCTGCGCCCCCTCTGTTTGAAGCAAAGGCGGTGCGTCGCTCACAACAATTCTTTCAGCAGTCTCACCCAATTGGAGTCGAACGTCCACCATGACCGTAGATGCCACCTGCACTTCGATTTTCTCTTGAACAAACGTCTTAAAACCGGAGTGACTGGCCTCCAACGTGTAAGTACCCGGGTTAAGAAACGGGATGGAATAACTGCCTGTCTCATTTGTCGATACGGTTCTTCCAGTGCCTGTTTCCATGCCGCGGACGGTCACCTTTGCTCCGGGCACCAGACTTCCCGTTGGGTCCGTGACGGACCCTGTAATCGTACCTGTCACGGCCTGCCCGTAGATGCAGTACGGAAGAATGAATACCCCGGCGATAACATTACAGGTCATGCGGAATATACGTTTCATGGCATCTCTCCTACGACTACTGGCATCCATTTTATCGATAACCTGGAAAGGGAATCTGAACTATGCCCCATACAGCCGTTCCTGTTGCACTACCATTTTATTGACTTTCGCGAATTCCTAGTTCAGTTTAAACCTCGGCTACAAGAGAACCGTGAACGCAATCGATATTGTGAAGAAAACTATCACCCAGAAATTCTGAATGTCAAGAAGAATTCCACCAATCCCCTGAGAAGCATGGGCCCTACAAATGCCAAACGTGACTTAAGTCAATTTATTTGTGTGTCTTGTAAAGAGATTAGATATTATGCTTGTCTTTGTGTTTTCCTTTCGTACATCCTTGAGATGTACTCGATAATTCAGGTAAAATCACGAAACCTGTCGTTTATTATTCCATGGATCTCAATGATCCGGATACACTCAATTTGATAAGTGATTACCTTCAGCATATGACTTAGAGTCAAAATGAGAATTTCTCTTGTGGTTTGTCAGCTTGAGATTAAAATACTTGATAAATCGAAAGCAGATTATCGATTCTTTGGTTCCTGCTCATTAAAGAAGAGTTAATCGAGGTTCACATGCGAAGAGAATCAAAGACAAAAAGGCACGAAGTGGCCCGAACTTTGGAAGGGGCTATCCTCGAAGGCCGGTTCAAGCCAGGGGCCAGGCTGACTGAGCTCAAACTAGCTTCGGAGATGGGAGTGTCTCAAGCATCCGTACGGGAAGCATTGCAGGAACTGGAGAGTCTTGGGCTTGTGGTCAAGTTTCCTAACCGTGGCTCCTATGTCATCGATCTCCAGCCGATGGACCTCGTCCACATTTACCAGGTGAGAAGCGAATTAGAGCCTCTGGCGTGGTTCCTGGCGGCAGCCCAATTGAAGCAACAAACCCTGGATGTGCTCCGAACGTGCATGGAAGAAATGCGCGTGGCTGCTCGGAAGGGCGACTACCGGGGCTACTCCAATCTGGACTACCGATTGCAT
>JBGOTQ010000532.1:0-3605 GCA_041476565.1 Terriglobia bacterium | reverse complement strand
GTTATATTCGGTAAGTTGTTGTACTGAGTGGGCCCCAAGAAGGTAATTCGCCCGATCATCAGGTCTCCCAGACCTCTTCCGTTCAGAATCCCCACATGTGACTGATCGATAACCCCTTGTAACCTGTTTTTGCTTGAATTGTCCATCCTGTTGTGGTAGCGTCTAAACACTGTGTTCGCCGTGAAAATAATCCTCAAAACCAAATTTCTTTTCCAAAGGAGGGCTGTTCATGGAACTAGGGACTCGTGACACATTAGAAATCAAGCAACTCCTGCTGCAATCTAATGAAGAGTTTCGAAGACTAGCCCAAAAACATTCCAGCTTCAATGAGCAGTTAGAGAAATTGGTTCATAAAGCTTATTTGTCGGAAGAGGAGAGAATCGAAGAAACCAACCTTAAGAAGAGGAAGCTTCAAATAAAAGACCAGATGGAAATCATGATCCAAAAGTATCGCCAACAAATGACTTCCCAGGACAGCTGCAAATAGCGACCAGCCGGTCATTGTTCTTCGGCCATGGCGGCCGTTTCATAATCCAGAGAACGAGAAGCAAGGGGGAACCGAGAGATTCCCCCTTTTTTGTTGTTTGTTTTCTCCATTATTGATCCTGCACTATAATGGGACAGACTAGTTTCAGAAGCGAAGCCAAAGCAGAGGGTAATACCTAATCTTATCCCAAAGAAACTCTAAGGAATGGCAGTTGGTAGGTAAAGCACAGTTTATATGGCTAAGGACGCGTATCCTTTACTAATTCCCCTCTCAGTCATCGCCGTATTGATGTTTGCGTTCAATTACAGATTCCTTGGAATGCTATTTTTGGGCCTAGTGTGCTTAGTCGGTTACTTCTTTCGGGATCCGGATCGGAAGATCACGGCTGATCCCCTGGCCATTGTGTCACCGGCAGATGG
The DNA here is from genome assembly GCA_041476565.1 of Terriglobia bacterium. Lineage (GTDB taxonomy): Bacteria > Acidobacteriota > Terriglobia > Versatilivoradales > Versatilivoraceae > DATKMG01. The sequence continues at coordinate 2,699 of JBGOTQ010000532.1, read as the reverse complement.
CAAGATTGTCCGAGTCAACCCGGAAGCGGATGGCACAATTCGAATTTCCATCTTTCTCTCAGTGTTCAACGTCCATATTAACCGCGCACCTGTCGAGGGCGTAATCGAGAAGGTCACTTATCTCCCCGGAAGATTCAAAGCGGCCTTTCGCGACGATGCTTCGGCCGAGAACGAGAAGAATATCTTGGTAATTACTAATCCCCGCTGTCGAATTCAGTTCAACCAGATTGCCGGCATTCTCGCCAGGCGTGTGGTTTGTTGGAAGCATGAAGGTGACTCTGTTGCCAAAGGGGAGCGAGTTGGACTCATCAAGTTCGGCTCTCGGGTCGATGTCTTTCTCCCCGCAGGTGTTGAGCCTCTAGTGACCTTGGGAAGTGCAGTCGAAGGGGGAAGCAGTATTATCGGGAGGTTTAGCCATGCCTCGAAATGATAGGAAAAATCGCCGATTCCGGCGAGGGATTTATGTGTTGCCGACATTGTTTACGATTGGCACGATCTTCTGCGGGTTTTACGCCGTCGTAAGCACACTAAAAGGAGAGTTCGATTTGGCAGCCATCGCCATCGGGTTGGCCGTGGTTTGTGATGGCCTGGACGGAAGAATTGCTCGGCTAACGAATTCAACCAGTGAATTCGGGGTCCAGATTGATTCGCTTGCCGATGTCATGACCTTTGGCATGGCGCCAGCCGTGTTGGCCTATGTGTGGGGCTTGAAATCCATCGCGCCGACCTATCCTCCTTACGCCAAGCACGTTCAGCAGATTGGCTGGATTGTTTGTTTTGCTTTTGTCATTTGCGGGGCCATGCGGTTGGCTCGTTTCAATATTCAGAGTAGTAGGCCCCAGGCCAATCAGGGACTGGCGGCCAAGAAGAGCTTCGTAGGGATGCCAATTCCTGCTGGGGCGGGCTTGATCGCCGCAATCGTCCATTTTATTCCAGATCCGATCGACCATTGGCTGTTGGGGGCTTTCTGGAATGTGCTGGTCGGCTTTCTGGCCTTCCTGATGATCAGCACCATCCGCTATCCAAGTTTCAAGCAAATCGACCTGCGTAGTCGACGCTCCTATGTCAATGCCTCCCTGTTGGCTCTTCTAATCGCTTCAATCTATCTTTATTCCCAGATCATGCTCCTGCTTCTGGCCACGGTTTATGCCTCCTCCGGATTCACTACCAAGATCTACCATCTGGTTCGCCGTAAGAACGAGACGATCTTGACTTCCCCCGAGACACTACTCCCTCAGCACATTGATAGGGATTGAATGATGAGAGATCACCAATCACTGGAGTCCAAAGTGGCCATAGTTGGGGCCTCTACTTTGAAAGGTCTGGAGGTCAAGTCGGTTCTCTCGGAAAGAGGATTTCCGATGGCTAAGCTGGTTCTTATGGACAGCGATGAGGATCTGGGCCGTCTGAGTGAATTCGAAGGAGAGCCTGTCATATCGCTCGCGATCGCGGAGGAGAGTTTTGCCTACCTGGATCTTGTTTTCTTTGCCGGGGACCCGGCCTCAACCCGACGTTTTGCCCCCTTAGCGCAAAGGAATCATTTCCTCGCCATTGATTTGTCAAATGCCTTCTTTGATGATCCGCAGGTTCCGCTCCTGATAAGAAGTGACGAGTTCTCTGAATCGTTTCTCAAACCTCCCAAAGAGATTGTGAGTTCACCACATCCTGCAGCCTTGACGGTTACAACCGTCCTCAAGCGTCTCAACCTGAGCTGTCGTTTTCATCATTGCGTGATTAATGTCTTTGAGCCTGCCTCAGAGTATGGCAGCCCGGGGGTTGAGGAGTTGGAGAAGCAGACCCTCAATATTTTCTCCTTTCAACCCAGCCCCCAGATGGTGTTTGACCGCCAACTGGCTTTTAATCTGCTTTCTCGCTTGGGAGAGGCTTCGAAGGAGAAACTTTTTGAAACTGAGACCGTTATTGCCTCTGAGCTGCAAGTGCTTCTTAAAGGAATTTGTCCAGTGCCGGCTCTGACCCTCATCCAAGCACCCGTCTTTCATACACATTGTTTCTCCTTTTTTTTGGAGCTGGAGACCGTGCCGGAGCTCGACCAAATTGAGAACTCGATGCGCTCGGAATTTGTCGAAATCATTCCTGCAGGGGATGAGCCTCCTTCTCCTGTGCAGGTTGCGGGGACAGACCTGATCCATTTGGGGGGCTTGAAAAGGGACTTTGCCAATCCAAATGGGATCTGGTTCTGGGTAGTGGCTGACAATTTGCGGCTCTCCGCCCTCAATTCAGTCACAGTTGCAGAAAGGATGATCTTGAGGAAAAAAAACTGAAACCCAGCCGACGACCGTGGTCAAAGCGCGTACATGGAGAGGCTCAATGGACGCATAGAAAGCAGTCAAACCTGCCCCAACGCAACAGATACGCAGGCGGAAAGGGGCAGGGCGGGTCACTCGCGCTACGGCTTTTCACCTTACTGATTGGTTCAATCCATAACAATGTTCGATGACCGACCGCTCTTCTCGAGAGATGTTCAATACATGCAGCAGTCGGCCATTCGCAAAATGGCCAAGCATTCAAGCCAGCCGGGGGTCATCAGCTTCTCCGCCGGGGCTCCAAATCCCGCGACTTTTCCGGCGAAGGAAATCCTGCAAGTCACTTTGGAGATCCTGGCTAGCGATAGCCACAATGCCCTTCAATATGGTTCAACCCTAGGTTTTTCTGGGCTGATCGAGGCCGTGGTCGACTTC
>JBGOTQ010000531.1:0-3649 GCA_041476565.1 Terriglobia bacterium | reverse complement strand
GCTTCAGTTTTCTCTTCCCTTTGGCATACTTGGCCAACTCCTTTTTCAATTCTTTCAAAGCCCACTGGCCATCTCTAATGGGATCCTGAACTGGTCTCTTGCGGAACTTGCATTGAATGACTAGGTAACCAGACCACGGATCCGCCAATGAAGGATAGTTCATCCTACCCTCGTAGGTTGCTTCCCTCCCACCGTCTCGTCCGTCTCCAAAAATCGTCACACCGGACGCTATGTGTTTCTTGGCTAACGACTGAACAAGATGCTCAAAGTCCCGCGGGTTCAGTCCGCTAAGATTGTAATCTCCCATGTTGATCTACTCCTGATCCAATGCCAGTTCCCTTCTCTGGTATAGCAACTTTGGATACCCTGTTGCACATCGAATTCAGCCTCATTAATTACAGGGCCGTCTTGAGTGAGTTGTAATAGAAGGGGAGAAGGTACAGCACGTAATTTTTTGACTTTTCGGGTAAAAGGTTTCATTGCCATTCTTGTATGGTTCATTTGCACCCAGGTAAAGCAAAGCTGCGGTTCTTTTCGGAAGCCTCCTGGCTACGCGGGATCATTTCCACCCACCGTGAAAAATCAGCTGCTGCTGGCTTCCCCCCCCGAATCAGTAAATGCTAAGGGGTAAAACGAGGAATTGGCCACGACGTCGGCGTTTGCCGCCTCTCCTTCCACGGGTTCAGCTATTCTTGGCTTGCTCAGAGACGAAGGGGTCAGATCTGAATCTTCGGCATAATTTTTTTCTCAGCTGTTTCTCATCAACGCGTAGGCATCAAGCTAGATTCCACACCGCTACAAAATCTTCTCCAACCGCATGATAACCGCGCCTCCTCGAAACGGAAAATGTGGTTGTGCTCATTCCCGCGAGAGCCAACATAGGAGAAGGCTTCTGGGAACTCGATTCTCAAGGCTTGCACTGTGGCCTCATTCTGATACCCATGAATGCCGAAATCAAGCCCTGATCAAGCCCTTCAGCTCTGACCCTGATCAACCCCGAGTCGAGACGCCCTCCTCTGATTTAACCTGTCGGTACCTGCACTCCTCCTCATCAATTGTACGTCTAAAGAGAAGACAAGGTCACATCTTTCCTTTTTGTAAACCATTCAGTGTGTGCTTCAGCAGAAGGTCGAGGGTCGGACCAAGCTAAGTAGATGGTGGATGAAAAGATAGGTCTCAATATGAGGTGTTTTCAAGGTTTAAACAGCCCTTTTTGCCCTCAAAATGGCCCCCATAAACGCCATCGCTTTTCCACAACTGGCAACCAACTTCGGTCGGAAGTATCTCTCTTCAGGCTTGCCGGTCATGACTAAATATCAATAGAAACTTCCGCTCATGACAGCGGGGAGTCAAGTGCCAGATCTTTCCTGCAGGATAATGCCGATGTGCTCGTGGCATGGCCCGTTTCCTTGCCGATCCGGGCGTCTTAAGGGTACCTTTTTAGCACTAAAATAGGCCTCTAAGGCTTCAATGCTACCTCTTTTCGCGAAGATCTGCTGACGTTTCAAAGAGTTGTCATGGTCCGACCCGATTTTTCCTGGCCCCAGGTTATTCATCGCAGACATGCCCACTGCGCATGTCTCCGCCATCCAGCCAGAAGAAACAAGGAAAATTCAAGTGTGACCCCCATTCGTTCTGTTGTCCGCTCAGGGCGTATTCTACAATATAGAGTTCGTAGGGCCGTACCCTGTATCCACGAGGGGGGAAAATGGATGATGAGATACATGCTGAATATTGTCGACGTCTGGAGGTTAGACGCAAGAGCCAGAAGCGGCTGAACCAACGCCACACGAACCTCGGCAATGGCAGGCTGATGCTGGCAATCCTCGCCTCTTACCTGGGCATCAAAGCCTTCGGATACCATGCCCTTTCTCCTATCTGGATCTTGTTCCCCGTCTTTTTCTTCATCCTCCTGGCCATGATCCATGAATATGTCATCCGGGCCCTGAGTCGAAGTTCCCGTGCTATAGCCTTTTACGAGAGAGGCCTCGCACGTCTCGAAAATCGTTGGACAGGAACGGGAGAAACGGGAGATCGTTTCTCGGACTCATCTCACCCCTATTCGACAGATCTTGATTTGTTTGGCCAGGGTTCTCTCTTCCAAATGTTGTCGACAGCCCGCACACCTATGGGTGAAGACACTTTGGCGGAGTGGTTGACACATGCGGCCCCGATCCGGGTCGTTCGCCAGCGTCAGCAGGTTGTCTGCGAACTTCGGCCCAAGCTCGACCTGCGTGAAGATTTGTCTGTCATTGCGGAAAGCCTCCGTTCGCGGATACACCCTAAGGCGCTATCCTCTTGGGGCGAGGGGAAGTTGCTATTGGAGGGACGCTGGGTGCGGATTATAGCCTTAGTGCTGGGATGTTTGGGCGTTCTGAGCTTGGTGGCCTGGGCCACCTGGGGGGCCAGGGGTCCCTTTGTGATGATGGTCGTGGTCAATGTCTCATTTTCACTCTGGTTCCGCAAACGGATCCAGGTCGCCGTTGACGCCGCCGAAACTGCGGCGCATGATCTGGTATTACTTTCACAGGTGTTGGCGCGATTTGAACGTGAAATTTTTCAGGCACCTCGTCTCGTTGAGCTTCAATCGGCGCTGAAAACCTGCGGCTGGCCTCCATCACGGCGCATCGCCCGGCTGAACCGCCTCGTGGTACTTCTCGATTCCAGGAGGAACTTATTCATTAAAGCGATTGACCCTCTGGTGTTCTGGACCCTGCACCTGACCTTTATGGTGGAGAGCTGGCGAAAGGAGTCCGGTGCGGATATCCGCAGTTGGCTTTCAGCGGTGGGTGAATTGGAAGCCCTCCTAGCGCTGGCTAACTACAGTTTTGAACACCCCGGCGATGCTTTCCCGGAGATAGTAGAAGAAGGACCGTGCTTTGCCGGGGAAGGGATCGCCCACCCGTTGATTCCAGAGGGGCGGGCCGTTCGCGACGACCTGCAACTGAACAGCCGGTTGCAGATCATGGTTGTCAGTGGTTCCAATATGTCGGGAAAAAGCACACTGCTCCGGACAGTGGGGGTCAACACAGTTCTGGCTCTAGCCGGAGCACCGGTGCCCGCTCACCGCTTGCGCCTGTCCCCTCTGGCGATTGGCGCCTCCATTCACATCTTGGATTCACTGCAGAGCGGTGTTTCCCGATTTTATGCTGAGATCACGCGTTTGCGGGGAATCCTGGATCTTACCCTCGGGCCTTTGCCTGTCCTCTTCCTGGTGGATGAATTTCTCCAAGGCACAAATTCCCACGACCGTCGGATCGGAGCTGAAGCCATTGTTCGAAGCCTGGTTGAACGAGGGGCCATCGGGCTTGTCACCACCCACGATCTGGCGTTGACCCAGATTGCAGAAGGGCTCAGCCCTTTGGCGGGGAATGTTCACTTTGAGGACCAATTGATAGACGGGCAGCTTCATTTTGACTACAAGCTGCGTCCGGGAATTGTGCACAAGAGCAATGCCCTCGAGTTGATGCGATCCGTGGGCATTGACATATAGACCAAGGCCAAGTTACCCCTGATTCACCATCAAAAAAGATGAGATTAGGTTGAGAAGGGTGAAAACCCCGCTGGCATGCGGCTTTCGCAGCATGTAGAATGTCTTTGCGGAAGAAATCATTCACCAACGGGGTGAACCAATCATGGCACAAGGTTT
>JBGOTQ010000530.1:0-3655 GCA_041476565.1 Terriglobia bacterium | reverse complement strand
CTGCTGCTGCATCAGCACATGAAAATGGTTGGGAACCAGACAATAGCCATGGATTCGTACCTCGAAACGGTCGCAGGCTTGCCCCAATCCTTTCAACATCTGCTGGTAGTCTTCCTCGTCCCGGTAGATTGGCTCTCGACGGTTGCCCCGGTTAATACAATGTGAGAAAGCCCCTGGAAGACTAAGGCGGCGGCCACGTCCCATCTGTCAGCTCCTGTCCCTAATTCCTGGACGATCACAATCTATTCCTTTTCCTCAAAATACTCAAATACTAAGGACAGGCACTAATTGCCTAATTGCTCCCCTTTCGCGGTGAACCGCTGGCCAGGAAGGTCCATCCAATCCTATTCTGCTTTTCCGGTTTCGATGACGACCTTGATTACCTTGTCCCGATAGTCCGCATTTAATGCAAAGGCTTCAGGTGCTTGGGGCAGAGAGAAGCGATGAGTAACCAGGCCCATCAGGTCGACTTGACCTCGCAAGGCCAGGGAAATGGCCCGAGGATAAGTGTGCTTCATGCGGCGCGAGAGCTTGATGGTCAGGCCCTTGCGCCGTGCGGCTGAAGCCCGCACTTCGAGACGGTCTTCGCGGGGAATCCCCACCAGCACGACACGTCCTCCAAGGGAGGCCATTTCAGCTGACTGCTCGACAGTTTCTGCACCCCAGGCCGCTTCGATCACCACGTCGACTCCACGGTTACGGGTCAGATCCATCACGGCTTTGACTGGATCAACTGTTTTGACAGGGACCGTAAGGTCTGCTCCCCACCTTCGCGCAAAGTCCAGCCTCCACCCATGGGGGTCAGTGACCACAAGCGGGTGTGCCCCGGAAAGTGCTGCCAATCGCAGGATGAGCAAACCGATCGGCCCCGCGCCCAGTATCGCAACGCTCTCTCCCACCTTCGGCCTGGCGAGGTCCAAGGCATGTAAGGCAATCCCGAGCGGCTCCAGCAGTGCTCCTTCGATGTCATCCAACTTGTCGGGTAAAGGAAAACAGCAGCGCGCCGGCATCAGCATCCATTCCTGCAGAGAGCCATCGTCGGGATAGAGGCCGCAAAAATGCAATCTGCGACAGAGGTTGGGATGCCCTTTCTCACAGAATTCGCAACGAAAGCAAGGGGAGGCCGGATCCACTGCCACTCGTTGCCCTGGTCGAAGCGGCTGATCATTGCCATCCCTGCCGTCAGGTCCAACTTCCTCAACTATTCCGGAAAACTCGTGGCCCAGGACCAGTGGAGCTTCCAAGGCGGTATCCCCAACATACCCATCCAAGTAAGTGTGCAGATCCGATCCGCAAATGCTGGTCATCGAGGTTCGCAACAGCACCTGCTCAGTGCCAGGATGTGATGGGGCTGGAAGACGCTCTACCCGCAGGTCTCTCGGGCCATGAAGCCGGGCTCCCACCATACTTTTATTCAGACCATCACTCGTACTCATGGCAATGGAGTCAATACCCCGGCATAACCTCCGCCCGGGGCCATTTGAATGACAAGCTTTGCCGATGCGTCTATCTCTCGGCTAGCAGTAGTAATACGGTCAGGATAGTCAGGTGCGTCCGGAGCATCGGCGAAATACTGAAGGGAATACTTCCCCGCGCCCAGAGAACTCAAGGAGACCTCCAGAGTCCGGGGCTTGGAGTCGTTCATAGCTCCAATGAACCAGCGGTTGCCGGACCTGCGAGCCATTACAATGAATTCTCCGACCTGCCCGTCGAGGACCTTTGTTTCTTCCCAGGTCGTGGGAACGAGCCGGTAGAACTCCAGGCCGGGTTGCCCGCGATAGTTGTAAGGAGAATCGCACAGAACCTGCAATGGACTTTCGTAAACCACCAGCATCCCGAGTTCCTGGGCCCGTGTCCCCATCACGAAGGGAGCCGAATCCTGAGCACGGAAGGTAGCCTTAGTCGTATTTCGAAACCCGCCGGGAGTGAAATCCATCGGCCCTGCCAACATCCGTGTGAAAGGCAGAGTAAGCTTGTGTTCGGGGGTGATGCGTGTACTCCACTTGTTGTATTCGTTGCCCATCACTCCTTCCCGGGTGATCAGGTTAGGATAAGCCCGTCTTAACCCGGTGGGTTTGTATGCGCCGTGGAAGTCCACTAGAAGACGATGTTCGGCGGCTTTCCTGACAACACGCTGATAGAAATTGACCATTTCCTGGTCATCCCGATCCATGAAGTCGATCTTTACACCGGAAATTCCCCACTTTTCGTAAAGAGGGAAGGCCTGGTCCATCTGACGATTTACATGATTCCAGCGCAACCAAATCAAGACCTTCACATTTCGGTCGTGGGCATATTTGATGATCGCAGGCAGATCGACCTCCGGGATGGATTTCGTAATGTCCGCATTGGGATTGAGCGGATCACCGTACCAGGTCCAATCCACCAGGACATATTCCCACCCCATGTCGGCAGCGAATTGGGTGAAATAATTCATGGTGGCGGTGTTCATCCCGATCTTAAAATTGGCGTCTGGCGCATAATCCCCGCTCCACCAACGGTCCCAGGCTGATTTGCCTGGCTTGATCCAGGAGGTATCGGGCAGCGCACAGGGATCGCTCAAATTCAGAACGATGTTTGACTCGATCAAGTCTCCAGCCCGTTGGCCGATCATCAGGACTCGCCATGGGGAGTTGCGGGGCGCCCGGCTCTTGACCAGGACCCCAGGTTCATCGGGGCGCGGAGACAGTGACGTCACCACCGCATTAGGACAGGTTCCGGCACCCGCCAGGTACATCCCCGCCCAGTCGTCGAGACCGGCCTCAGTAATGGCAACCCATGTTCCTTCGCCCGCCTGAATAAGCATGGGCAAACCGACGATGGAGGAAGGGGAGATCTGGCTCAGGGTAATCCTGTCGAATTCCCTTTCTTGCGAGGAAGCGTATGTCCCGTATTGGGCAGCCCAGGCCACATGGTTGGCGGCAAAGTGGAATTCGGAACGCTCGGACGTCAAACGAAAATCCTGGATTCCGGGCTGTTGCGGGAGGAAATAGCGAAAAGCTACACCGTCATTGTATGCGCGAAAAAGCACCTCCAACTGGCGCCGGGGCAGGCGGGCTTCCTCCAGCCAGAGATGAAGTTCGTTGTAGTGGTCCGCCACGACTTTGCTCTTGCCCACAACAGTCTGCCAGGACTGCTGGATGCTGCGCTGACTCTGTTTCTTATTGATCAGGTCGCGGCTGAGGGCGCCCATCTCCTTGAAATCCAATCCCAGGGGAGAATCCAAAATAATATCTTTCCCATGGTACGCTACTGAGTAATACAACCGATCACCGGATGGATACGGTTCCAGTTTTTCCTTGATAGCAATCGTGACTTGAATCTGCTGATCGGGTGAAGAGAGAGTAGTAGCAGGAGCAGCATGGAGTCGAGTCAAAAGAAAAGCCATGAGCATTGCCACAACTGACATTGTCGAGAGAGCTGTGAATAAGGAAAATCTCATGAGAGTCCTCATCACCTATTTCAGGTCAACACGGTCGATGAAAATGCTGGAGGGCCGAGCTCTGCGAGGCCGGTTTCTGTCTGGCGTATTTGTGGGCCTAACGGAGTTCGGCCCTCCAAAACTCGCATTTTCATGAAAGTGCACCATTACCTTTTCAAGCTCACCACTGCGAATTAATATGGTTTATCGACCTCTGAGAGGTCGATTGAAAGT
>JBGOTQ010000529.1:0-3655 GCA_041476565.1 Terriglobia bacterium | reverse complement strand
CTTCGGAAGGCGATTCTTTGAGGTTACTGCTGCTGTGGACCGTCCTCTGCCAGATGATCCGTTAGATAAATCTGCCAATGTAGACGTAGATAAGACTCAAGATCACGTCCAACTCTCGAAAGCTGCAGTCAAAAGGGGAAGTATCTCTCAAACGAAGATTGCAGCACCGGAATCGAGCACCGGGATGGCAGATCCAGTTTCACCACCCGAGGTCAAGGTTGTGCTCGATGAAATTCGTTCGTTGAAGAGTCTGATTCAGTCTATTCCGAGTATTACGCAGCAATCCCGAGCGGTGACCGCTGTCACGCCACGAGAGTTCTCCCCCACGGTCTATCGTGAGATGTATCACGACCTGCTCTCCATCGGATTGAATGAGGAACTGGTTCGCGAGCTGTTAAACCAGGCCATGAACAAGGGAAAGAGCAAGACTCCCCCGAGCAAGATGGTCCTGAAACGGAGAATTGCCACGCGGTTGAGCCGCCGGATCAAGGTTGTCAAGGACTTGATCAAAGAGCGGCCCACCCGGAAACCTCTGGCCATTGCACTCATTGGTCCAACCGGGGTCGGGAAAACCACCACTCTGGCTAAACTTGCAGCTCGAGCCGTGCTTGAAGATCAACTCGATGTCGCCTTGATCACACTGGACACCTTTCGAATTGCGGCCGTCGAACAGCTAAAGACGTATGCTGAGATCATTGGGGTTCCCGCGAAAGTCGTGGAAAGCATTTCACAGATGAATACGGCGATTGCATCGTACGGCGGCAAAGACCTGATCCTGATTGACACTGCTGGCCGAAGTCCGAGGGAACTCAGCGCACAACCAGAGGTTGCTCAATACTTCAGCCAGTCCCCATTGATTCATAAATCCCTGGTATTAAGTGCGACGACCAAGGAACGCGACCTGGCAGACGTCAGCAAGAAATATAAAGCTTTTGGTCTGGATTCACTGATCGTGACCAAGCTCGATGAAACGGAAGTCTACGGACCCGTCCTCAATGAGATTGTTCGAATGGGCAACCCCCTGGCATACGTTACAGTGGGCCAGAATGTGCCCAGAGACATTTTGAGCCCCAACCCGACACGACTCGTGAACTTGGCTTTAGGTTTTGGCAACTGCGGCTGGGAGAGTTTTATAAGTGAGTCCCTAAAAGCTTCTGCCCTGTGTGCCTCCAGTCGGAGCAGAAGCGTTGAACTTTGTGTTGGAGCGAGGTGACCCTGGTATGCACGATCAGGCATCAGTCCTAAGAGAAACAGTTAAAGGGGGTACCTGTGAGCCCCCTCTGGATAATTCCACAGATCAACGCCAACCGGTTGCAATCGCAATTACAAGCGGGAAAGGCGGAGTCGGGAAGACTAATGTGGTGGCCAACCTTGCCGTGTCATTGGCAAACATGGGGAAGCATGTTGTGGTGTTGGATGCAGACTTCGGAATGGCTAACATCGACGTCCTGCTGGGTCTGGCGCCAAAGTACAACCTGAGCGATTTCCTTTACGGAAGCAAATCTCTAGAGGAGATTGTCATTAAAGGACCGAGCGGGATCCGGATCGTACCCGCCAGTTCTGGAATAGAGCAGATGACCGCTCTGACTGGTGAGCAGCAGACCAAACTCATCCGTGGGCTGACCCAGTTGGGGGCAGATGCCGATTACTTGTTGATAGATACGGCGGCCGGGATCTCCAGCAATGTGATCAACCTTCTGCTGGCGGCCGGAATCGTAATCGTCGTCACTGCGCCGGATCCCACTGCCATCGTGGATGCTTATCTGGTGGTTAAGATTTTGGCTCATCGAGAGCCTCGTAAGAAGGTCCATGTTCTCGTGAACTCAGTTGCTGACAGACGGGAAGCACACAATGTGTTTCGTCAAATTGACTCAGCCTCAAGGCGATTCCTTGACAAACCCCTGGAATTGTTTGGTTTTATCGAGAGGGACCCCAACCTAGTCGAAGCCGTCCGGCGACAGTTGCCGATCGTCAATATGCTGCCCGGAGCTTCAGCTTCCCGGTCTCTCATCAATCTGGCCAGGAAGCTTCACCAGGAATTCAGTGCCCAACGCAATACAGCCGGGGGATTGTCCTGGAATTCTTTGTTTGAGATTCCAAACTCAGCATTGCCTGTCGGGGGAACCCGAAAACTGACATGAATAAGATCCTATCGCAGGATGAAGTCAACGCCCTCCTGAGTTCCATCAATAGCCCGACTGAGGGAGGCACACAAGATGATCCCCTCGTCAGTTCATCGGACTCGTCTTCAAGGCAGAGTTCCGGCCCCGTTCCCCTACTTAGGGGTACAGGTAACACACAGTATGGCACAAGCAAGAAAGTTGCAATTTATAACTTTCGGCGTCCTGACCGAGTTCCCAAAACCCTTCTGCGTTCCCTTCAATTCCTTCACGACAAATTCTGTTCCAATGTTTCTTCTTCTTTGTCAGCTTATCTACGGGCTATTACCGAGGTCACTCTTCTTTCCGTCGAGCAGACCACCTATGCCGAGTTCCTACTCTCGCTCTCGGATCCGACCTATTACAGCGCCATCAGCATAAGCCCGCTGGATGGTATGGCTGCACTTGAGATGAATCTGGAACTGGTGTTCCCCATCATCGACCGGTTGCTCGGAGGAATCGGCAGTGTGTTGAAACTGAACCGCAATATCACTGAAATCGAGAAAAATATCATCCAAGGTGTCATCAAATTAATCACAACTAACTTGGCTGAAACATGGAAGCCCGTCTCAGTCATCGAGTTTGCCTTCCGTGCCAGCGAGACCCGCCCCCAATTGCTACACGTGGCAGCGGCCAACGAAGTGGTCATCCTGGTCATCTTCGAGGTCAAAATCGGTGAAACCCGAGGCACGATGCACCTTTGTCTTCCATTTGCTGGGCTCGAACCAATTTCTGGAAAGTTTGAACAGGAAATCAATATCCGAGGCAGAGGCAACATCAAAGAGGAAAGCAGAAGACTACTGAGTACACTGTTCAAGATGCCTGTGGCGGTCTCCGCTGAACTGGCAGGGGGCATGGTGACAGTGAAGGACCTGCTGACCTTGCAACCGCGTGACATTCTCAAGTTGGATCGGATTCCCAGCGATCGAGTGATTGTTCATATCGGGGGGATTCCCCGTTTCCCGAGTGTTGGGGTTATTTGGAAAGATCACAAAGCTGTAAAGATCCTGCCCGGGAATGAATCCGCTATTTGAGGCTAATTCAGGAGAAATGCGATATGGACGATGCAGTCAAAGACCCCAACGTCAATCTGGATCTGATCATGGACATTGATCTTCCGATTTCCGTGCGTTTTGGTCAAACCGAAATGTCCCTGGAAAATGTGCTGAAGCTTGGGAATGGTTCGGTTATTGAACTAGACCGTTTGGCTGAGGAACCCGTGGACCTTTTGGTGAATAACAAGCTGCTGGCCCGAGGTGAAGTGGTGGTGGCAGATGGCCATTACGCAATTCGAATCACCCAAGTGGAAAGCGCTGCAGAGCGGATTCGATCCTTGGGATCTTAAGAGGCAGGAGGTTATCATGCGTCTCCATTGGGTAATTGAGATTCTCGCATTTACGTGTTTGCTGGGACTCTGGCTTCAAGAGAGGAGAAAGCTTCAGCGGCAAGTCGGCTTGTTGAACAAGCGACTGAGCCACTTGGAATCGGTGATCAAT
>JBGOTQ010000528.1:0-3743 GCA_041476565.1 Terriglobia bacterium | reverse complement strand
TGACACACCCCTCGATAAATCGAGGGGCTAATACTCAATACTCCAGGACTGCCTCTTTCTTCTCTAACCATCAAAACTGCAGCCGCAGCGAGAGCTGAATGACCCGGGCTGACCGAGCGCCATTGATCTGGCCGAATGTGGAGTTGACCTGTTGTCCGGTCTGGTCGAACCATACGTTAGTATCCACATACGAAAACTGCGAATGATTGAAAGCGTTGTAGAACTCTGATCGGAACTGCAAACTGCTGGCCTCACTCCAAAGCTTGAACTGCTTCATCAACGCCAGGTCCCAGTTGTTGATCTCCGGGCTGCGCACCGGCAATACTGGTGTATCGCCATAGTATCCTTGAGGCGGCCGTCCAAGGGCAGCGGTGTTGAACCCACGGCAAAGCATCCTTAGCCATTTGGAAACCAATCGGTGGTAAGCCTCGTTGACCAGGGCTCCGGTCTGCAAGTTGAGGCCAGAATTCTCGTAACCCAAGTAGTGGTGGGCTAGGCTATGCAGTCCTTTGTAGATCAGCGCAGTGAGCTTCTGAAGGGCCGAGGAATCACCTCGGCTCCAGGCCTGGAGTAGTTGGGTGAATTCTTGGAGGGAGACTGAAGCCATGTCAATCCCTCGAATTAACGAGTCTGACTATGACTACCGGCTAGTATATCACTTGCTCTTTCGGTGCTAAATAATTCATCCAGGCACCTCGCTTGGTTCAAGGATTCCTCAGCAAATGCCTCGAATCCCCTGCCCTTACCGATTTATGCAAATTATAGTGACAACTTTAGAAGTCGCTCCTTATGCACTTCCCCCTCTCCCCGATAGGAGAGGGGACGGGGGGTGAGGGGTTGGTCACTATATTTTCCAATCCCCTATAAGTTTTCCGGCCAGGCAGTATTACGGCTTGGGCAACAAGTGCTTCTGGATTTTTCCGAGAGCCGTGCGAGGCAATTTGTCAACCAGGACGAAGGCGTGCGGCACCTTGAAGGAAGCGAGTGCAGCCCGGCAGCGCTCTTCCAGGATGCCCTCATCACAGGTGTCTCCGGGCACAATGTAGGCGATCGGAACTTCTCCTTTCAGGTCATCGGGTATTCCAACAACCGCAGCTTCGACAACCTCATTCTGCTCCAGGAGGAATTCTTCGATCTCACGCGGATAAATGTTAAATCCTCCGGAAATGATCAGGTCGCTTTTCCTGCCCTTCAGGGTGTAGTAGCCGTCCGCGGAGCGAGTAGCAAAGTCGCCGGTCCGAAAATAACCATCGACGAAGGCAACCCTGGTCGCCTCCTCCCTTCTCCAGTATCCCGCAAAGACGTTGGGGCCGCGGATAAAGAGCTCCCCCGTACCCCCTTCCGGAACGGGACTTCCTTGGCTATCGAGGAGCCGAACGCTGATTCCCGGCAAAGGCAAACCCACAGTACCGGGCCTGCGCTCCCCGGTGTAAGGATTGCTCAGGTTCATAAAGGTTTCCGTCATGCCATAACGTTCCAGGATGATGTGACCAAATAGCCGCTGGAAATCCTCGTGCACTTGAGTTGGCAAGGGCGCCGACCCTGAGACAAACAATCGCATGGATTCACCGATTTCGCGCGCCGCTCCAGGCGGAGTGTCGAGCAGTCGTACATACATAGTCGGGACTCCGAAGAAGAGTGTTGGCCGGAAATCGAGGAACTGCTGAACCGCCGAACGGTGGTCGAAGCGTTCCAGCAATCGCATGCGGCATCCACTGATGAGCCAGGTATGGAGACCGTTGCCCAAGCCGTGCACGTGAAACAACGGCAGTGACAATAGAAGCCTGTCTGCCTCCGTAATCTGCCAGCAAGTGATCAAGTTCAATGCGTTGGCGGCAAAATTATTATTCGTCAGGATGGCTCCCTTGGAAGGTCCGGTTGTACCGGAGGTATATAGCAGGGCCACCGGAGTATCCCCGTCGGCTGCAACGTCGGGCCGGCTTGACTCCTGCTTTGCGGCCTCGGTTACAAGCTCTTCCGTGCACCAAACCGGAACCCCGGCCGGAAAAGCTTTATCCCCGGTGACCACAGCCCCTGGATTTGCATCGGTGAGGATATGACTGACCTCCCGGTCTTTGTAGAGGATGTTGATAGGAACAAAGATCACTCCGATCTTAGCGCAGGCAAGAAAAATATCGATCATTTCGACGCTATTGGCCAGGTAGACGCAAAGCCTATCGCCTGACGCCAATCCGCGGGCGGCTAAGAGGCGCGCCATCTGGTTACTGCGGACATCGAGATCGCCGAAGGTGTAGATCTTGTCCTGGAATTCGAGCGCGACACGTTGCTGGCGTCTCCGAAAAGGAAGGTCGAACAAATGAATGAGGTTCATGTTTCTTTGATTCCAAGGGTGCCTGCGACGGCAACCATCGAAAATAGGCCCAAGGAGAGGAAGCCGGCTTTAAAGCTGCCGGTCCACTCCGCCATCTGCCCCATCAGCGGGGGGGCTGCCAGGATCATGACGATCCCAAGCATATTGACTAAGCCCATCGCAGCGCCCGCGCGACCCGGATAAAGATCTGCGGCGCGGACGAACAACGCAGCATAGGGCCATCCGCTACCGATGCCCAAAACTACAACGGCAGCGATCACTAGCCACAGTGACCCGCCTGCACGAGCCAGCATCAAACACCCAATGACATTCAGGCCAAGACTCAGTTGCAGCAGTCGCTGGACACCCATGAGGTGGACCATCACGCCGCCAAGCGGCCGCATCACGATGCCGAGCAGGAGCGCGATTGAACCCAGCAATCCGGCCTGTGATTGGCTAAAGGACAAATCCCTCCGCAGGAACACAGTGATCCAGGCGCTAACGACAATGACCAGGCCGAAAGAGGCCATCTGGACGACGCCCAGCAACCAAAGTTGAGTGTCAGAAAGCAGGCCACGGAAACTGCCGGCAGGCTGGGTACTGAACGGAGGTGAAGGTGCTACGATTACCCACAGGATCCAGCTAACGGCGGCCACCCCTGCCGTGATGACAAATGCGCCTCGCCAGTCAAATACCGCGGCAACGCGGGAGACGCCAAATATGACAAAGCCGGAGCCCAGCAGAATCGAACCGCCATACAGTCCCTGGGCCAGGTTGAGCCTTCGGCCTGAAAACGATCCCGCGATGTAGCGAGCACCGGCCACGAAGCACGAGCCGGTTCCGAGTCCGACGAAAACCTTCCAGAAAAGAAGGTGCCAATAGGCGGTGGAGAAAGCAATCGCAAAATTCCCGACACAAACCACTGCCAGAGCGGCCGTGACGATCGGTCTCGGCCCCAGGCGATCTGCCAGGTGGCCCCCTGGAATTTGCATCGCGGCGTGAGTGAAAAAGATCCCTGTGGTGAGAAGCCCGGCCAGAGCCAGACTAAAGCCGAAGGTCTCAGTGAGCGCCGGCACCAAGGGCGCGTGATTCGTATAGTTCGCGGAAAACGCGAAGGCCATGATACAGGCACATAAAAGCGCGCGAAGAGAAGGAAATTCGGCGGTGAGTTTCGTCAATTCTGCTCGGAACTCCGATCAGTAAACTGTGCGTTTCTGTACCTGCTTCTTGGTCGCCAGCAAAAAGCGAGGGTCCACGGTCTTCTCATCGCCGCTAACTCTGGCAGCTACATACTCGCCAAGCGCCGGGCCGTGCTTAAAGCCATGACCGGACCCGCCCCCGATTAGCCACACATTGTCAAAATCGGGATGACGGTCGATTAGGAAATCGCCGTTCGATGTGTTCTCATACTGGCAGACCCGTGTTTCAACGA
>JBGOTQ010000527.1:0-3744 GCA_041476565.1 Terriglobia bacterium | reverse complement strand
TTCCGCTTCGTACGGAGCCTTCCGCCTGAACAGACAAGATCCATTGTTCGTCCGGAGAAACGGTGAATCCGTAGCCAACATTCCCTTGAATCGTGGCGATAGGCCGTGTCTTTCTGGTTGCGAAGCTGTAAAACAGAAATTGGATCCCTTTGTTGTTGGGTTCCATGGCGAAATAGATTCCCTTCTGTTTTATATTGTAGTCCGTGCGGAAAACGTCCTCGAGTACCCGCTTCCCTTCACCATCATCCATTGGAAGCATCCAGAGTTCATCATGTTGATTGTTGGGCTTCAAATAAAACAGTCTCTTCCCGTCCATCGATTCCTGGGGATTGGATCCGCCTTTCCGGGTCACCTGTACAGCCTCTCCCCCCTCAGCCGGTATCTTCCACACCTGGCCGTCTCCACTGCGATCCGCAGTAAAGTAAATCCATTTGCCATCGCGGGAATAACTCGGGTTCTCCGCATTAAATCGTGTATGGCTTAATTGTTTGATTTGCCCGCCCTGGGCAGGTATTAAATAGAGATCACTCTGCCCCCCCATGGCCATACTGAAGACAATCTCTTGTCCGTCTGGAGACCATCGCGGGTAGGAAGGCAGAGGTCCACCCAGATGGGTCAACTGCAAGGGGTTGGTTCCATCCTTGTCAGACACCCAAACTTCAGCGTTGCCGGAAGCATTCGCGATATAGGCAACAGCATTGCCATCGGGCGAGTATTGAGGTTCGTCCTGAGTCATGGTGGAAGGGGCGAACTTTGTCTGGGGAATCGGCTTCTCTCCTTCTTGGGAGATCTGACACCGCCAGATATTTGGATTCCCAAGAGAAACCGTCTTGTAAACAAGACGATGGTTCCTGGGTGATATCGCGGGATCAAGAGTGAGACCTTCTCCGTAGAATGGCAGAGGTCTTGGCTTTCCCGAACCGGAGGCAAGGATTCTCCAGAGAGTACTGTGGTGAAAATCGCTACCCGAGGCGTAGATGATCTCCTTCCCATCAGGCGTCCAGGCAGGGACAATGGTGCATTGGTTAGCGAAAGTCAGTTGTTTCGGTTCACCCTCCGGCAAAAGCCCGTCACCGACCCGGAGCAGATAAAGTTCCGAAGTGTCACCGTTGCCATAGAACCGGGCGAAAACCAGGATATGCCCGTCGGGGGAAAAAGCAGGGTTGGTGTCCCCGCCGCTTCCCCTGGGTGGGGAAGTCAACCATCGCCTCTCGCCGGTCTCCGGAGACAGCAGGCCTATAGCAGAAGGAGCCTCGGCGGTATCCCGGTTGCTGACAACAGCTAGCCACTTCCCGTCAGGATGCCACCACAGCAACCTGCAGTCCGTTGGTAACTTTTGCGCGAGAATTTCCGCCAACTGGTGTTCCCTTCCGCCATTGACCGGGATCAGCATGACAGACGCATGGGTGGAATCCATATTGCGCACAAATGCAATGGATTGGCCATCCGGCGCCCAGGCCGGGGAGTGGTCTGGGTGTGGGTCGGTCGTCAGCCGGCGCGGAGAGTCGCTTCCGATCTGTTTGATATAGATATCTTGATTCTCCTTCCCACCATCCCAGCCGAAGGCTACCTGGTTGCCATCCGGGGAAAAACTTGGGTCCCATGCAAAGCCCGGATAGGTTGTAAACGGCACAACCAGAGGCGCATCGGCAGTTTCGACAGCCCCTCGATGGCCCATCCAATAGGCGGAGCCGACCGCAACTAGAAGCACAGCCAGCGTGGCAACTGCCCAGGCCCCCCAGTCCTTTCTCAGCCGTTCCGCTATCCCTCGGGGCTCAGCGCTGATAGGACGGTTGCTTTCGATGTTACCGAAGCTTGTTGGTGGTTCTTGTATTGAAGGGATGCCGAACGAAGCAAATTCAGGCCCTCTTTGAAGAGGGCTGGGGCCTTGATAAGACTCCCCGGATAAGGGGAGGGAATGTGATGACTCCGCGGGTTGTGAAGTGTCCGGTAGCCTTATTGGTTCCTGGCCGGCTCCTTGTGCCGGGGTTTCGACGGGGCAAATGAACCGATAACCTTTCCTCGGCAGAGTTTCCACATACCTTGGATTTTCCGCGGAATCTCCCAGCGCCAGACGAAGTTTCTTGATGGCGGCATGAACACTGTTCTCGAACTCCACGATGGTATCGTCGGACCAGAGCGTCCTGCGGATCTGCTCCATGGTTACCACCTCGCCCGGCTGCTCCAACAGCATCTTGAGAATTTGGAAGGACTGCTCTTGAAGACGAACCTTGTGCCCCTGACTGTGAAGTTCTCCCGTTCGGGAATCCAGCCGAAAAAGGCCGAACCGGATGATATGGGGCGACTCGACAGCTCGCATGCGGGTCAGAGATAGTAATGTTGTGGGATTTTACAGGGCAAGACTACTCCATTGCCCCTGTTCTGTCAACATCATTTGGCCCGATTAGGTCTGCTACTAATTGCTCAAAACCCGGCTGATTGGAATCCCGATTAGGGGAGACCTGCGTGGTCATCATTCCCCTCACCGTAAGTGACTCTCCTGCAATTCATTAGCGGGTCAGGGGGAAATCAGGGACAAATCAGGCCCGGAACATTGACAGAGTCGCGTGTCTCGATCAAAGTGACCTCACACGAAAAAACTAAGGCAGTGTCAAAAGGCATTAAGAACTTTTGACAGTACGAATCAGACGGTGGAATAAGGAGAACCCATAATGTTGCATCGAATTACAAGGATCACACTGCTTCCCCTGATCATGCTGGTTTCCTGTCTTGGCGCAATCGCCCAGGGAAAGTCCGGCACCACAACCACCCCTGCGCAGGAAACCTCAAGCCTGTCGCAAAACCAGCCCATAAGGGCACGCGTGCTCGAAGGTTACGGAAAGTTGCCCCTGACGTTTGAAGTAAACCAGGGTCAGACCGATCCACAGGTCAAGTTCCTGTCGCGCGGCAGCGGGTACACATTGTTTCTGACGGGCAACGAGGCCGTATTGGCGCTCCGAAAAGGGAAGACAAATGATACCAACTCGGCCAGGACGATCCGGCATACAGAGCAAGACTTTGCTTCCATTGCACGGCGCGGATCTCAAACCACAAAGGCGGAGAAGGAAACTTTGGAAGTGCTCAAGATGGAGCTGGTGGGAGCGAACCCCAGTCCGATGGTTTTGGGCCTCGAAGAATTGTCGGGAAAGAGCAATTACTTGATCGGCAACGATCCGAAGAAGTGGCGCACTAACGTGCCGAACTACGGCAAGGTGAAATACGAAGGTGTCTATCCCGGCGTGGACCTGGTCTACTATGGCAATCAAGGACAGTTTGAGTATGATTTCGTGGTGGCGCCCGGCGCCGACCCGAAGGCCATCCAACTCTCATTGGTAGAGGAGGGCTCCGCCGTCCAGCGGGCGGCTGGAGGCCGCCCCTACCAAATCGACACCAAGGGCGATCTAGTGATCCGCTTGGATGCGAACGATGCAGGAGAGGTCCGTTTTCATAAGCCGGTGGTGTATCAAGAACAGTTGACAGTCAATGATTCCCAGTCGACAGGTCAAAATGGAAACCAAGCGGCGGGCCTTTTGCGAAACCCGAGTCCCAAAACCCGAACCCCGAGGACATTCCTTGACGGTCGTTACATGCTCAATGACAACGGCGATGTGGCCTTCGATGTGGCTTCCTACGATCACTCAAAGCCGCTCGTCATAGACCCCGTGCTGAGCTATTCCACCTTCCTCGGCGGCAGCGGTGCCGACGTGGGTACTGCGATTGCTGTGGACTCCTCCGGCAGTGCAT
>JBGOTQ010000526.1:0-3753 GCA_041476565.1 Terriglobia bacterium | reverse complement strand
GAATCCGCCTACTAACGTGAACACCATTCGATCTACCATTAAGCTTCTGTTTAGGTTGCGCCTTGCACCCAATTCAATCTGGTCGAGTAGTTGAGTGGCGGAAACTACCTGAGAAAAGGACAATCGTCGACTCAGCCCACCCAGTCGCTCTTTGATGTCGTCATTGCGGATTTTGGAAGATTCGTCGACTCCCAGATGGAACAGGTCCTGCAGCAGACCCCAGAGGACTTCCAGCCGAAGTTCAAACTGTGCTTTCTCGCCTTCTTTCCTGGATGTTATTTTCTCGACAATTCCTGCAACTTTATGGTAGGCAAAATCGGCGGCACAAGATTCCAGCAGTCCCGTCAACTCTAGTCGGATTCGCTTGTACTCTTCGACGTCGATCTGGAGGGCTTTTCCTAAAGCCCCTCCGGAAATGCTCGCCAGCAGAGCCAGGTCTTGGGGACCATAGTCTTTTCTTGCGGCCAACCAGCTCTCTATCACATTAGGTGACAGCGGGGCAAACTGGTAGAGTTGCGCGCGTGACCGAATGGTCAACAACAGGTCATTTGGCTTCTCAGAAACCATGACAATGGTAGATGTCTCGGGTGGTTCTTCGATTGTCTTTAAGATAGAGTTGGCAGCTTCTGTTGTGAGTCTTTCGGCCTGTTCAAGGATAAAGACGCGTGTCCTGCCCTCGAAGGGGCGATAGAACGCCTCTCTGCTGAACTCTCGCATTTGATCAATCTTGATGAACTGCCCTTCGGGGGCGTAGGTCCTCACGTCCGGGTGAAAGTCTTCTCTAATCTTCCGACAGCTAGGACAGTGGTCGCAGAAATCGAGGTCAGTGCTCAAACAGTTAAGGGCCTTGGCGAGAGCAAGGGCCAGAGTTTTCTTCCCGACACCGGCTGGGCCGGCGAAGAGCAAGGCATGCGGGAGCCGGTCCGCTCTGAGCTGATGCTGCAGGGTCTGAACAACGGAAAGGTTTCCGAGAAAATCCTTAAACGGCACTGTGACCTTCCATCAATGGAGCCATGACACTCAGGATTTCTTGATGCACCTGGTCAATCGTCTGATCCCCGGGTACGATTCGAAATCGATTGAACTCCTTCTTGGCCATTTCCATGTACCCGTGGCGCACGCGGTGGTAGAACTCCAGTGGTTCCTTTTCGAACCGCCCTTCATCCACTTTTCTTTGACTGTCCCTGTCTCTGGCGCGTGCAAGGGAGAGACTGGGGTCAATGTCGATGAGAATCGTGACGTCAGGCATCCTGCAGTTAATGGAGATCCGGTTCAGTGCCTCTACGGTCATGAGGTCAATTCCCCGTCCATAGCCCTGGTAAGCCATGCTGGCGTCGGCATAGCGGTCACATATTACCCAGCACCCACTCTCCAGAGCCGGCAGGATGGTTTCCATCAGATTCTGGTGGCGTGAAGCATAGTAGAGCAGCAATTCGCTAATGGGTCGCAAGTGGGTGGTTGTGGAGTCGAGCAGGATCCGCCTTATAGATTCGCCTAGCGGAGTCCCCCCCGGCTCCCGGGCGACCAGCACGGGAATGCGCCGTATCTGAAGAGATCGCTCCAGAAGGCGAATTTGCGTGGTCTTGCCGCATCCGTCAATTCCTTCGAAAGATATGAAAGGAGGCACGCTTTTAGTCATTCGCCCCATTCGGATTGAAGCATTGGGTCCTGGGGGAGATTATGCCGAAAAACCAAGACCCGTTGAGATAAGCCAAAGCAAAATACCACGAAATCCGACTGTTTGGAAAGAATGGCGGCAGGAAATGGTTCAAAAAGTAGTGATCTGTTTGCGGCCTGCCGATCCCTTCGGTCCATCATTTTTTACTTGACAAATATTTCAATCTGCAATATTAGAATTGCTGATTGCAATTCTCCTTGATTGGACGAGAGGGAGGCCTAGTCATGAAGCTGGGTGAGAAAGTCCGGTATTTGCGGGAAGTTGAAGGGGCGCTGCGAGGCCTCAACCGGGAAATGACCCAACAGGAGGTGGTCCGGACCCTGAAGAAGGAATTGGGCAAGACCATCAGCCAGTCTTACCTTTCCCAAATTGAGAGTGGATCACGACCGCACCTGACTAACGCCACCCGGCTGCTGCTGGCCAAGTTCTTTAAGGTGCATCCCGGTTACCTGGTTGACGATCCAGAAGGCTATCACTCCGAACTGGTCTCAGACCTACGAGCCCAGGAGGACAGCCTGGACTTGTGGCTCATCAACGGAGCGGAGCGGTTTCGAAATGACACCGAATTGAGCCAGTCTCTGTTGAGCTTGGCGGGTCACAAAGACTCTCGCAAGTGCCTGGTGTTGCTGCGTTCGATCTTGGAAACGCCGGATCTGGCCGACCGGTTATTTGAGGTGCTCCGGCCCCGGAGCCTGGAACCCTTTCGTAGGTCCAGGCATTAGGGCTTCATCCGTCGAGTGTAAGATGGAGGTGGGCATGAAGAGAAGGTTCATGTTCGCAATTATTGGTTGGACCGGTGGGACACTGCTGGGTTGGTACATCCAGCGACTGACGGGCTGGCATTTCCCTGTGTACCTCGGATTCTTAACCGGTGTGGTAGCAGTGCTGGGGGGAGAAGGCAGCGGGGATGTCAAGACCTTCGAAGACCTGGCGAAATCACTCAGTCTCTTTTCTTCAGAGAGGAGGCATTCCCAATGAGTTGGGCGAATCTCTATCTATTGTGTTTTCTGGTGGGGTTTATTTGGGCTCTGGTGGGGCTTCTGGTAGGGAACCTCCATGTGCACTTGCCGTTCATGTCACACGGAGATCTCCCCAACGGAGGTCATCTTCACGGGCCAGTCCTGCACCCGACATCACTCGGCACCCATGCGGGTGGGATCCAGGGGGCCCATATTTCACCCCTAAATTTCGGCTCACTGGCTGCTTTTCTGGCCTGGTTTGGGGGAGTGGGGTTCTTGCTGACAGCCTATTCGAGCGTGTGGTTTGTCTGGGCCCTGGGTCTTGCGCTTTGCAGCGGGTTGATCGGGGCCGCAACCGTGTTTTGGTTCCTGGCCAAAGTTCTGGGCCGCCAGGAGCAGAACTTGGATCCAGCGGATTATGAAATGGTCGGCGTGTTGGGACACGTCTGTAGTTCAATTCGGGCCGGCGGTACGGGTGAAATCATTTTTTCACAAGAAGGTACCCGCAGGACATGCGGTGCCCGCAGCGAGGAGGGGACAGCCATCCGCAAAGGAACCGAGGTGGTGGTTACCCGTTACGAGCACGGAATCGCCTATGTCCGTCTTTGGGAAGAGTTCAGCCAGTCACCCGTAAGGTAATGGGTTTGATGGGGGAGTCCATGAATCACTATCACGAACCAAAGGAGGATTTATGCCGGTATCGATGGGGGTGTTAGTTGTGGCAGGATTAATGGTCCTGACGATCGTGTTGTTGATGGCTGTATTTGCTGGGCTTTACCGAAAGGCGGGACCGCACGAAGCCCTGGTGGTTTATGGGTTTCGGGGCACTCGCATTGTCAAAGGTCATGGGACGATCATTTTCCCGATGATTGAAAACTGCCGGGGTCTATCGCTCGAGCTCATGTCGTTTGATGTGGCACCGAAACAGGATCTTTACACCAAGCAGGGTGTGGCCGTGACTGTCGAGGCGGTGGCCCAGATCAAGGTCAAGTCGGACCCGGAATCGGTCCAGACTGCCGCCGAGCAGTTCTTGACGAAGACCGATCAGGAGCGGGAATCCTTAATACGCCTGGTCATGGAAGGGCATTTGCGGGGGATTATCGGACAGCTTACAGT
>JBGOTQ010000525.1:0-3782 GCA_041476565.1 Terriglobia bacterium | reverse complement strand
GCTGTGTGGACAGAGAGTACCGATCGTTGGCCGAATTAGCATGGACCTGACCGTCATTGATGTGACAGATGTGCCGACGGCACAGCCGGGAGACGAGGCCGTACTGATCGGGAGGCAAGGGTCAGAACAGATCGGAGTCAGCGAGCTTGCTAAATTGTGTCACACGATCCCTTATGAGATCTTAACCGGGATCAGTCAAAGGGTCCCACGAGTCTTCCTGAATGCTCAGTGATGGTAGGAAACAGCAGTATCTATGAGCAAAGCAAAATCCGTCTTCGTATGCCAGGGTTGCGGCTATATTGCCAGTAAATGGCTGGGCAAGTGTCCGGACTGCGGAGAGTGGAACACCTTCCTTGAGGAGTTTGAGGAGGGATCGGCCTCCAAAGGGTCGGGAATGCGTACCTCGAATGTCTTGGGGCCCGTTGCCTTCAACGAGATTGACAGCCAGGCTGAATCTCGTTTCTCTTCGGGGATTGCTGAATTGGACCGAGTACTAGGTGGGGGGGTTGTTCCGGGCTCTCTGGTCCTGATTGGGGGGGATCCCGGCATCGGAAAATCAACCCTTTTGCTGCAGGCCGCCAATTCCATGCAACGACAAAACACGGTGGTGCTTTATGTTTCTGGAGAGGAGTCTGAAAAGCAAATCAAGATGCGCGGCGATCGTTTAGGTCTGAACCCTTCACGGTTATTTTTGCTTACCGAGACCTGCCTGGAACGAATTCAAGATCACATCACCCGCCTGTCCCCCCAAGTGATTATCCTGGACTCCGTGCAGACCGTCTATTCTGAAAAGCTGAGCTCTGCTCCGGGCTCAGTCAGTCAGGTTCGGGAAATTGCCACTCAATTTCTTTTCCTTAGCAAGCGGGACTCCATCCCCACCTTCCTAATCGGGCACATTACCAAAGATGGAACTCTGGCCGGTCCCAAAGCGCTTGAACATATTGTGGATACGGTGCTATACTTCGAAGGTGAGCGTTATCAAAGCCATCGTCTGATCAGGACCATCAAAAACCGTTTTGGCGCGGCCAATGAATTAGGGGTCTTTGAGATGACGAACGAAGGCTTGGTCCCGATCGAGAACCCCTCCAAGCTCTTCCTGGCTGAGCGACCGGCCGGTGCAGCGGGGTCGGTTGTGATCTGCTGTATGGAAGGGTCAAGGCCCATATTAGTCGAACTGCAGGCATTGGTCAGTGGCACGAATTACCCCAGTCCCAGGAGAATGACTGCGGGGGTAGATCCCAACCGAGTTTCCCTGATGGTGGCCATGCTGGAAAAGCGCCTGGGGTTTCACCTTTTGAACAGTGATGTTTATATCAATGTGGCAGGTGGGCTCAACGTGGACGAACCCGCGGCCGACTTGGGCATCGTGACCGCCATAGTATCAAGTTACCGGAACCTGGCGATTCGATCTGAGACTGTTGTGCTGGGCGAGGTGGGACTGGCGGGCGAGGTCAGGGGAATCAGCCAGTCGAGTCAGAGGATCCGGGAAGCGGCCTCTTTGGGTTTCAAGAAGTGCCTGCTCCCTTCCAATAGCATGCCCAAAGCAGACGTGAAGTCCGAGATTGAGTTAATCCCGGTTAAGTCCGTCCAGGAGGCGCTTGAATTCTTATTCTGATTCACAGACCCAATCTTTCAACTTGTCTTATCGTATTTACTTAATTCTCTTGTGCCTAAAGCCTTGGGCACATCAAGAAGGTATTTGTTCTTTATTGAAGAAGGGGGGGGGATTCAATTGTTAGAACTGGCTATTGTTCGTCTGATATTTGCAGTCGTCCTCATTGTCACCGCCTACTATTTCCAGCCCTTTGGCTTCTCCAAGGGGATTTCTGCCTTAATCGGTGCTCTTGGTGCGGTGGCCATTATTATTTTTGAAGCCCGTCTGCGAAAGATCTCTTTGAAGCGGCTCATTGGAGCCGCAGTGGGATCGATTCTTGGAATCGGCGGCGCAACCATGATCAGCAGCATGCTGACAAAAACCTCCATCGAGCCGTCCACGCTATCCTTTTTGGAAATTGGTTTGTTTCTGCTGATGGCGTACGTTGGTTTGATATCGGGGGCTAACAAAGGGGATTTGCTCAACCTGTCAGCCCTAGGCGGATTGTTTGGCGGAGAACGCCCGGGGAAAAAGAGCTACAAAATCCTGGATACCAGCGTAATCATTGACGGTCGGATTGCCGATGTGTGCGAGACGGGGTTTATCGACGGAGTCCTGATTATTCCTCAATTTGTCTTGCGTGAACTCCAACAGGTAGCTGACTCTGCCGACTCTTTGAAGCGTAATCGCGGTCGTCGAGGCTTGGACATTCTGCAGCGTGTCCAAAAAATGGCGGGCCTAAATGTTCAAATCGTTGAAACTGATTACCCGAACACCCGCGAAGTCGATCTCAAATTAATTGAACTGGCTAAAGAGGTTGAAGGTAAGATTGTCACCAACGATTTTAATTTAAACAAACTGGCTCAACTCCAGGGTGTGGAAGTGCTGAACGTCAATGAACTGGCTAACTCATTGAAACCTGTTGTCCTGCCCGGAGAAACGATGAAGGTCTTTATCCTTAAGGAGGGGAAGGAGTACAACCAGGGAGTGGCTTACCTGGATGATGGGACCATGGTGGTAGTCGACAACGCCAGGAAAATGATCGGGAAAACCATCGAGACGTCGGTGACCAGCGTGCTGCAAACTACGGCTGGCAAGATGATTTTCGGCCGCTATGAAGATAGACCCAGTAAAGTTGAGGCCGTTGCCCAGTGAAAGCTGCCGCCGTCATTCCTGCTGCCGGAATGGGAACTCGCATGCGATCGGCGAGCCCCAAGCAGTTCTTAACCCTTCAAGGGACCCCGATTGTGGTCCATACCCTGAAGAAGTTTCTTCGCTGTGAGGAAATTCAGAAGATTGTGGTTCCACTGCGAAAGGCAGACATTCCCTTCTTTGAGAGTCTCCTGGAGCAGGAAAAGATCCCCCCCCTTGTCGAGTTGGTGGTTGGCGGCGTTCACCGTCAGGACTCGGTCTTCTGTGGTTTTAAGCAGATTGGGGAAGACACCGACGTGGTTGTGGTCCACGATGCGGTCCGTCCCTTTGTGGAGGTGGAATTGATCCGAAGCGTGATTCGAGTCGCCCTCGAAAAGGGCGGTGCCATCCTGGCCCTTCCCTGCGTCGACACGGTCAAGCAGATTGAGAGGAATATCATTGAAGCGACCCTAGCGCGCGACAAGATCGTCCTCGCCCAAACTCCCCAAGCCTTCCGATACGCGATCTTGAGGGAGGGTTTTGAAAAGGCCAGACAGGACCACTTCTATGCCACCGATGAATCTTGCCTGGTAGAACGCTTGGGTTACGAAGTGAGCGTAATCCGTGGTAGCGAGCGGAATATCAAGATCACCAAGCCCGGCGACTTGCCCCTGGCTGAGCTTTACGCCCAGCAGGAAGATCTCTAGCTGTATTAAGGATGATGGCCGTTCGTCATTCGACTCTGAAGACCAGGAGATGACCTTCAGCAGTTGACGTGAAGGTCTTGCGTCAAAACGCGCCTGTTCGACATTTAAACCCCATGACAGTTCGAGTTCGTTTTGCCCCCAGTCCTACGGGACATCTTCACATTGGAAATGCTCGGACTGCCTTGTTCAACTGGCTCTTTGCCCGAAATCAAAAAGGTGTCTTCATTCTTCGCATTGAAGACACGGATCTGGACCGTTCTGACGAGAGATTCGAGGATTTGATCTTCCAGGATCTGAGATGGTTGGGGATGGATTGGGACGAAGGCCCGGATTGCGAGGGGGAGTTCGGT
>JBGOTQ010000524.1:0-3785 GCA_041476565.1 Terriglobia bacterium | reverse complement strand
GACGTTCTCCCGTATAGCGGTTTTGAAACCCTTCAAAGAGGCCGTGACCCTGTAATTACCGGGTGGCAAATAGGGCATCCGATAAACACCTGCTGAGGTGGTAGTAGCCCTGTTTTCTTCACCGTTGCCTGTGTTGGTGGCTACCAGCTCCACTCCGGAAGCCATCAAGCCTTGAGCGTCTTTCACAATGCCGGTGAGTGTTCCCCGACCACTTTGGGCCAGCAGCGACTGGGTTATCGTCAGCAGGCCGACAGCAACGATAAAATCCCATGTGAGAAAGGTTCTCATCCTGTGATTCTCCATACAACGTCGTCAGGTTTCATCGGATTGCGATTTCAAGGTCATTTAAAGAAAGAATTCCAATTTCCGAATCTCAATTACCGATGACCTTCTTCCCTGTAGGGCGTTTTTATAAAACGCCATTCTGTAGGGCGCTTTTGTAAAGCGCCGAGTGCGATGTCTCATTTCAGGGGCGGTTGACACAACCGCCCTACAGGGTTCCGCCCATCATCCCTCCAAAACAAAGAATCTTCATGGAAAGAAGGAAGTACTGAGATATAGAATGCATTAGGAGGGATAAGATGGCCCGGCCTCCTCGTATTCCAAACAAGTTGCCCTGGGACTACCCAACCATTTACTTCATCACGATCTGCACCAAAGAGAGATTTAAGATCCTCGATAATCCTTTGTGCTGGACCACCTGCATGACTGTCTTTCCGCGACTGACGAGATGGTCGCTGTTTGCAGCTTTGGCCATGCCAGATCACGTCCACTTCTTAGCCACCCCTTACCAACGGGATGAATCGCCCAAAAACTTCTCCCGGTGGTTTAAACGTTGGTTTAATGACATTCTCCATCCACCGTGGGACTGGCAAGACGGAAGTTTTGATCATTTGCTCCGTTCCAGGGAGTCGGCACAGCAAAAATGGGAGTACATTCGTCACAACCCGGTCAGAGCAGGCTTAGTTAGCAGACCCGAGGATTGGCCGTATCAAACCGGATTCAATGCCCATACGAAACAAGAACCCGGATAGCCCGGCGGCGGTTGACACAACCGCCCTACAAGTCCCATTCACTGGAAGTTCTCCACCAGCATGAGATCCGACCGTTCATCATTGCCATTGCCTTGGGTGTATAGGATCCAGTGCTCGTCCGGAGAGACCGTAAACCCCCACTCCACGCTGTTGTCCCGAATCGTGGCGATGCGCCTCGTCTTGCCATCGGCAAGATCGTAGAAGAGAAAGTAGTAGAGAAATCGGATCTTGTCTTGATGTGGCTCTGACACGAAGTAGATCCCATGCTCTCTCACGTCGAAATTCCCATTATAAATTTCCTCAGCCACCCGCCTTTCTTCACCCCCATCCACCGGGACCTTCCATAGCTCATCAACCCCCGAGTCTTTCGGTTTCAAGAAGAACAGTGCTTTTCCGTCTGTCGATTCCAGGGGATTAGCTCCTCCCTTCTGCGTCACCTGTACCGCCTCACCACCTTCTGTGGGCCGCTTCCATATCTGTGAAACTCCACCTCGATCCGACTCGAAGTAAATCCATTTGCCGTCTCGGGAGTATTCGCTGAATGGGAGAGACAATTTCTTGATCTCGCCACCTTGAGCAGGAATCATGTAAGAATTTCCCTGCCCCCCTCGGGTCATACTGAAAACGATATTTTGTCCATCTGGGGACCAGCGTAAAGAACGGGGAGCATGGCCGCCCAGATGAGTCAACTGCAAGGGGTTTCTACCGTCCGCGTCGCAAACCCAGATTTGGCCGCTGCCTGAAGCCCAGGCCACGTAAGCGACTGATTTGCCATCTGGAGAGTATTGGGCCCCTTCCTGAACACGCGTCGAGGCTATCAGCCTTGATGGTGGAGCCGGCTTCTCTTCTTCCTTTGGGATCTGGCAACGCCAGATATTGATATCCCAAGACATGACGTTGTAAACAAGGCGGTGGCTATTCAATGATATTGCGGGATGAAATGCCATGCCTTCTCCGGAGAATGGCAGAGGCTTTGGCTTCCCTGAACCGGAGACTGAGATCCTCCACAGAATCCAATCGTGAGTCTTGCTGCCAGCGGCGAAGATGATTTCTTTCCCATCCGGCATCCACGCTGGATTAGCGGTTGATTGATCCCTAAAAGTGATTTGCTTCAATTCTCCTTCCGACAAGAGATCGGTGGAAACGCGGAGCAGAAATATGTCTCCCGCACCACCCATGGCTCGCACGAAAGCGAGGCTTCGTCCATCGGGTGAGAAAGCCGGACCCCCGTCGTTACCCTTTGGTGGCGATGTCAGCCGTCGTTTTTCGCCCGTCTCCAGAGAAAGGAGGTATATTGCACGAGTCGCATCCGGAGAATCTTTATCACCGGCGACCGCCAGCCACTTTCCCCCCGGATGCCAGCATATCCCCTGAATAGTTCGAAATTCCGCCACCTGACGTTCTCGCCCGCCATTTGCGGGTATCAGCATGACAGCCGCCTTGTCAGCGCCCAAATCACGCTCAAAAGCAATGGACTGGCCGTCCGGCGACCAGGCGGGGTCGAGGTCACTATGCGCGTCAGAGGTTAGCCGGCGTAGGGATTCACTCCCGATCTGCTTGATGTAGATATCGAAATTGTCCTGCTTCTCGCCGTTCCACATGAAGGCCACCTGGTTGCCATCCGGAGAAAAACTAGGGGCATATTCCGTGCCAGGATAAGTTGTAAAAGGGATAGGGACTAGGGAGACATCTGGAGTTTCATTCCTCGGCCAGAGGAACCAGAATCCAGTGGCAACAGCAATTGCAGTTAGCAGGAGTGCCGTTCCCCACAATAAAGAGTGGCGTGGCTTTGGCTCTGCCACCTCGGCTGCCAGCTTGCCCGTGTCGCTGTCGCGCTTGAGGTTCTTCAGGTCAACCATTAGCTCTCTGGCCGATTGGTAGCGCCGCTCCCGGTCCTTCTCCAGGCACTTCTTGACGATGCGCTCCAGTTCCGCCGGAGCCTCGTCATTGAACCGGGTCATGGCCTCCGGCTGGGTGTGCAAGATCTTGCCGATCGTGTCGGTTGGACTGATCCCACTAAAGGGTAGTCGGCCTGTCACCATGTCGTAAAAGACGACGCCCAGGCTGAACAGGTCGGTCCGGTGGTCCACCTCCTGCCCCAGCGCTTGCTCCGGGCTCATGTATTCCACCGTACCCATGATCACACCCGGTTGGGTCTGCGATTCTGTGCCTGCCGTTTCTGCAGCAAGCCTCTCTGGATGAACCCTCTTTGCCAGCCCGAAGTCCAAGACCTTGACCTGTCCGCGCGGAGTCACCATCAGGTTGGCCGGTTTGATGTCGCGGTGGGTGATCCCTTTCCGGTGGGCTTCCTCCAGGGCATCGGCGATTTGAATCCCGAGGTCGAGGATCTCAGTCAACGGCAGCGGCTTGTTGCGCTGAATCCTCGCTTTTAGGGTCTCGCCTTCGACGTACTCCATGGCAATGAAATGGATCTGGTCGGCTGCTCCGATTTCATAGATGGTGGCAATGTTGGGGTGGTTCAACAGCGAGGCGGCCTTGGCTTCCTTGACGAAGCGCCGCAACCGGTCAGGGTCGGAGGTCATTCCCGGAGGCAGGACTTTAATGGCCACCGGGCGGTCCAGTCGGGTGTCTCGGGCCAGGTAGACTTCGCCCATCCCGCCCTTGCCCAGCAAGGAAAAAATCTTGTAGGGGCCGAGTGGCTGCCCCTCCAATGATTGTGTTCGCCCCTTGGCCACTCCTTCTGCTGCCGCCTCCAGGGCAGGTGCTTCTATGAAGCTCCCTGCCTGCTCG
>JBGOTQ010000523.1:0-3792 GCA_041476565.1 Terriglobia bacterium | reverse complement strand
CTGATCCAAAATGCTCTGCAATTTCACATTGAGGATGTCCCGCTTGCTAAGCAAGTCGTCCAACGAAGCTGCTCCTAGAACCGAACGAAGAGAAGTCTGGGCCAACTGGGACGCGGCATACAAGTAGTTCTCTACCTCAATGATCGCCTTAATGGCATTTATCACTCGAAAATAGATCACTGCGTTGACTTTGACGGAAACATTGTCACTGCTGATAATGTCCTGCGGGGGAACTTCCAAGGTAACGGTCCGCAAGGGAACCCGGACTATTTTGTCAATGGGCCAGAACACAAAAATCAAGCCCGGTCCCTTGGCCTCGGGCAGCAAGCGTCCCAAGCGAAAAATCACACCACGTTCGTATTCGCGAAGGACGTTGATGGAATTGAAGAGCCATATAACAACAACTAAGACTCCAAACAGTGCCACTGGACTGAATGTACCCATGGGTTGATCTCCTTTTTGCTCTTTGACCTCTTATTAATAATGGGAATATCGTAAGTTTGAATCTGGGGAATCCCGTCAACACTATTGTCAAAGCCTTCTGTCATTCTGGATTACAGCACCAGGCATATCCATAAAGCCTTTAGCGTCAACAAAAAAAGCAGATCCCTTCCGCGACTGCTTCCTGTTAAGGACGGAAGTTTACTTTGTTCTCCGGTCTGGCCTTCTCCGCAGCAGCGCGGGTCTCCTCATCCTCCTTCTTTTGACGCTCAATCTCCTGTTGGGGAGCCTCTTGCTCGTCCAGCACGATCGCTTTGAGGATTGCCGCCTGGGCCAGGGGATCCAGCCGTTTTGAATAGCCAAGCATTCCAAAAGTTGGCCGGTAAGAGGAACGGAAGAGGTTGAACGAGTACTGCGAGTCTTCCCAGCGCGCTATCACCTCTTCGCTGTCATTATAGGAATAGAACGAAGAGAAGAGGATGATTTTCGCAGCAGGCCGGGTTGCAGGCCCGTACTGGGCCGAAATGGATTCGACCATGTCTTCACTGGTCAACCCTTGGGTTTTATACTGATCATAGATGATCTGTATTCGAAAAAGCTCGCCGTTGTAAAAGCTGAAGAGAGCCTCTTTTACCGGCTCCGTTGCGGGCGAAGAGTCCAGAGAATCCTGCGGCCGCCATTCCAGCTCTTGAATCAGCGCCGGACGTCGGTGGGTCACCCTGGCCTCAGACGGTTTCATCTCTGCTTGTTTTGCTACAGCGAGCACGTTCATTCCCAATTGAAACTCCCGGTACCTGGAAAGATCTCGTGCTGGAATCAACGGCGCCGAAACCTGTGCCGGCGGCAGCAACATAAAGGCCAGAAAGCGCTGGGATTGTAACTCCAGGTTCATTGGCAGGGGTTGGAGACCCATCTTCTCTACGGAAGGTTTCAAATCTTGCGCATAGATAAAGGGGGCCGCCGACAGCACGACCCACGTAATTGAAATTGCAAAACTACGGAAGCTGATCATTGGGGTCCTCCTTTAGGGGACTACGTACTTTAATTACTTACCTGAAACACTCGCTGTCGTCGGCACACTTAAAGCATATGCTTAAGGGATCCCTTGGGGGGGCGCTGACGCGCCAGCAACGAGTTCGCTGATCTTATATTTCACGTCGCGCGCAGTTATCGTGTATGGACCGAGGATCCGGACAGTGGCTGTAGCTTCCAAAGAAGTCTGCAGCCACATCCCGCCGACATCGGCATAGAGAAATTCCATGCGCACGTCCCGCAGCCACCATGAGGGGGTCTTGGCAAGTTCACCCTCGGTACGGTGGAGCAGGTAGGTGTTGGCATCGACCCAAATGGTTCCGCGGAGCAGATTCTTATCTCTGCGCCTGGGAAGCAGCTCAAGCACATAGCAGTGTTGGCCACTGACCTCTTCCTCACGAATGAAGCGGAAATCGTAATTGCTCGGCGAGAAGTCGGTTGAGGCATAATCTTTCGTTATTTCCGTTTCACTCGCCAGCATTCGGCGAACGACTCTTTCTCCCACTCCAGTGCCGTTGGTCTGCTGGATGGCGTACTTTTTTGAATCCGGGGGAACAAAGGTCACATCGGCAATCACCTGGGACTTGGTAATTTGTCTTTCTTTGCCAAACAGTTGGTAGTCGCGCGTGACGGTGTAAGCACGAAAGCGAGCCTGGTTGTCAACCCGGGCCTGGGCCATGCGGGCAACGATGGTTTCCACACTTGGGACTGGACTTGCGGTCTGAGCCGAAGCGGATGCCGCCATTGCGATAAGAGAGAGAAAAAGCCACCAGAAGGTTAGTGGCCGCACAGCTGCGCGAAAAAAGCTCCGTCCTGCCTGGAGGATTTTTCGGTCCAGTCCACAACCAGCAAAATCTTGGGTGTTGATTTTCTCTCCCATGGCTTCCCCGCTCCATCGGCCTTAGTGTTCTCCACCTTCGCCTTTCCACGCTCCTAGTGTTTCTTCCATCCCACCGGCAACTCGATGGACATCCAGACTCAAAAGAGTCTGCCTATGACTTTCGCCTCGCGCCCATGACCAACAAGCCAGCCCCTCCAACTAACATCACTCCTCCGAGTATTGGTGGAAGAGGAATACGTTTATGAGTCTCTGCCGTAGCATGAATCGGTCCGACATCAAGTATTTTTTCCTGACTGGTGTAGCTGATGCCTTGATAGGCAAGGGCCAGCGCACCCAGGATGACCAAGAGGATGCCAACTAAAGTAACTGGTTTCATGTCTTGCGTCTCCAGTATTAGGCGACTGACCTTCGGTCTTGAATGACCTTTTTCATGACTACAGCGACGCCCACAAATATCAGGATGTGGATGAACCCACCGGCAGTGTCGGAAGTGGGTAGTCCCCAAAGCCATAAGGCAAGTAAAACCACAAAAACTGTCCAGAGCATGTTGATCCTCCTACCGACATCCGCATCTTTCCAGATCTTGAGTGGCAAATCGAGGTACAGTTCTTTTATACGCTGAGGGCAAGTCGTTTGTCAGTTCACTATTGCTCACACCTCTGGTCAATACGGCTCATCCCAGTTAATAAGGCGGACTACATAGTAAGGCCGGTGGGGATTACAGGTAGTTAGACATCGATACTAGTCGTGTAGCATCGGCATCATCAGCCCCTAAGCTATCCGCTACCGCGTGGTCAACAATGGATGGACTCCTCACTGCTGAGCACGCAACCAATATCAATGCCTACTGCCTTTGCCATGACATGCCTCCTTATTTTCTGTCCCGCCCGCCCCGGAGTGGGACACTACGTCGGACAATCCGGCTTGCACCCGATGTTGGCGGCGACTTCCAAACACACTATTTATATTCCAGGGATAGTTCACGTGTCTGTTCAGTTTCGCTCACCCATCTGATCAATATTGAACAGACAGGCAGATTGCCCCGGTAGTATTGTGTTTCTGGGTGCCCCTCCGGGAACTGGATGGCGTCGCGGGCATAGGGGTTAAGGGGATTTCACTCACCTTTAATCGGGAAGCGGCCCGCGTTTTCTTAGGTGCTCGCAGCCGCCGTTAAGTGGGTGCTCTTTCGAGGAGTTCAATCATGGAAAATCAGGGGAGGGAAGAGTCATGTGTTCGCTCAAGAGAAAGGAGGTTCAGAAGAAAAAGCGCCTCGACCTCCAAACAATTGTGGTTGCGGCGAGTTCGTACCCATAACTAAAAGCCTTACCAAAATGTCAAGGAGGATAAAACGATGTTAAGAAGTGTCACTCATCTGCAAGGTTTTACGCTCCGAGCCATGGATGGGGAGATTGGGAAGGTGGATCAGTTTTATTTCGACGATGAGACCTGGGCCATCCGCTACCTGGTGGTCAACACCG
>JBGOTQ010000522.1:0-3813 GCA_041476565.1 Terriglobia bacterium | reverse complement strand
TGAGAGTCTATACGACTTTGAATGTCGATATGCAAAAGGCGGCGAATCAGGCATTACTACAGGGCTTGGAAGCCTATGATCATCGCCACGGCTGGCGCGGCGTCCAGACCAATATCCTGAAGCAACACCTGGGCGCAGTGGGCAGCTACGAGCACAAAGACTGGAGGAAGGCTGCCTTGCCGGGCAGCCGGATAACCGGTTTAATTACTTCCATCAAGGCCAGGGAAGCTCGCGCCAAGGTGGGAGAATACGAGGCCGTATTGAACGAACAGAGCATCGCTTGGACAGGTAGACGGTATCCCGCAGCGATCCTGGAACCCGGGGATCTGGTGTTGCTCAAGCTCCTGAATGTCGATTCCCTGAGGAAGCAATTGAAAGTGGAATTAGACCAGAGGCCTTTGGTTCAGGGGGCTCTGGTAGTGATCGAGTCGGATACGGGGGAGATCAAAGCCATGGTTGGAGGTTCTGACTTTGATGCCAGCAAATTCAATCGAGCCACTCAAGCTCTTCGACAAACGGGTTCGGCTTTCAAGCCTTTCGTCTATACCATGG
Organism: Terriglobia bacterium; assembly: GCA_041476565.1. GTDB lineage: Bacteria > Acidobacteriota > Terriglobia > Versatilivoradales > Versatilivoraceae > DATKMG01. The sequence goes on along the minus strand of JBGOTQ010000522.1, from coordinate 3,261 downwards.
CCCTTGATCAAGGGATGGCCCCCAACGACACTATCGCCGATACCCCGGTCAGTTACCCCAGCGGCCAGGGGGTTTGGGCCCCGCAGAATTACGATCACAAATTTGAGGGGACCATCACGCTGCGGCGTGCGTTGGCTCAATCCCGCAACATCCCAGCTGTAAAACTGTTGAGCAGATTTGGCGTGGAAAAGGGGATCGAGTACGTTAAGCGGTTCGGCGTGACCAGTCCAAACCTGGCGCCCTATTTACCATTGGCCCTCGGCTCAGCTGAAATTACCTTGCTTGAGATGACTTCGGCTTACACGGCTTTCCCAAATGACGGAGTTCGAATTCTTCCCAGATTCCTCAAGACCGTTTCTGATTACAACGGCGAAGTCCGGGAAGAAAACCAGGTTGAGGTCAAAGAAGCCATATCCCAGCAGACCGCCCGCGCCATGGTGCAGCTCTTGAGGGGAGTGGTGGAATTCGGCACTGCCCAACAAGCTAAAATCCTCAAACAGCCAGTAGCCGGGAAGACTGGGACCACCAATGACTTCACTGATGCCTGGTTCATCGGATTCACCCCTAAGTTGACCTGCGGCGTGTGGGTTGGGTTCGACCAGAAGAAGACCCTAGGCAAAGCGGAGACCGGAGCCCGGGCAGCTCTTCCAATCTGGATTGACTTCATGCAACGTGTGCTGGTCAACGCTCCAGTTGAAGATTTTCCAGGACTGCCTCCGACCCCGAAGGAGCCGCCAGCACAAGTCGATACACCCGATGAGGCGAGCGGAGACGGTGAAACTCCCCCAGAATAAGTACCTTATGAGAATCGCTTTTGATGTTCGAAAACTGAACGACTTCGGAATTGGCACTTACATTCGGAATCTGGTTCAGCATCTTGCGGCGCTCACTAAGGAGGAGGAATTCTACCTCATAAGTCACGAGCAGGAACGGGCCGAACTGGGGGAGTTGCCGGAGAATTTCCGGTTTCTTACTGACCCCACCAACGAAAGTATATTGTGGAATGATTTGGTTCTTCCCCACCTGCTTCGGAAAAGGCAAATACAGCTGTTGCACACCCCTCATTACCGTGAACCGCGCTTCCTGCCCTGCAAGTCCGTGATAACCGTCCATGACTGTGTGCACATCCTCTTCCCAAACTACGCCAGTTCCCGGGGTGCCTACGAGAAGGCCAAGAAGGCCACTCGCCGGGCGATCCGCAATTGTAGCCGCATTATTGCCGTTTCAGAGGCCACGCGACGGGACCTGGTGCGGCTTTTTGGAGTCCCGGAAGAAAAGGTCACTGTGGTCTACAACGGGATTGATGAGCTGGCCGTGGCCCACACTACCCCCGAGGAGGAGCGTCAGGTGTTGGAGCGATATCAGATCCAGGACCCATTCCTGCTTTACGCCGGCAACATCAGGCCTCACAAGAACGTGGCTCGGCTCATTGAAGCCTTCTCCGTATTGAAATCGGAACTTCGGGAGGATGAGCGATGGAAGAGCTTGAAACTGATGATTATTGGAGATGAACTTTCCAAACACCAATTCCTGAGGCGCACGGTGGTCCGCAGCGGTGTTCAACACGATGTGCGGTTCCTGGGTTTCGTTCCCTATGAGACTCTGCGGGTGTTCTACAAATCGGCCCAGATCTTTGTGTTTCCCTCGTTGCATGAAGGATTTGGCCTACCCCCGCTGGAGGCCATGGCTAATGGGACTCCGGTCGTCACCTCGAATGTCTCGTCACTGCCTGAAATCCTGGGAGACGCAGCCTTGCTGGTCAATCCTGAAAACGTCTTCGAGATCAGCAAGGGAATTAGGCATCTCTTATACGACCTCCACCTGCGCTCCGCGCTGATCCAGAAGGGATACCAGCAGGTGCGGCTGTATTCGTGGAGGAAGGCCGCAGAGGCAATCTTAAAGACTTATCAGTCGATTCTGTCCGGATCTTAGATTTTGAAATCTTATAGGGGATTGGAAAATATGGTGACCACCCCCTCACCCCCCGGCCCCTCCCACTGGGGGTGCCGAAGGCGGGGTGAGGGGCGAAGTGCAAAAGGAGCGACCTCTAAAGTTGTCACTATAATTTGCATAAATCGATAGATGTGAAACCCAAATTCTAAAATCGAAGAGAGTGCAATCAAAGATCCCGAAAGACCTCCCGGATGACCTGCGCTGTGCCTTCTGTCATGTCCAGATGATCTAACGACTCGACATTCACCAGATCGACTGCCAAGGCATCAGACCCGGCCTGCAGGGTTCCACCCAGGATCTCGCAAACATAATCCAAAATGATGTAGTGATACTCAATCCGAGATTCGACGTCACGAAAGATACGCTCCACCACTTTTCCCAGTCTAAGAGGGCAAACTTCCAAGCCGGTCTCCTCACGAGCTTCGCGAATGACGGCTTCTTCCACCGTCTCGCCCAATTGGATCACCCCGCCAGGGATTGACCACTTGCCGAAAGCTGGAGGCTGGCCACGTTTCACCAGCAGGATTCTGTGATCCTTGAAGATCATGGCACCGACTGCACATACCGGATTTTCAGGATAAGCTCGCCTCATGCTCGTTTAAAAACAGATTCGAGAAAAAACCTCCCTTCCACCAGCAGGGTCTTCCCTCCCAGAACCATCCAAAGAAGTGAATAAGCGAGTAGACCGGCCAATGCCAAACCAAAAACCGTCACCACAGAGACAGGGATGAAGGGCTTGATCATTACAATGGCCACGCTGACGGCGAGACTCAACAGCAGGGGCGTATAGAAGCTGACCTTGAGGTTGACCGAAGCGTATGGTCGCAATTCCCGGATTAGCCAGAAGGAGACGGGAACGACAGTGACTCCATAAGCCGCAGCGATCCCCGTGAATCCAAACCATTGACAGAAGAAGACCGCCAGCACCCAATCCGCTATGGTCCACCAGACAAGAATGCGGAGAGAGGTTCTCACCTCGCCCAGAGCATTCAGGACGCTGATATATAGGGTGGTAACATTGGAGCCAATCATGCGCAGCGACATGAAATAGAAGGCCGGAATTGCAGCCTGCCATTTCCGGGTGAACACCGTGGTCACAAACTCAGGAATCAGGGAGGCAAAAATCAGGATGGCTGGAAAAGTGAACAGGTTAACGTACTTGAAAATCAATTCAGTCATCTTCCCCACCGTCTTCGAGTCGTGCTGAATGCGCGAAATCGAAGGGAAAGCCACCCGGGAAACCACTTGGGTGAAAATCTGGCTCGTGTAATAGGTGGTGTTCTTAGCCCAATTTAAATATCCCACCGA
>JBGOTQ010000521.1:0-3855 GCA_041476565.1 Terriglobia bacterium | reverse complement strand
TTTGGATAGGCACACGCGATGGCGGATTGAACCTGCTCAAGGATGGCAAATTCACTGTCTATACTTCCAAGGATGGACTTGCAAGCAATGAGGTCCATTCCCTCTATATGGACCCATCTCGGTGCCTCTGGATAGGCACCAGCCAGGGACTGGGTCGGTTCAAAGACCGGAGATTCACCACTTATACGCAGAGAGACGGACTGCAAGCCGACTTTGTTTACAGCATCCTGGAAGATAATGACCAGAACTTGTGGATAAGCAGCCAGGGAGGCCTGTCCCGTGTCAGCAAAAAGGAACTGAATGATTTTGCAGAGGGGAAGATTCACTCGATCACCTCGTTTGCTTATAGTACTGAAGACGGCATTCGCGACACTAGTTTCGCGTTCCTTTATCAACCAGCAGGCTGGAAAAGCAGAGACGGCCGTCTCTGGTTCCCGACGGTCCGAGGCATAGTTGCGGCGGATCCAGATCACCTCAGGAAAAACCGGCTGCCTCCCCCGGTACTGATTGAGCAACTCTATGCTGATCATCAGGCTTGGAGTTTGGGAGGGGAAGTCCGGCTGCCTCCAGGCAAGAGAACCCTTGAGATCCATTACACGGCCCTCAGCTTCCTGAATCCGGAAAGAGTCCGGTTCCGGTACAAACTGGAAGGATTTGATCAAGATTGGGTCGAAGCCGGCAGCCGGAGAGTCGCTTACTACACCAACCTCCCCGGAAGGCAATACCGGTTCCGTGTGCTGGCATGTAACAACGACGGGGTGTGGAATGAGACCGGCGCGTACCTTGATTTCCACTTAGCACCCGTGTTTACCCGGACCTATCCTTTTTATTTCCTCTGCTTATTGGCTGCGGGGCTGCTGATTGGCTCCTTCATTCAGTGGCGCGCGCACCGGACGAAAAGGCGCGAGGAGGAGTTGGTACACCTCGTTCAGATAAGAACGTTCGACCTGGAGAATGAAATCGTTGAACGGAAGAGAGCCGAGGCCCAGCTCCGCAAATACACTGCCGAAGTGGAGGAGTCCAGAGACCATATCCAAAAGCAAGCAGAAGAAATTGCTCGAGCCCGAGACCAAGCGCAACAAGCGACTCGGGCTAAGTCGGAATTCCTGGCGAATATGAGTCACGAAATTCGCACTCCCATGAACGGTGTGATCGGCATGACTGGCCTCTTATTGGATACTCCCTTGACCCCGGAACAGCGGGAGTATGCAGAGACCATCCGGCGCTGTGGTGATGGAATGTTGACCCTGATTAACGACATTCTGGATTTTTCCAAAATTGAGGCTGGTAAGTTGACCATCGAGCCTATGCCATTCGACCTGTGGGTGGCTATAGAGGAGGTGGTAGATATGTTGGCCCCCAAAGCGAAGGAAAAGGACTTGGAAATCCTCCTGAGCTACGCGCCGGGCGCACCCAAGAGGGTCGTCGGCGACCCCGGCCGTATCCGGCAGATCCTGGTTAATCTGGTCGGAAACGCTGTCAAGTTTACTTCTCAAGGGCATGTATCGATTGGAATAGAGTGCCTCGAAAGAACAACCGAAAACGCAGTTATGAAGATCTCGGTGGCAGATACTGGAATAGGCATTCCCGCGGAAAGACAACCGTTGCTCTTTGAAAAGTTCTCCCAGGCCGACAGTTCCACAACGCGACGATTCGGAGGGACAGGTCTGGGGTTGGCTATCTCGAAAGAACTGGCCGAGCTAATGGGAGGGAGTGTCGGGTTTGAGAGTTCTCCTGGTGTCGGCTCCACCTTTTGGGTCAAGCTCCGCCTGCCTCTGGCATCGAGCGCCATGTCTCTTTCTTTGCCGGCACCAGATCTTACGGGTGTGCGTGTCCTGGCCGTGGATGACAACCGGGAGAACTGTCGTATTCTGTGTGCGCAAATGAAGGGGTGGGGCTTGCGCTGTGAATACGCTCTGACTGGAGAGGAGGCCCTGGTCAGTCTCCTTAATGCCAGTGGCCAAGGGGATCCCTTCCAACTTGCCGTCCTGGATTTCTCCCTACCTTGGATGAACGGTGAAGAATTAGGGCAAACCATCAAAGCCGATCCCAGGATTGCTGGCACTCTTTTACTGCTCGCGACCTCTTCAGGACAACCGGGCGAAGCCGCAAGACTCCAGAAGAGCGGCTTTTCGGCTTACTTGGTCAAACCAGTCCGTGCTTCAATTCTTCATGACGCGCTCTCAAGTGTCTGGGCCTCTCATCTGCATGGGCTCAGCGCTCAACTCGTTACTCGTCACAGCCTCGCTGAGCAACGGCCCGTGAACAGCCATTCAGAGAGAGTTCTGCCCCGTACCTTGAGAGTACTTCTGGCTGAAGACGACATCGTCAATCAGAAGGTGGCGATGCGCAAGCTGGAAAAGCTATCCTGCCGTGTGGATGTGGCCGCCAACGGCAAGGAAGCCATCGAAATGTGGGAGAAGTTACCCTATGACCTGGTCTTTATGGACTGTAACATGCCGGAAATGGATGGTTATGAGGCCACACGTGCAATTCGGTTAAGGGAAGGTATGAAGAAACATACTCCGATTATTGCCATGACGGCAGGCGCTATGAAAGAAGATCAGGAAAGATGTATCGATTCCGGCATGGATGACTACCTCTCAAAACCGGTTCATCCCGGCAGACTCACGGAGGTTCTTGAACGATGGGTCCAACGATCGGTAGAACTGTAATGGGCCATCTGTAGTCAAAGAGTCAATTCTTCCTGAGCAGGAAGTTCTTGTTCTGACTTCAGGCAATTTGTCCGTCCCCCCAACCCTATGGTGCTTCTGGCCTGTTATCTTCCCGCACTCAGGTCGACACACGTCGATCCGATTCTGGCGCTGCACTACGAGTGAGGCCCCGAATGGAGGAAAGGCCACCTGCCGGCTGGCGCAGACATCGCCCTATGATGTCTGCGATTCGTAACCACTTGGATTCCCGAGACGAGGAAAGCGAAAAGTCAAAAAGTCAAGTGTGGCACCTTTTTTCCCCAGCCACCGCTATTTCATCGCCCGAATCTTCTCCCCCTTAGCGAGGCCAGAGCCATCCGAACGTGCCTGCTGTCAAGAGTCCGTACACAAGGCCGTCGAACATCGAGCGGAGGGTCATCCCCCAGTTGCGCTTGTACCAGATTGAATTATGAAGGAGCGCGAGGGAGTAACCCATAAAAGCAGTGGCACCGACGAAGCGGAACACCGCGAGATAATACGCGCCCGGCGGAAGCGCGCGTCCCGTGATGTAGGCGGCGAAGAAGCTCACAAGAACCGAGTATAGGAACCAGAGGAAAAGGTTCATCCCCATTGAGGGCGGGCCACTGGGAATGACCGTCATGAAAGCGACGGGGCCCTTCTTCATCTTGTCCAGAAACTCAGGCTTTTTCATGCCTTCCATCGAACCGGCGCACGGCACTGCATAGTCGCCCGGCGGAATATTGAAACCCCGCAATGCGTCCATCACTTCGTCTTCCTTTGGAAGTTTGCGGAGATCGTTGCGGTGGTACGGCAGAACCATATGAATAATGGAACTTGCCACAAAGACAATCACGGCCGACAAAAGCATCGGAACCAGGAGCGACGTTAGGGGCACCATATGCACCTCCAGAATTGAAGATATACGGAACTTGGGGCTGCCAATAGCTTATCATTGACAGAATGATTCGAGGTGAAGAATTGTTCATGGGGCAAATGGCTTCTACGAATAACAAAGGAGATCCATCATGACAACCGAATCTGAAACTGAGTCTCGCCAACTCGGCTCTACAGGGCCTAAGGTCTTTCCACTGGCTCTGGGGTGCATGGGCATGTCGGGCATGTACGGCTACGCAGACCAGAACGAGAGTATTGCTACCATCCATGCGGCTCTGGACCAGGG
>JBGOTQ010000520.1:0-3863 GCA_041476565.1 Terriglobia bacterium | reverse complement strand
GAACCCCGGCAGGGGTTCCAGAAATCCCGCGGCCCCGCCGGGATGCCAGGAAATTCAGGGAAACGTTAAGGGACCAGTGACGGCACACCTCGTCCAGCGGGGTGGACTCGGTGCTTGTCACTGGCTACTCTCCGGGGTCCCCCTGGGACCTGTCGCACTTTGAATTGCACCCCCAGGCGGGACCCCTATAATCGCAGAGGCGCAGATTGTGATAGGATTGGCAACGGAGGGTAGCCTATGAGGACAAAACAACATCATTGCGAGAATTGCGGACTACGGCGTTACGCCGAACGGAAGCCCAGTTCATGGCTGGCCAGGTTGTGGCGATGGCACACTAGCTGGTGTCCAGGCTGGAAGGCTTACCAGCGGTCGCTAGAAAGTGCAAGACCTGAACAGTAAGCAACTTTGGATGAAGAATTTAACGTCAGTGCGACACGACTAAAAGTGGCAGGTTTTGGGATTCAGTCTTGCCTGCGTTGAAAAGGACTCTTTTGGTTTCTCTTCATTAATTGACATCGCAATCTGGCCCTCGATGGATCCTTCCGATTCTCAAACGCGGAACGAGGTGGACCCGACCCAACGCTTTTCCAGCCGGGTCACGAATTACGTGAAATACCGGCCCGGTTATCCTTCCGGGATACTGGATACCTTAAGGGAAGAGTGCGGCCTGAGCTACGACACGGTGATCGCCGATGTTGGGTCAGGGACGGGGATCTTGAGTGAGTTATTCTTAAGGAACGGCAATCGAGTCTTCGGAGTCGAGCCCAACCAGGAAATGCGGGAAGCCGCCGAGCGTCTTTTCTCGGGTTACGTGAATTTTGTCAGCGTCGAAGGAAGAGCCGAAACTACAACACTGGCAGACCGAAGTGTCGATCTCATCACAGCGGCACAGGCCTTTCACTGGTTTGACCGCCCAAAAGCTCGGGTTGAGTTCTCGAGAATCCTAAGGCCTTTGGGTTGGGTAGTCCTTCTTTGGAATGAACGTCTGACGACCAGTGATTTTCTTCGAGCTTATGAGCAGCTTTTGCGGACTTACGCGCAAGACTATGAGAAAGTGGACCACCGTCACATCGATGCGGATGCCTTGCTCGATTTCTTTGGATCTGCAAGTTTCAGTAAGAAGATCTACCCAAACCGTCAGACCCTTGATTTGGAGGGACTGAAAGGCCGCCTGCTATCTTCTTCCTATACCCCGGAAACCGGGGAGCCGCTTCATCTTCCAATGCTGACCGAACTTGAAAGAATCTTCACAAGGCACCAGGTCGATGGGCAAGTTGTCTTTGAATACCAAACGACTATGTACTATGGTCGACTCCGTTTGTAGCTCCAAGTGGGGCGTTTCCGGAATACCCTCTCCGTTCACGTGGGGGGGCACAGCCATTACAGCTTTGCGATATCTGTGATCCATCGCCGCACAGAAGGCCAACTACGCCACGTGTGCGCCACTCAGAAGGATAGAATGGGTATCTGGGAGTTAGCCGATTAGTCTTAAAACGGGCAAGAACGTTTCACAGCAATCCCTGAATCCACAGCTTCATTGTCGACACGGATGCGCCTTCTCTATGGTGGAAGAGCGGGCTCTGTGGTAGATTATTGCCCGGTCGGTTGGTTGGCTAAAGGTGGGGAGCTGCTCATAGGTGGGCTTAATTTTGAGCGATTACGAGATGCTCGACAGAATTTCACTCTAGATTTCGCATAGACGAACCAGCAGGAAAGTCAATCCACTAAGATGGCTTCCGGTGGCGCACCTGGTCATGAAGAACAGAGGCGGTTCAGACCTGTCGCCTAGTGTGTCATGACTACAGAATTGGCCGCGAAGGGGGCTGATTGTCGGAAGTGGAAATCATCAAGCGGATGAACTGGTCTGCTTGACCCTGGGGACAGAAAGGGCAAAACATGATCGCAGTCGGGATCGATATCGGTTCGATTAGCATCAAGATGGCTATTCTGGGCGACGCCGTGGAACGGGAGGCCCTGTTACGTCTCTGCCGCGAGAGCATTTCGTTTACTTGGGCGGAAACCGGGAATCCGGAACAGTCGCTGGTTCTTTCGGGGTATCGCCGCCTGCGCGGTGAACCGGTCCAGAATGCCTATGAACTGCTCAGTGAACTCTACTGTTTCATTCCGATGCCCAATGGAATTCGAGCCACTGGTATCGGTAGCAAATTCTTTGGGCAATATATGAATGCGACCCTGGAGAACGATTTTCGGGCGGTGGCACACGGAGTCGGAGTGTTGCATCCGGATGTGCGAACGGTGTTTGAGATGGGGGGGGTGAATTCCAAGTTTATCAGCCTGAATCTAGAGAACGGGGTCGTTGGGATTACTGATTACGAGAAAAACGGCGATTGTGCAGCCGGAACCGGTTCATTCATAGACCAACAAGCATCCCGGCTTCAGTACAACATTGAAGAGGTCGGTGACATCGTCATGCAGGCCGAAAAAGGGGCCACGGTGGCGGGACGATGCTCGGTATTTGCCAAGTCGGACATGATCCATGCTCAGCAAAAAGGGCATCAGCCGCCGGCAATTCTCAAAGGACTTTGCGAAGCTGTCGTTCGCAACTTTAAAGGCTCGATTGTGAAAGGGAAGAAAGTGCTGCCGCGGGTGGCATTTATTGGTGGCGTTGCCGCCAACAAAGGAGCTGTCCAGGCCATGCACACCATTTTCAACCTGGGGGACCACGAGTTATTTGTTCCCCCTTATTACGCCTGGATGGGCGCAATTGGGGCCGCATTCCTGGAATGGGAGGCCCCCCAAAAGAAGTCCCCCAGACCGCTGGCCGATCTTCAGGCTCGTTCCGTCCAGTTGACAGGCAATTTCCCTCGCACGGCAGCCTTGCGCATGAAGAATGTTGTGACCTTGCGCGACCGAACCCAGCCTTATAGCTTCGAAGGAAGACAGCTGCCGGTGGATACTTACCTCGGGATCGACATTGGTTCCGTCAGTACGAATCTGGCTGTTCTCGATGACGACGGGGAATTGATCAAGGAAATCTATACCCGAACCCGTTGCCGTCCCATCGAGGTGGTCAACGAGGGGTTGCAGGAAATCCAAAAAGAGATTGGTGACAAGATTCGGATTCTGGGTGTTGGCGCAACCGGATCGGGAAGGGAATTAATCGGCAAACTAGTGGGTGCCGACACCATCAACGACGAAATCACAGCCCACAAGACTGGAGCTGCTTACGTTGGCCGGAAACTGATCAACCGGACCCCCGATACGATCTTTGAAATTGGGGGACAAGATTCCAAGTATATCCGCATCCAGGATGACATCGTTACAGACTTCACGATGAATGAGGCCTGTGCCGCCGGTACGGGTTCTTTCCTGGAGGAGCAGGCGGAGCGAATGGGGATTCAGATCAAGGACGAGTTTTCAGAACTGGCCTTGAGTTCGTCAGCGCCCATCCGTCTGGGAGAGCGTTGCACCGTTTTCATGGAACGTGACATTACTCCCTATCTTCAACAGGGAGCCTCCAAGGCGGACCTGACGGCTGGCCTGGCCTATTCCATTGCCTATAACTACCTCAACCGCGTGGTGCGAGGGCGAACCATCGGCGAGACGATTTATTTCCAGGGCGGGACCGCTTATAACGATTCGGTGGCTGCGGCTTTTGCTACTATCCTGAATAAGGAGGTGATCGTTCCTCCGTACAACGGAGTGATCGGAGCTATCGGCATGGCCCTGTTGGCCAAGGAAAAAGTCACAGCAACCGGCAGCCAATCCACGTTTCGTGGTTACAGTCTTGACGATGTGGATTATTCATTGCGCGAGTTTACGTGTCGGGCTTGTTCCAACTACTGCGATATTCAGGAATTTACCGTGGAAAGCGAACGGACATACTGGGGAGACAAGTGTTC
>JBGOTQ010000519.1:0-3869 GCA_041476565.1 Terriglobia bacterium | reverse complement strand
GTGGATCTCGGCGCGAATTAGCTGCAATTGTTCTCGGGCGTCAGTTAAAAACTACTGATAATTTTTGCCTTCATGGATTCGTACTCGGAATCGCTGATGAGTCCCTTTTCCAACATTTCTTTGGCCCGCTGCAATCTGACCGCGGGATCTTCCATTCCGGAACCACCGCTAGCGGCCAGGTTGGCTGATGCAGGAGAAGACTCCAAGTGAACACCCCCGGACTTGGCGCGCAACTCCTCAAGCTCACGCACCCGACGTTTCTCGCGCCACGCCTGGTCCTGGGCTTGGCAAATTCGATAGACAGTTTCCGCCTCCACCTTTCGAAGCCCGGTAAACTGAAGGACTCTTGTCTGCCCGGTCACGGCTAAATCCGGGCTAGTGAAGGCGGTGATTGTCAGGTCCGCACCGAAAATGCCGACCCGGATCCGAACCTCCTTAAGGTCCTGCCAGCGGACATCCTGAGGATCAAAGCCGCCGAAAAGGCCGCGGGTCATTCCAATAAACCGGCCGGTAGTGGCTCCGACCAGGCCCCGACGATGGGAAAGCGCGAAAAGACGACGCTGAACCGCGTACGCCTCCAGTTTTTCACTCGGCACAAGCAAGGATACCAACTGGTCGACTGCCCGGCGAATACTCCGATCATCGCTGGCGGCCGAAGTTGTTGTAGGGTTGTCAGTCATTTCTTTCCTCCTATCGATTCACTGCCTCTTCTGCCGTCCAACGGCGCGAGCAACAGAACCACACCAGTTTAAAAGGGGAGCGGGGTTTCGTAAAGCCTGAATTTGACTTTGGATTGATGCCACCCGACGGTCTTCGCTAAATCGCTTGCATGAAATCTTCTCTGAGATGCGGAACTTTCTCCTTTTGTGATTGTCTAATGGAGTCAGTGGGGATCATTGTCGATGAGTTCTTCCAAACCTCGCTCGTAGGAGTTCGGTTCAAGCCTTCAGGGAATTGACTAGCAGTTGTTGTTCACTGGCATCCGGCCCGCAAACTTATGGAGGCATCCATGAAGAGATTTATGTGCTTACTGGTAGTTTTAACCGCAGGTATTGTGGTGTTTACAGCAGAGTTGCCAGGTCAGGGCCAGCGACCTGTGGCCTTTACCCGGGCTGTGATCATCGACGGGAACGGTGGCGCTCCAATAGAGAACGGCACTCTCGTCGTTCGTGGGGAAAAGATCGAGGTAATCGGTGCTGCGGAGAGCGTACAGATTCCGGCAAACGCCGAAGTGAGGGACCTTGCCGGCAGAGTTCTGATGCCCGGACTTGCGGATATGCATGTCCACCTTGTGGGCGGTTGGGATGGAATCTCTGCGGATTTACTCGGCTACCAGCGTTACTTGAATGCTTTGCTGTACGCCGGCGTCACCACTGTCCTGGATGCCGGTAACGTGCAGCCCTTTATCATTCAGCTGAGGAACGAAATTGCGGCGGGGCGTCTGGTTGGACCCCGTATCTATTGTGCCGGGGCGATTGTAGATGGAGCGGATCCGGATTGGCCGTCCATTTCCTACAGCGTGACGTCGCTCGAGCAGGTCCCCCAAATCGTTCGACGGCTGAAGGCGGATCGCGTCGATATCATTAAAGTATATGTCGGCTTATCGGACCGGATGATAATGGCCTTAGTTCAGGAAGGGCGAAGGAATTCTCTGTCGGTGTTAATCGATCAGGGTCACCGAAATGGATCTATTGATCTGGTCTTTGCCGGAATTTCGTCCTTTGCCCATGTGCCGGACGTACCAATCTTCAGTCTTTACAGCCCGGAGGCAATCAAGTTTATGAAACAGCGAGGAGTGATGTTCACCTCATCACTGGCTGTGATCGAGTCGTTCTCCAGGCAGCGGTTGACAGACTTGACTTTTCTCGAGCACCCTTTGATTAAGGACACCATTCCCCCCAACTTCCTTTCAGAATTGCGGGCGGAGGCTCGGCGTGAGCTTGAACCGCTACCGCAGGGTCATGATTCTCCATTGGAAAGATTCAAGCAGCGGTCCATAAATGCTAAAACGCTGTTCGATACCGGTTTTGTGATGGCGGCAGGAACAGACTCACCCTATCCTGGAGCATTTCTGGGTGAAAGCATTCATCGGGAGCTGGAATTGCTTGTCGAGGCGGGGCTGCGTCCTCTGGATGCCATCACGGTGGCTACCCGCAACGGGGCACAGTGGATTGGCGCCAGTAAGGAATGGGAAACACTGGAGTCTGGGAAACTGGCCAACCTGCTTGTCATTAACGGTCGTCCAGATCGAAAGATCCAGGATAGCCGGAATATTGAAGTGGTCATGCAGGTTGGAAGAATACTGGATCGCAAAAAGTTGAAATTGAATCCGGAAACAGACCCGGGTTTTCACCCGGTATCGCAAGTTTCATTGGAGAAGTGAGACTATTCAGGGGCCCAATGGAGCCGGACCAAGCTATGATATTGTGTGGTGGAGAGTCCGATTCCACAAGAGAGTGCCCCATGACCTTTTCAAGTTCACCACCGCTGATGAAAATACTGGAGGTCGCCGCCATAAGGGTCGCGACGGAGCGCGACCCTCCACCAAGAACCGCATTTTCATGAAAGTGTTTTCAAGGCTTAAATGGCTCTTTTTGCCACCAAATAGGGCCCGATAAGTAGCTTCACCTTCTCTCAGATGGCATCTCCCCTCAGCGGGCAGAATCTCACGCCCTTTGGCCCTGACCGCCCGGTTGTTTGTGGAAAGTGGCAACAAACTCCGGGTCAAAGCGTTTTCTGGCCTCAAAAAGCCAGTCGATCCACGTCTGACGATCGCGAGCAAACTTCAACAAAAACTGCCGCCGGTGACAACGATGGGTCAAGTGCCAAATTTGTCCAGACAGAAAATGTGGGTGTGCTCTTCGCTTGGCGCGCCAAGTGCGGCATCAGTTTGCGGTTACATCAGAATGAGGCTTGGCACTCAACGAATCTGGATAGTATCGAGGAAGCACACATAAATTGCTATAGATAATAAGGATACGAGGTTTTTCGGGAAGACAGTATTGAGTGGTTACGGGGAAAGCAAGTTAGGATCCCCAGTTTGGGAAGTTCATGAGCCGAGCGGAAAGGTCATGAAAGAATCAAGAGAGCTGACTCTATTTTCAGTTCACCTTGATGCCTCCCCCAGACGGAGCTCTCGGGCCCCGATCAGGAATTTCAACCACTCTTTGGCCATCAGTCGATGATAAGGTTCTTTCATGTGTATGCCGTCCAGGCAGAGGAATTGAGAGCGGTCTGGAGCGGCGGCTAGGAGGGCTTTCACTTCAATGATCGAAAAACCGGCGGAGAGGGCGGCTTGGTTGAACTGGTCCAGCATTGCAGGTTTCCGGGAGGTTGTGTCGCCAATATCATCAAAGATAAAAGACCGTATCCCCTCTCGGGCAAAGCCTTCTCCCATCTGTTTAACCGCGGCGAGGTCCTCATCGCTCCGAGCTCCCACCACAAGCAGCACCTGGTCTGGTTTCCAGGCAACCGCTGCGTCAAAAAAAGTCCGCGGGAACGACGCCACTAGCCGTACCCAATCACGCATGCGACCAACGGCTTCAGGCTCCGGAAGAAAGTCATAGAGGGCTCTCGCGGCCGTGAGTCCGCCGGCCTGAAACTGTCGAAATTGGATGCTGGAGTTTTGTGCTGCCAATATGGCGGCGACCACTTGGACAAAACTGGCGGGAGAGGACCAGTGGATCCCCATGGTAAACGAGTGGCCAATAATCGCAACTTTCTGCCGCGGCAATCTGCGCATGAGTGGGATTAAAGGCTGCATCTCCGGCTCCGCTAACAACTCGCAGGCCAGAACTTTTTCGTCGCGGATGTGCAGCTTTTTCTCTCCCCAATTCCAGATCTTTCGGCCCGCAATCTGCCAGGCAGCG
>JBGOTQ010000518.1:0-3886 GCA_041476565.1 Terriglobia bacterium | reverse complement strand
TGGAATCACTGCGGTCAACTGAGTTGAGGAGACAAAAGTAGTGTCCCTCGCATTTCCATTCCAAAGCACCGTGCTACCATTGACAAAATTAGTTCCAGTCACCGTGAGCAAGAAAACACGGTTTCCAAACTGGATGGATTGAGGGGATAACGCTGTGACTGTCGGAAGGGGGTTGTTTACCGTAAAAGGAACCGAGTTGGAATCTCCGGCAGATAAAGGGTTAAACACAGTGATCGAGGCCGTTCCAGGGTTGAGTAAGTTAGCAGAGGGAACACGGGCAGTCAACACACCGTTTCTGACGAAGGTGGTGGTCAAGTTTGCTCCATTCCAACGCACAAAGGCTCCCTGCAGGAAATTCGAACCCGTTACCGTAAGAGTAAACGGCGGCGAACCGGGGTTCGCGTTGGTGGGATCAATACTGGCGATAGCAGCGGTCGGGTTGTAAATGTTGAAGACTACGGAGTTTGAAGTTGCATCTGTCCCACATTGGTTCAGATTCAAAACGTCCACGGTCGCCGAGCCCGGTTGAGCAATTAGATCCGTTGTTACCGTCGCCTGCAGGCGCGTACTAGACGAGAAAGAGGTCGTAAGGTTGTTCCCATTCCAGCGCACAATCGATCCGGCGCATTCAGGATCGAATGGAACGAAACCACTCCCGTCTACAATGAGATTAAGCGCTACGCCTCCCCCTCCCCGGATGATTGAAGCGGGAGTCAAAGTCGTAACCGTCAGTGGCACGACGGTCATCGAGAAAGCTTTGGACGTCACCAGTCCAGTCGCATCGGCAACCTGGATTGTGAAGTTGTAGCTGCCGGGACTCGCGGGAGTGCCGGACAGGGTGCCGTTAAATCCGTTAAGGTCCACTCCCGGGGGTGGTGTGCCTGAAATAATCGACCAGCTAAATGGAATGGCTGTCGATCCAGTGGCAGAGAAAGTCACCGTATAGAAGGCACCAATCGCCCCATTCGACAGAGGAGAATTCGTCGTGATTGTAAAAGGGACCTGGGCAAGAATCGGCCATGCGCTCAAAAATAAGAGCAGGGATGATGCAACTAGGGATACGGTTCTCCGGATAGAGCGTAATGTGCGACGGTGGATTTTGGCCCTCATTGTGAAGCCCTCCTTT
Organism: Terriglobia bacterium; assembly: GCA_041476565.1. Classification (GTDB taxonomy): domain Bacteria; phylum Acidobacteriota; class Terriglobia; order Versatilivoradales; family Versatilivoraceae; genus DATKMG01. The sequence continues at coordinate 2,760 of JBGOTQ010000518.1, read as the reverse complement.
CACGGACACCGACAGGTCGAGGTTCTCCCCGAGGAGAATGAAACAAGCCAGCGTCCGGCACAGTGTCTTTTCGGGGAACCGGGACAAAAGCGACCTCGGGTTCCGACAACTCTCCATTCAGCACCAGAAGTGGCTCACCCGACAATTCATTCAAGCGGAAAACCGAGTTCCCTTTAAGGCGATTCAGCCCTGTCGCCTTCCCTGAAAAAGCAAGATGCACGACCTGCCCGTTCTGCAGACTTAAAACATAAAGTTGGCCTTGGCCCTCGGCAGCAATGAAAAGGCGCTGATTATCGTCAGAAACCGCCAATGCCACGGGTCGTAGCCCCTCTCCCCCACTGGTCAGCGCGGCCAAGGTTTCCACTTTAAGGTCAGCCTCTCGAATCCTGAGAATCTGGGAGGTGCCAGCGTCTGCAAGTAGAACATCATTCCCCTGCCTCATATACTCTATAGCTGTAATCTTCCCGAGTCGCGCCACCCCATGCATTTCCCCTTTGGAGTCGCCTGCATAGACGGCATCACCATCCCCTTCCTGCATTGCCAGAATGACCTGTTGGCCATCATCGCGCACGGCCAGCGGACCAATGACACCGGGGAACCCTGAAAGTCCGACTCGGTTGAGAATCCGTGGAGAGTGGGGCAATCCGGAAATCAACCAAAGGCTCTCTCGGTTCTTGGGCACCAGGACAACGGATTCTCCCCTTGGACTAAAGACCGCTCGCTCGATTGCGGAACCCGAAGTGGCCAGTACGGTCACCGCCGCTGGATTTTGATCCAAGCTCAAAAGCATGATCTGATTGTCGTGCTCCCTTACCCCCAAGGCATAATCCTGCCCAGGAGACACAGCAGCCAGTGACAACCGGATACCTCCTGTATCCAGGGGTGCCCCAACCGTGGAAGACCCCAAAACTCCCCAGATCGGACGCAGACCAGAGACACCGGAGTCGAACACATAGCCAAGAACCGGAGGGCCTAACTGGGCGCCAAAGATAAATGTGCTAAAAGGGGAACTGACAATTAGCAGGATTGTTAAGTATCTTGAGAGCATGTTGACCGCCTTTCTTCTTCGACTCAACCACATATTTCTCTGTTCCGACATGACCTTAGAACGTTCCGGCGCCATCACTTGGGGGGGCCAACCGTCGGAGTGCCCGCAGACAAGGTCGGAGGCGGAGGAGGGGGAGTCGAAGGAGTGGATGACCCGCCGCGAGTCGCTGCGATAATCCCGCCGGCAGCCGCCGCACCGGCAATGGCTAAAATAGCAATTAATTTCCCGGAGACGCCACCAGCCGCAGCTGCGGCAACACCAGCCACATTGCTCTGGCTTATCACGGCAGTGGCCTTGAGGCTCTGATAGGTCACGGTCAAAGCGATTTGATAGCTACCTTCCGTCTTATTGGGCTTGAGCCCATGGGCCACCGCCTTCCCCTGAGCGTCTGTGGTGGTCATGTAAGTCTTCGAGCCACTGGCGAAGGTCCCGCCAGCTCCATTCTCGGGCAGCGTAAACAGGACCAGAGCTCCGGCCACGGGACGGTTGTTCTCATCTTGGACCTGAATGATTGGTTCTCTGGCTGTTCGCTGGTGGATGTTGTTAATTGCTCCTTCCCCCTCCAGAATGATGACCTTGAGTTTGGGTCCAGCCGCTTCCTGAGCGCGGAGGGCTGGGCCAAAGATCTGCCCACCTAAAAGAAAAACTAAAACCAAAGAGGTGAGCCGGACTGTTCCGGAGTGACCATTCTTTTTCTGCATGGGAAACCTCCAAAAACCCAAATAAACAAACCTCTATAGGTCAGATCTCAAATCACCTGTAGAAGATCGTACCGGGGAGTCAACTGAAACACGGGAACCCAGGGGCTGACCTGGAACCCGTATTTCGTATTTAGTGAAGCAGGGGAAAAACGACTGTTGCATTATGCATGAGCGGACGAAAAAACGAAAGAGTTTTGTAAACTAAGACTTAAAGTCTGGGGCATTTCCGCTTGAGGCAACTGAAGCTTCGTGCTAGATTAGCAGGCAGAAGCACTTCAACCTGAATCTCGTGGGATGAGCTTATGTCAACCACATCTTTCCGTTGGATATGCGTTGCACTTTTTGGCTTGACGCAACTGGGGGTTCCACACGCACAGGAGCCGGTGCGGGCCCGCGACCTTTTTCTTGCCGGTAGCGAGAAAGCTGCCTCTCCCGGTGCCGAACAACCGGTAGGCGCCAAATCTGACAAGACCATCAAGGGAGTTCCACTAGGACTGCGCTATAGCATAGTCAAGTCGGCGGGCGGCGGCCAGGCGTCAGAAGTGGACCCGGACACTGTATTCCACTCCGGTGACCGCATCCGCCTCAACATTCAGTCTAACGATCGGGGTTATTTGTACATTGTTATGCGGGGTTCCAGCGGTCGATGGAGCCTGCTCTTCCCTTCCAAAGAGATCCTCCAGGGGAATAACCTCGTCGAGAAGGGAAAACAGTACGAAATTCCCTTGGGCAGCGTCTGGTTTGCGTTCGACGAACAGCCAGGTGTCGAAAAACTCTTTTTCGTGCTGGCCAGGACTCCTGAGCCGGACCTGGACAAATTGATTGATTCTTTGAGACCGCCCCCCCCCACCTCTCCAGGAACTGACAAAAAACCGGCTGGGAGCGTTCAGGTGGTGTCCTCTGTCGACGATGCCACCGTCAACAAGATCCGCGGCCAGGTAGCCACCCGGGACTTGGTGTTTGAAAAGGTCAACAACGAGGAACCAGGTCAGGCTACGGAAAAAGCTGTCT
>JBGOTQ010000517.1:0-3900 GCA_041476565.1 Terriglobia bacterium | reverse complement strand
CAGTGCTTGATGAGCAAGATATCGATCTCGTTTTGATGGACGTCCAAATGCCAGAGATGGACGGTTTAGAAGCAACGACCATCATTCGCTCTAAAGAACGGCAAGTCCTCTCCAATGAGAGCACCGTTTCCCGTGCCTCCTCGTATTCCCGGAGGGGGAGGTCGCGCCGCGGAATTCCTATCGTTGCCATGACCGCATATGCCATGAAGGGAGACCGGGAGCGGTGCTTGGCTGCAGGGATGGATGGTTATATCTCCAAGCCAATCCAGGCTGATGAACTACGGAGGGTGATCAGCCAGTTTGTCCCTCGAAACGAGTTTGAGGGAAGAACCGGCCTGCTCGTAGGTACCTTTGCCGAAGCCATCAATCGTGATCGGGTCTTGAATCAGCTGGAGGGAGACAGAGATCTCCTGGCGGAAATCGCGGGGCTGTTTTTGGAGGATTACCCCAAGCAGTTACAGTGCATTCGTGAAGCGCTTAGGCAAGGCAACCAAGAAAACCTGGAGCATTCGGTTCACAATTTCGCCGGGTCCTTGGTCCACTTTCGCGCTGAAGCGGCCATCGAAGTAGCTCTGCAGCTCGAAACAATGGGACAACGCGGAGATTTGACTCGCGCTTGGGAAATCTACACAATGCTGGAAGAGGCCATCGCGAGCTTGAGACCGTCTTTGGTGGTACTGGGGGGAGAAATACATCCATGAAGGTATTGATCGCAGATGATGATGCGGTTTCACGCCGTCTGCTGCATTCGACCTTGGTACGCTGGAACTACGAAGTAGTGGCATGCGCTGATGGGACCGAGGCCTGGGAAGCCCTACAGAAAGAGGGTGCCCCGCAACTAGCCATCCTGGATTGGATGATGCCCGGAATGGATGGGGTCCAACTCTGCCGAGAAGTCCGTAAACGCGCGAACCAGCCTTACACCTACATTCTTTTGTTAACAGCCAAAACCGAAAAAGAAGACATCGTTGCAGGAATGGAAGCTGGGGCCGACGATTACATCACCAAGCCGTTTGATGCGCAGGAACTGAAAGTGCGAGTTCGGGCCGGGCAGAGAATCTTGGATCTTCAGAACGAACTCATTCACACCCAGGAAGCCCTCCTCGTACAGGCTACCCATGACCCGCTGACCGGCCTTTACAATCGGGGAGCTATTCTCAAAATCCTGGAGCACGAATTGGATCGCGCCCGCCGCCAAGCCAGCTCAATCGGGGTCATGTTAATTGATCTCGACCACTTCAAGAATATCAATGACACTTTTGGGCATCAGGCGGGAGATCTGGCTCTTGGGCAGGCCGCCCAACTCATGCTGGAGTCCACGAGATCCTACGACTCAATCGGGCGTTACGGGGGCGAAGAATTCCTCGTGGTCGCGCCGGGTGTGGCAGGCCCCAGCGTTGAATCCTTCGCTGAACGCCTCCGATTGAATCTGGCTAACCATCCCATGACGCTTGGCGGAACTTCGGTGAAGGTCACTTGCAGCTTGGGGGTGGCCGTGTCAGATCGACTGGAGGAACCCCTGCTCGACAACCTGATCCGAGCCGCGGACGCAGCACTTTACCGAGCTAAGGCGGCAGGACGCGACCGCGTAGAACTCTCCCAGGACAAGTCGGTTCAGCTGTGAAATGCACGGGCCAGTCGTGAGTTTGTTACTGCGGCCACCATCGGAAAAAGTGGTGAACCGGCCCTTTCCCCTGGCCCACCGGGAAGGAGGCCTGCAGCGCACCAGTCAGAAACTCCCGAGCTTGGCTAACGGCCAACAATGGATCGTAGCCTTTCGCCAGGCCCGCAGCGATGGCCGAGGAGTACGTACATCCAGTACCATGAGTATGGGGTGTCGACACCAACGGCCCTTCAATAGTCCTGATCTCCGTCCCATCATAGAAAAGGTCCACGACCTGGCTGCCTCGGCCTGTTTCGACAGGGCGATGTCCGCCTTTCAATACCACCACATGCGCCCCAAGGTTCCTGATTGTTTTGCAAGCCTCAATCAAGTCCGCATCTCTCTGAAGTGCCTTCCCAACCAGAACTTCGGCTTCCGGAATGTTAGGAGTTATAACAGTTGACAGGGGGATGAGGTCCTGTCTGAGCGCTGCAATGGCCTCTGTTGCCAAGAGCGCATCTCCGCTTTTGGCAAACATCACCGGATCCAAGACCACGGGCACTGACTCGTAAGTACGCAGCAATCCAGCTACTGCCCGGGTAATCCGGGAGTTACTAAGCATCCCGATCTTGATTGCTTGAGGCCGAATGTCGGAAAGCACAGCGATAATCTGCTTTTCGACCATCTCAGGAGGGACGTCCAGAATACCAGTCACTTGACAGGTATTCTGAGCGGTGATCGCGGTTATGACGGAACACCCGTACACGCCAAATGCGGCGAACGTTTTCAGGTCGGCCTGAATGCCGGCGCCGCCTCCGGAGTCAGATCCGGCAATCGTTAACGCTTTAATGATGCGCATTCCGCCTCGAGCTTGAACGGGACCTTACTTTTCCGGGGGGGGCAAGTTTGAGTTATCGACTCAAGGCAAACAGGCTATCCCTTCCCCAGGAGATGGCGTAAGGCTCCTTCCAGGTGCGGGTAGAGGAAAGAATACCCATTTTCCAGCAGTTTCGAAGGGCGCACCCGGGCACCCTTCAGTAAGAGTTCGTCGGCCATTTCACCCAGGGCCAGGCGAGCCGCAAACGCAGGCAGTGGCGCAAATGTGGGGCGAGAGATGACACGGCCTAGCGCCTTGGTGAATTCGGAGTTGGTGACAGGGTTAGGGCTGGTTACATTCACGGCTCCAGAGAGTCCTGCATGCTCAAGCAGATGTCGCAGGGCGCCCAAAACGTCATCCATGGCAATCCAACTCTGGTACTGCCGTCCGCTCCCGATTCGCCCACCTAGGCCCAGGCGAAATGGAGTCAACATTCTGGCCAGCACCCCCCCTGATGGAGCAAGGATCATCCCGAAACGCATATGGACCACCCGAATACCTCTTAGAATGGCAGCAGTCGTGGCCGCTTCCCATTGCCTGACTAAATCGGCAAGAAATCCCTTTCCGGGTGAAGACCCTTCGTCAACCCACTCCTCCCCCTGGTCATCGTAATAACCGACTGCGGAGGCTGAAAGAAGGACTTTGGGAGGATGCTTTAATCGGGCGAGGCTTCCCGAAAGCAATTGTGTCCCGGTTATCCGGCTATCAACGAGTCTGCGCTTTTGAGTCTCAGTCCAGCGCCGAGCACCGATATTCTCGCCGGCCAGGTGGATCACTGCATCAAAACTTTCGAGGCGAGACTCTTCAATGGTTCCTGCTGAGGGATCCCAAGGGAGTTCCCCGGCTAGACCCGCCACCGATGATGAACCAGGGCGAACCAGGCGAACTACTTGATCGCCTCCGCCAATGAGGAAGGGAATGGTCGCCGAGCCAATCAACCCGCTGGATCCTGTGATCATTACTTTCATGGCACCTGCCTTTGATCTGGCGTGAATCGCATATCCCGGCGAGCGCCCCGATGCCTCGGTATCCTCGAAACGATTGAATGAACGGTGAGTGATTCGCCAGCTCGTATGAATACCTCAAAGCCAGCACTATTGTCAAAGTGATTGTTGTTGGAGGGTGCGATCAAAGGCGATGTACAGATAGAGGAGCAGCGAGAGTAGTGCTAGAATCAGGCCTGTAAGGCCAGGGTTTGGATGCCATCCATCTGTACGTCACTTTTGATAAGACCCCGTGTCGGAGGTAGGAAGCGAAGGTCAGTCTGTTCATAAGAGAGAGTGTGGCATGACCCTATTAAGTTCACCACCGCGGGTGAAAACGGCCTCCAGCCCACGAAGTGGGCGAAGGAGAGTAGCCCAGGGCAAAGCGAGCGTTTTTTTGCGAGCGACGCCCTGGGTCACTGTATACCCCCGACTCT
>JBGOTQ010000516.1:0-3920 GCA_041476565.1 Terriglobia bacterium | reverse complement strand
CAATGACGTGCTGTCGAGGGCCAGCAGCTCTCCCAGTTTCCCCTGGGTGACCCCTTCGGCGCGTTCCAGGGCCATAAGGAGGGTAAACTGCGTCACCCGCAGCTTGGAGGGGCGCAACTCCTCCTCATACAACTGGGTCACGGCCCGCGCCGCCCGTCGCAATGTGGTGCAGGCGCAGGGGAGTGGAGGCAAAGCTGCCATGAACGTACCGTGTATTTTATTGGACCTCGCAGCCATAAGTAGTATGTATATACATCTATTTTCTTGTTGTCAAGAAAAAACACTCTTCCCTCACCATCCAGAGATTGGGAGAGAGTTATTGATTTCCAGGATATATAACGAAAGTCGGCTGGCCTTCAACAATCTCGGCTTGGCCGTCGAATCCGCCGTTGAGGCTACTCTATACAAGCCCGTTTCGTTACCTATTCGGCCTCAATAACGGGAAGGGGGTGTGTTCTTGCCCGTGATGTGTGACAGCTATTTTCCTATTTGGCCGTTAGAACCAGCCAAGTGGCGGGTTGGCTGTGCTGGATGCAACGGGACTACCTCCGAGTGCGCCGTGATCCAGCCCCAATCGCCCTGGTGACAAGACGGCCCACATCTCCGCCATGCCCCGAGCTTCCCCATGGTCAACCTCGAAACTTGACACCGCTGGGTTTGGTTCTCGCGATTGTTGGTGTTACCTTAATGAAATAGATCTTAACTGGCACGTTCTTCCAAAGCACTAGGCAGAGGGGTAGAGGTTTTCCTCACCTAAAGAAAAGGAGTTCCACCATGGCGACGCCTTCCTCCGCAATGTCAACTCAAAAGCAAGAACTCTACGAACACCTTGTGGATGCACTTAACGCAATATTCGGAACACATGCCGGCTACCGTGCCGTGCACGACAAAGGTATCATTTGCGAGGGCACATTCACACCAGCCGCAGCTGCCGCCTCGCTGAGTCGCGCGCCGCATTTTCAGCGTGACTCCGTGCCGGTCACGTTTCGATTTTCTAATTTTGCAGGCGTCCCTACCATCCCCGATGGCGACCCTAACGCAAGCCCCCGCGGGCTTGGAATCAAGTTCCACCTACCTGGCGGAGTCGACACAGACATCGTCGCCCATTCGTACAACGGTTTTCCCGTCGGCACAGCAGAGGAATTTCTCGGATTCTTACAAGCACTGGCCGCCAGCGGCCCAACCGTGCCGAAACCGACGCCCATCGAGGCATTCCTGGGAACTCACCCGCGCGCATTAGCCTTTGCGACGACGCCGAAACCTGCGCCGGTCAGTTTCGCGACCGAATCGTATTACGGAGTGCACGCGTTCCGGTTCATCAACCGGGAAGGTTTGAGCCAATATGCTCGCTACCAAATCCATCCTGCGGAGAGTGAAGCGCACCTTGGCGACGCCGAAGCGGCCCAGCAACCGATGAATTTTCTCTTCGATGAACTCCACGAACGGTTATCACATGGGCCCGCCGAGCTAAGGTTAGTTGCCCAGCTTGCAGGAGCAGGGGACCGAATTGATGATGGGTCTATCTCCTGGTCCGACGACCGGCCCCAGTTGGAACTGGGCTCCATCAGGGTAATAAAGCATATTGAAAACAGCGAGGCGGTTCAGCGTAGACTTATTTTTGACCCAACACGGCTGGCCGATGGGATAGAGCTATCGAACGACCCTCTGCTGCTGGCAAGGTCAGCCATCTACAGCATCGCGTATAAGCGCCGCAATCCATAGCCGACAGACTGCATTCTTGCCAGTACCCTTCATCGGGAAGCTGCGAAGGATGATTCGACTTCCACGATGCAGTCGATAACGCCGCCGCTGCCACTCGACTTTCGATTGTGGGCAGAAGGCGTCCCAACGTCGCTTAACATCTCTGCCACAACACGTGAAACTTATTGATTCTGCGCGCCGATAGGGTTTTGTCTGCGGACAGCCTTCTGCAGGCGCATAAAGACGCTGGAAAAAGCGTGCCCACCAGGCGAGCGACCAAGCATCCAGGAAAGAAAGAATTACCACTGCCGCGCGATAAATCTGAAAGAGGGACTCCTTAGTTGGACCGGCGTCGTGCAACTCCGGTTCGATAGGCCGCCTCTGTGACTGCCCGGGCTACTTGCCGCGTTACACGCTTATTGAAAACACTGGGCACAATATATTCCTCATTCAGTTCACTGGGAGCGATGCCATCGGCAATGGCCTTTGCTGCTGCCAGTTTCATGGCTTCGTTGATCTCAGACGCCCGAGCGTCCAAAGCGCCTCGAAATATGCCAGGGAACGCCAGAGCGTTATTAATTTGATTGGGGAAGTCGCTACGGCCTGTGGCCAGAATTCGGCAATACCCCATGGCCTCCTGAGGAGAGATTTCCGGTTCGGGATTGGCGAGGGCAAAGACGATTGGATTCTTTGTCATTTTCTGGATGAGGCGCCTGGTTAACACTCCGGGACCTGATACACCAATGAAAACATCCGCCTTTTGGATCGCTACCGACAGATCACCCTGCAGGTGCTGTGGATTAGTTTTTCGCAATAGCCATCCCTGCATGTCTCCTACACTTTCAAAATGCTGGGCGTCGAGGATCCCCTTACGATGGCAAACCACCATGTTCCTGGCTCCCGCCGAATAGAGAATTCGGGCCACAGCCGTTCCTGCAGCTCCCGAGCCGACGATGACAATTTTGATCTTGCTTAGCTGCTTCTTTAGAATCTTTAAAGCGTTCTTGAGACCCGCAAGCACGACAACTGCAGTGCCATGCTGGTCATCGTGCATGACAGGGATATCCAGCTCTTCTCGCAGGCGCCTTTCTATCTCAAAGCAGCGCGGTGCGCTGATGTCTTCCAGATTGATGCCCCCGAACCCGGTTGCTATGCGCTTAACTGTGGCCACGATCTCCTCGACGTCCTGTGTCTGAAGGCAAATCGGATAAGCGTCAATGTCGGCAAATTCTTTGAAGAGCATCGCCTTCCCTTCCATGACGGGAAGCGCCGCTTCCGGACCGATGTTCCCGAGGCCGAGCACTGCTGATCCATCGCTGACCACTGCCACAGAATTCATCTTGATGGTGAGCTGGTTGACCTTGCTCTTATCCTCGGCTATGGCTTTGCAGACCCGCGCCACACCAGGAGTATATGCCATGGACAGAATGTCGCGTGTCGTGATGCTGACCTTGTTTTGAATTTGGATCTTTCCACCCAGGTGCAACAGAAACACACGGTCCGACACATTGACGATGGTCACACCAGGCAACGAACGAATGGCACGTACAATCTTGTTTTCGTGCACCTCGTCACGAGCATGAATCGTCAGGTCTCGAATCATCATCCTAGGCTCGACCCGAACAATGTCTACGGCGCCCATATCTCCGCCGGCGCGCCCAATGGCGGTGAGTATTCCTGCAAGCTTTCCAATTCGGTTTTCAAGGCGAATCCGAACGGTAAACGTGTAACTGATGTTGGGCGCAAATCCGGTTTTCATAATTTCTAAAATCGCCTCCCGGGAACCTCTCGCGGCCTTAAGTAGAAGAGTAGCGCGGCTAGCGCCAGTCAAACCAGCGATCGCCCCCAGATCAAGTAGCCAGGATACAGTCGCCGGATGTCCAGGGTGTAGAGAGACAACAGGGGCGTAATCGTAAGGATGCACAAACCCACAATCAAGGCATCAATGATGGCCACGTTACGAAGGGGATCACGGTAGGCGAAGAAAAGCATGAAGCTGAGCATGAGCGCCAATCCCCCCACTTCTTTTATCGTAGCAAGCAGCAGGCTGGACATTTCAGATTCAGGAGCGTGCAGGAACAAGCGGGTCAAGAGCGGCTTGCCGCTGAAAATCAACAGCAAGCTCACCGATCTTAGCCAGACTCCCAAAGTAGCGACCAACACTGTATATAAGCTCAGGTGGTTTCCACTTACCCACAGGGGTGTAGCTCATTTGACCT
>JBGOTQ010000515.1:0-3928 GCA_041476565.1 Terriglobia bacterium | reverse complement strand
TTCATGAAAATGCGAGGCTTGAGGGTGGCCGCCGCGCTCCGTCGCGGCGGTTCCCGGGGTCAAATAGGTCGCCTCGCAGGGTGACAGCGGTCACCCGTCGCGGCGCTTCTTTCCCAGCTGCACAACCAACTGCAATGGGAGTAGCGGCCCGTTGCTGCTGATTACATCTCTGATACGACTACAGCCTGTCCAGAGGAGGCACTACAAGCGACGGCCTCGGTGAACTGCATGTACTTCAGCCCGTCGGCAAAGGTGGTCAACCTCACCGGCTCGACGCCGCGGATGGCTTGAATGAATTCCTCCTCGACGCGCCAGCGACCCGCCAATTCCGGAGAAACAGGGATCTCTTTCAACTCGTTTTCTCCGCGCCTTCCGCCGTAGAGAAGGTCTTCGCCCATGTCATAGCGCAGTGTTCCATCCCGCCCAAAGAGCCAGACTTCTCCTGGACGGGATAGGCCCGAAACCGCACTGACCTGAAGGTGGGCTCGACCGCCGCAAGCCATCTCTGCAATCGCATCGACGTGGTCCGGAACGGCAACAGCCCGGAGCAAGCCTTCTGAAGACTTCCGGGTTTTCACGGTGACGCGAGTCATAGCCATCACCCGGTTGGCCTCTCCCACCCAGCGCAGGAGGGTTTCGTACCAGATGCCCATAGTCAGCACATTGAGGCCGCTCAGTTCTCGATCCTGACGCCAGTGGAGCGGGCCGTCGAGATCCGCGAAAGCCGGGGCGTTGGCCGTCAAATTGACCGCATAAATCTCTCCCAGGAAGCCATCAGCAATCAACTTCTGAACAGTCCGGTCCACTCGCAGCGTGTAGGGGGCGGGCACAACCTGGGCCACCAGGTGTGGGCGCCGATTTGATTCTTCGACCATAAGGCGGGCTTCCCGGGCATTCATCGCCATCCTCGCCTCCGTCAAGACATGGAGGTTGCAGTCGAAGGCCGCCAAGGTCACCGGGCAATGGAGGTAGGGCCAAGTCCCGATCATTACGGCATCGATTTCACTGGATTCGACCAGGTCTTGCCAATGACGGCAGGCTTTGGGTATCGAAAACTCCCTGGATATCCGCTCGGTGGATTCAACACTGCGATTGCAGATGCTGACAATCTCCACTCCTTTTTGGGCCTTGAGCCCCGGAATATGGCGGGTGCGAGTGTTATTTCCGGCACCCACAATGCCAACGCGAATCAAGTCTGACATGATCCCTCCTGACCAGACCTAACCTTCAACTCTCACCACAAAGACACAAAGACACCAAGGAAAACCCAATTATGCAGGTTCTTCAAGACCCATCCGAAACCTCCATCCAGTCATGCTATTGCAGATTGGTTGAACAGCAACCCAAGGCAATATCCCCGAGATTCGATGCAGGCCAAGTTCTTGGGTTCTTTCTTTGTGCCTTTGAGCCTTAGTGGTAAAAGGTCCGGGTAGTGGTCAGTCAGCTTCCACAACCGTATTGGTAATGCTCCCGATTTTCTCAACCCAGACTTCCACCTGATCTCCAGGCTTGAGCCACTGTGGCGGCTTCATAGCAAAGCCAACGCCGGGAGGGGTGCCGGTAAAAATCAGGTCGCCCGGATCGAGTGTGATATAGGTGGAAATGAACTCTATTAGTTTGGGGACCTTGAAGATGATTTGGCGGGTACTGGAGTCCTGACGGGCCTCCCCATTAACCCGGGTTCCCAGGGCGAGCACGTGCGGATCAGAGATCTCGTCGCGAGTCACAATCACAGGCCCAATCGGCGCAAAGCAGTCGCTGGACTTGGCCCGCAGCCACTGGCTGTCTTTGCGCTGAAGTTGACGCTCACTCAAGTCGTTACCGCAGGTGTAACCGGCAACGTACAGGTAAGCTTCTTCCTGGGGCACGTGTTTGGCTCGTTTCCCGATGACAACGACCAGTTCGGTTTCATAGTCCAGAGCGGAGCAATCCGGAGGGTAGGGAATGGGATCACCCGGGCTGATCAGCGCATTGAAGAACTTCGAAAAAACCAGGGGATCCTCCGGGACTTTAGAACCGGACTCGGCGGCATGGTCTGCGTAATTGAGCCCAATGCAGAATATCTTGGGGCGCTCTTCGGAACACAGGGGGGATAAAACCTGGAGTTCCCGTTTGTGCAGAATTGCCCCTCTCGGGGGAGCCTTCAGGAACCGCCTGCCCAGTTCCAAGGCCTCCTCACCTATTTCCAGCAATTCTCTCATCCCAGACGGCAACGAGCTGCTGGCCAGGTGAAAATCGAGAACGTGGCTCGGATCCAGTTCAGCTCCGACGGATCGGCGCCCACGATGAGAAAAAGACAGAAGTTGCATGGAAAGACTCCTTTGTTTCGCTTATTGCTTCCTTTTGTCAGGCCAATTGAAATAGCTATAAACCGCACCCAGCACAATGAGCAACCCACCCCACCAAAATCCGGCGCGTGAAACCATATGCTGCATGCCCGCCGACAAAACGCTTTGCATCTCGGGAGGATGGGAAAGTCCGTAGACGGCAGCTCCCAGGATGAGAATTCCGTATACCAGCAACAGGGTGCCAATAAAGAATTAGATCGAGATAAAATGCTTGGTTTCAGTGGACATAGGCACTCCTACCAGAAAATGATGTTGAGTACAATAAACACCACGAAGACTACTCCTGCCCAGAAGATCGAACGCTTATGGAAGGGGAGATGTCCTTCGGATGGAATCTTGGTCAATCCGTAGACCAGGCCTCCCAGTTCTGAGTCCGGTTTCGGCTGGGTGGCCATGCTGACCGCCACCGTTACAGTCACGCACACAATCCAGGACCAGAGGGCCCGATACATGTTCTCCGCCATGTCCTTGGCGCCCGAGGAGAGCGCAATGGTGCGCAGGGCGTTGGGATCCAGCTTCACCCAGGCCCACATGGAAATCGACGAGACGGTACCCGCCAGAAGCCCCCAGAATCCTCCCGCCGGTGTGGCCCTCTTCCAGAGCATCCCCAGCAGGACCGTTCCAAGCAAAGGAGCAATGAAGAAGCTGAACAAAGCCTGGACATAGTCCATGATGCTGAGAAACTGCATCACCAGGTATGCGGTTCCAATGCTGACCAGTACACCCAGGATGGTGCACCAACGGCCGACTTTCACGTAGTGTGCATCGCTGGCATTCTTGCGCAAAGGCCGATAGATGTCATAAGTCCAGACTGTGGCAAAAGCACTGACATTTCCGGCCATGCCCGACATGAAACCAGCGATGAGTGCGGTGATCCCTAACCCTAGCAGGCCTGGGCCACAATAACGTGCCAGCATCAAGGGGAGCACTTCATTATAACTGTGTCCGCCGGTGGCCACGGCCTGGCCTTCGCCCACGAGATGAAATGGAAGAACAGCCAACCCCAGCAAACCCGGCAGGATCACGATGAAGGGAACGCACATTTTAAAGGCGGCCCCAATGATTGGAGCCAGCTTGGCGGACCGCAGGTCCCTGGTAGAGAGAACCCTCTGTACCACCAGGAAGTCGGTGGTCCAGTAGCCAAAAGAGATGACAAATCCCAGCCCAAAGACAATGCCCGTCCAATGGATTCCCATGGGATTGTCTGAAAACGCCCCCATCGTCCGCCACAGGTGCGTATAGTCACCCTGCGGAAAATTCCGATGAATCCGTTCCACCACTCCATTCCATCCGCCGGCCTCAATGAGGCCGATAATGGGGACCAGCAGTGCGCCGAGCCAGATCAAAAAGAACTGGAGGACTTCATTAAAAATGGCAGAAAGCAATCCACCCAAAGAGACATACACTGCCACGGTCAGGGAAGAGACCCAGATGCTGAAGTGAATGTCCCAACCCAGGACGACCTTCATCACCAGGGCCATGGAGTACATGTTAATTCCGCTCATCAGCACGGTCATCAACCCGAAAGAAACCGCGGAAAGGGTGCGGCTAGCTTTTCCATAGCGGAGCTGCAAGTAGCC
>JBGOTQ010000514.1:0-3993 GCA_041476565.1 Terriglobia bacterium | reverse complement strand
TGTAGTGTGCCGTCCGGATTGAAGGTTTGGGAAAAGTCCCCGCTCTTCTCTAAAGCGGTTGGCACGGTGCCTTGTGCGAGCACTGGATAACTATCCCGACGGTTCTCGAGGTCGACAAAAAAGAAGGTTTTCTTCTTGATGATGGGACCTCCAACAGATCCACCATACTGGTCATGCACATAGCTCCCTTTGCATCCATCGGCAGGTCTTGCCGGATCGCCCTCCGGCGGGCAGTCCCGATTGGTAAAGAAACTGTTGGCATCACCCCAGGGACGTGACAAAAAATACCAGCCGCTGCCGTGGAACTCATTCGTGCCTGATTTGGTGACGATATTGACGACTGTTCCGCCATTACTGCCGTATTCGGCTGAAAAGCTATTGCTCTGGAGTTTAAATTCCTGAACACTTTCAACCAAGGGGTGGTAGCTTACATTAGTGTTGCTACCCTCGCCGCCTTCGGGGGCGCTGATCAAAGCGCCATCCGTCCGGAATTCCGCCGTGCTGTAACGCTGCCCGTTGGAAGTAAAGGTAGTGCCCCCCAACATGCCGGCACCCATACCAGGGACTTCCGTCGTTCCTGGAGCCAGAAAGGACAGTTGGGTGATTTCACGGCCCGAAAGGGGCATGTCCATAATATACCGGTTGGTGACCTCTGTGCCGAGTGCCGCGCTGACCGAGTTCAAGAGCGTCGATTCAGCGGTGACCTCCACGGTTGAAGTTATTTCACCCAATTCGAGGGTAAAGTCCAAATCCATCTGCTGGCCAACCCGCAAAACAACATTGGGATGGACCGTGGTCTTGAACCCGGCTATCTCAACCTTAACAGTGTAAGACGTGGGAGACAGGCTGAGGAAAATGTACCGCCCCATGGCATCAGTGGCTGTTTTCTCCGACACTTGAGTGCCGTCATTGGTGATGGTGACCGTCGCGCGCGGGACGACGGCGCCCGAGCTGTCTTGAACAACGCCGCGCACCTGCGCAGCGAAGTTTGCTTGAGCGATGGCTGAGACCGAAAACATGCATGTCATGAGGCAGATAGTCAGGAAACTCAGGACAAAGAGTCTGATTTGACGCTCGTTCATTACTTTCTCCTTTCTGAAAACGAATCTAGAGATAAAAACCGAAAGTCATTCTGACTAAATTTAATTCTGACCGCTGGAGTGAACCAGTAGTCAAACGCGTGGCCGTTGGCAATTAGCCGTTACTCAAACTCCTGAAACTAGCCCGGGAAAAGGAACCTCAAAAAAGGTAAAAAGGACTTCAATAACTTCCAACGACGGGAATTCAATTGATCCGAAATTAACCAATTCGACGATCATAGATCGCCGTTACTGTTCATTTTCAAATGAGGTGAGAAGGTTGGGAGTTAGGAAGCCAAGACTGAAAGCCCTTGTGTCAATCTCCTGTCGCTTCCTTATTTATTCGGTTAGTCCAACTTGCAATTTGTTTCGATTCTCTCTATTCTTTAATCTTTCAAGAACCTCAGCTAAATGAACACACTTTGGGGGGGGATGTCAAGATGATTTTTGGAGGTGACTGTGACTTGCAGCCGATTGAAAGCTAGGGACCTTGGATTTCTAGCAATACTCTTCACGTTGATTCAGCTTGTACCGGGCTGGACTAAAGAAGCCCAGGACAACCTCGAAGAGTATTCAATCGTCGTTACGAAACCGGAGGCCGTGTATACCATTGACGTCCACGGTGTGGTGGACCCCGAGAATATTGAGATTGACGTTGAGAATCTTGGCGACCAGCCTGTTGTGAACCCCCGGATGACGGTGAACGGGCTATATGATTGGTATGATGTGAAAACATTGGTGAACGAAATCACCCGGGATTGCCAAACCGACGAAGAGAAGGCGCTGGCGATTTGGTCGTGGGTGCATTGGAAACGATTTCAACGGGAGCCTCACGACGATTCTTCGCTCAACCCCGTGCGGGGTTTGAATGGTTATGGTTATGGGATTTGCGGCCACACCTCCGCATGGCTGAAGAGCCTGTTGACTGCGGGTGGCGTGAAAGCGCGCGTTTGGGAGATTACCGGGCACACCATTAGCGAAGCCTTTTATAACGGCGCCTGGCATATGCTGGACGGTAACGTGAAGGTTTTCTATCTCGACCGCGACAACAGAACCATCGCCAGTCTGGCCACTCTTGAGCACGATCAGTGGCTGATCGAACGAACGATCCATGTCACCGATCCGTGGTTTCGCGGACCTGACGCTCCGGAGCGCAACGGTGAATTCATTCATTACATTATTACTAATAAGGACAACTGGGAAAGCGACGGCTACGATTACGAGATCAATAAGCCTTACACAATGGCCATAACCTTGAAGCCGGGTGAGAAACTCATTCGGTGGTGGAAACCTGTACTTGAGAAATTCGAAGGGCGCGATAAGGACCCTCTGATGCCCGAGCGCTATGCAAATGGGCGCCTCTTCTGCGCTCTGGTCAAACAGGGAAACTCTAGCCTTGATCAAGCCGAAATCTTCTTCGGCGAGCCTCAGTGGGATAACGGCGACCTGTACCGTTATCTCTGGGGTAAAGGGACCAAGAACCTGGAAATCGATCTCGATCCCAGTTTCCTCAAGCATGGCGTCCTATACAACTATTCCATCGTCTTCACCCTCCGGGGTAACGCGAAATCGAATCCTCCGACACAAGCGGGGGTGGACCATTTCCGGGTGATTACTGACCTCCAGGTTTCACCACACAGCCTGCCGGCGCTTTCCCTGGGCAAAAACGTCATTCGCTATTGGGACAGCTCTCCTGGTCCAAGAATGGTTCGCATCACCCATCGGTGGAGAGAGTTGAACGACCGAAGGCCTCCAGAAAAAGTCCAGAACGCCCTGAATCCTAGCGACGGTGGAGAGGTTGCGACCCTTACGCCAACGCTCAGATGGGCTGACGCGACTTATCCTGATACCTCAGATAAGGTGACTGACTATCAGGTCATGGTCAGCCTGCGGCCGGATTGCCGATGGCCTCTGTCCCCAACGCTTCATCAGAACGCGGGCTTTGCCAAGCCAGAGTGGCAGGTGCCCGCGACTTTCCTGAATCCAGGCACGGTTTACTATTGGAAAGTCCGGGCGCGCGGTGGCCGTGGAGACATCGGCGAATGGAGCAGAGTTTTCCGGTTTAAGACAGAAGGCAACTCTAAATAACCGTAATTCGGAGGACAAACGCAGCCAATAGGATTAATTCGCTGGGAGGTTCGGATTGAGAGGAAATAATGATTGATCCCGTTTCTTGAAAAGGCAGATCCGGCCAACTCGGACCATCACTCTTTCCCCACATGGAGGCAACATGAAAAGCTTAAAGCGGAAGGCGCTCATCGGCTTAATCATTTTTTCACTGGCCAGCTTGGTACCCAAGGGGCAGCAGGTTCAACAGAAGAGCCTGTACGATCCGTTCAGTTTTCGCATGTATGCGGCTCAGGATGCTGGCCAATTGACCCAGGCCAATGCCACTTTCTCCATTACGGGCGTTTTTGCTTTTGCCAACGGGGATCCCTGGACGAGCTGCAAAACCAGGGAGGAATTCGCCCAGAAGATGAAAAAGTTTCAGGCCTTCACTCAGGAGTGCAAACGCAGGGGGCTAGTGGTCATTTCCTATGTTTCCAAGACCATCCGCCAGCCGGAGGCAGAAGGCCGGCTCTTCGACATCTGGAAAAGTAGATGGTCCGAGTATGAGGATTACTTTGGGCCAAGACCGGCTGTTCATCCCCAGCAGTGGCTCGCCATCCGGCCAGACGGGAGCCTGTGGGGACACACCCACATCCCGCCGTCCCAAGCAGCCACCTTTGTCATGCCCAAAGTCCCGGACGAAAGAGCCGGCTGCGATCTCAATCCTAATTTCAGGCAGTACATCAAAGGGTTAATAAAAATCGTCTGCGAGACCGGAGTAGACGGAATCTACCTTGACCACACCGAAAACAAGTGCGGGTACTGTAAATTCTGCCGCGACGACTTTATCCGCTATCTCAAAGAG
>JBGOTQ010000513.1:0-4019 GCA_041476565.1 Terriglobia bacterium | reverse complement strand
GCACCCACTCCAATTTGTAGTTATTGCCATTGCCGGATGGATGAACCAGCAGCAACAGCAAGTCGTCGAGTACCCTTTGGAGGAGAATCGAGTTCTTAAGGAGCAGCTGGGCAGTCGCCGAATGCGATTCAACGATGACCAGCGTCGTCGCTTAGCTGTCAAGGCCAAGAAACTCGGCCGGCGTGTGCTTAATCAACTAGCCACTATCGTGACGCCTGAAACCTTGCTGGCCTGGCATCGAAAGCTGATCGCAGAGAAATACGATGGCAGTGCCTGACAGCTCTGCTGGCGGGACAAATGCTCGCGACGCCCGGAAGTGCAGCGGAGCCGCGCAGGTTCGAAGCGGCAAACGAAAGAGCAAGCCATACGGGTCATACAGGCGCACCTAAAGGCTCAGAGGCATCCCGGGAAGCAATGCAGTTCCAATATCCGGGATAGTGATCGGTATGATTTGCAAACAGCCTGACCTTGGCAGGAAGCCGCTTCCACCGGGCTCGTTGACTTCAAAAACAGAAACGGACCAGGGAATGTAGAGTCCACCTCACCCGAACCTTCCCATGTTTGCCCACACGCCGACAATACGAAGGGTCTTGGTGATAACATTACTGGTATCGAATTAAATGCAAGGGTCTCGACCTGTTCTGTGGGAGGGTGAATTCATTCTGAGATTGTGTTCTGCAGATACAAATGAAGATGAGGTTCTGAGAGTACAGGCGAGAGATCTGGGACCTATGACAATGAATTCATCCTGCCAGTGTGAACCCAGGTAGTCATCATGGTGAGCGTTTCTACGAGGCAGCTAAGAATTCCACACATGTTCACTTTGATGAACCCGGGGAAGTGCGAGTACCTAAGGAGCGACATTGGTTTACACCATGGGGGATTGATATGACCCTCACGACTGCGGATGGTTCATGCCATGAGAAGACTAAGCCGCACGTGGTGATTCTGGGAGCCGGGTTTGGTGGCTTATACGCTGCCCGCACCTTGAAGCGTGCCCCGGTACAAATCACCCTGGTTGACCGGCGCAACCATCACTTATTTCAGCCCTTGCTCTATCAGGTGGCAACGGCGGGACTCTCGCCCGGCGATATCGCATACCCCATCCGCTCCGTGGTCAGTGGGCAAAAGAACGCTCGGGTCTGGCTGGCTGAGGCCGTAACGGTGGAAGTTAAGTCCCGAAAGGTGATTCTCCGAGACGGCGAGCTGAATTACGATTTTCTAATCCTAGCCACGGGCGCCAGACATGCCTACTTCGGCCATGATGGCTGGGAGAAACTAGCTCCTGGACTGAAAAGCCTCGAAGACGCTTTGGAAATCCGCCGGCGTATCTTGTTGGCGTTTGAACGAGCAGAGCGCGAAACCAATGAGGACCGGCGTCAGGAACTGTTAACCTTCGTGATTGTGGGGGGAGGCCCAACGGGGGTGGAACTGGCAGGTGCCATCGCTGAGATCGCGTGTCACGCGATGGCTCGAGATTTCCGCAGGATTGATCCCTGCGGTTCCCGGGTGATTCTGGTCGAAGCCGGACCGTGCATTCTGCCCACTTTTTCCGCAGATCTTTCTTCGAAGGCAGAGGAATCACTCAGAAAACTGAGAGTGAATGTTTGGAAAAACTCCCCTGTAACCTCGATAGAGCGAAGTCATGTTGTGACCGGCGGCCGGGAGGTTCGGACAGAAAACATCTTCTGGGCGGCTGGCGTGGCGGCGTCACCGTTGGCTCGAACCCTGGGAATTGAGCTTGATCGCGCAGGTCGCGTGCCGGTTGGTCCCGATCTGAGCCTCCCTGGGCATCCGGAAGTCTTTGTGATTGGAGATCTTGCCGCTTTTGTTCATCAGACTGGGAAACCACTGCCCGGCGTCGCACCTGTGGCAATCCAGCAGGGGCGACATGCGGCCCAGAACATTATGCGAGCACTAGGGGGCCAGCCCTATAGGCCATTCTGGTATGCAGAGCGAGGGAGTCTGGCTACAATCGGGCGTGCCGCTGCAGTCGTTGATTTGGGAAAGATCAAATTTTCTGGATATTTCGCTTGGGTTACCTGGCTGTTCGTCCACATCTTCTGGCTTATAGGCTTTCGCAATCGGTTTATCGTTTTGTTTGAATGGGCGTGGGCCTATTTCACTTTCCAACGGGCAGCTCGATTGATTACGGGCGATATCGACAGGGTTGAAATGCCATCCTTGCCGCCCAAGGAAAGTGATGTCAAATCCGACAATCCAGAGGCAACTCAGGCTCGTGGAACTCCGCCCAACTCGAGGTAGTAACCACGGAGGATTCCCGGATTTAAAGGAGACTCCATCACATCCACCTGGCCCAGCGTGGTCACTTGAAGGCCTTTAAGGGCGAATCCATCGACCAGTGACTATTTGGCAGGCAACTTTGCAGGGCGTGCCTGGGTCAAGCTGTTCTTCACAACAGTCCCCTTGGCCTTTTCTTTGTATGACACAAGGTTGAAGAAACCAGCAACAGCCGCAATCAGTACAAAAAGAATGAATATGGTGAACCCTCGCTTGGTTTGCAGCCAACTAAGCATTAAGTAGTCGCCCATTGGACCCTCCTTCCGACTTTCATCCGCACATTTTACCTGATTGGTTCGCTATTCCCCATTGGATTGCTTCTCCTCATTAATGGCTTTCTGGATTCAAGGCAAAATTCCAGACCTCCTTCAACTCTGCCGCCGCCTGTGGTTCCATTCAAAAGAGGGAGCTGGCCCTGCGCGGAACCAAAGGCCCTGGAAACCGCAGCGGACAGAGTGGAAGGGCCGGGCAGCCAGCTAACCGAGCATATCCGCTCCAACAACAGACAGCCGTCATTGCTGCCGGCTCTTCTGATTTTCCAGACGACCCCCAATCTTCGCCCTTCAAGAGAAAGAGTTGTTGATGCCAGCAGAGTTCTGTTCCAAAATGTGCGAAGGAGAGGACGATGGCCAAGCTCTTTGTCCGAGAGTCGCTTCTCCATGAGCGTGAGGGAAACAAGATCCGCTGCAACGTCTGCGAGCGGCGCTGTCTCCTTGTCGAGGGCGCTTTCGGCTGGTGCCGGACGCGCCAGAATCGCGGCGGCAGACTGCTGACCCTCATTTACGGCTGCGTGTCCTCCCTGTCAGCCAATCCGATCGAGAAGAAACCCTTTTACCATTTTCATCCAGGGACGTCCGCTCTCACGGCGGGCAGCTGGTCATGCAACTTCGGCTGTCCCTGGTGTCAGAACTGGAAAATTAGCAAGGCAGCGCCGCCCGCCGAGGGCAATTACATTTCCCCTGAAGGATTCATGCGACTCGTCGAAGAGCGTGACTGCCAGGGAACGTCCATATCGTTCAACGAGCCAACGCTCTCCCTGGAGTGGGCACTCGACGTGTTCCGCCTAGCTAGAAGGCGCGGGTTCTTTAACACGTTTGTGACCAACGGCTACATGACTCCAGAGGCCTTGTCGCTCTTGATCGAAGCCGGGCTAGATACCATGAACGTCGATGTGAAAGGCGATGCGTTGGTGGTGAGGAAGTTCTGCAAAGGAATTGAGGTCGAGAAGGTGTGGTCTACGTGCAGACTGGCGCGGGGGCGGGGTGTGCATTTAGAAATTACGACCCTGCGGTGCTTCCGTCTTCAATTGTTGGTCGGATTGGTGTAAAGATTTAGGCAACAATAGGTTACAGCCAAATTTCGCTTCTCCAATTCTAGTTAGCTCGAAAACGAAGAGCAAGTGCTTTTCCAAGAGGGAGTTGAGGACCACTCACCAACAGTAGATTGCGGAAGCACCATTCTTCGGCCATCACGGGTTGCACAGTTTTCGACTGCGAGTTCAATTCGACTGGACTCCCTTCGCGGCTCTTCTCTGTTCCTTGTTGGTTTGCCATTTTGATTGACCTCCTAGAAGAAACTCATGGCGTGCTCTCGCAGAAAACGAGAGCACCAGCTAAACAAACAATTCGAGCAACAGGAGTTGGTTCTATAAAATGAATTATCTCTCACATAGGGCAGCAAAGTCAATGCTTTCGGACGACACGTGGTAATCACTCCAT
>JBGOTQ010000512.1:0-4034 GCA_041476565.1 Terriglobia bacterium | reverse complement strand
CCCACTCCCTACAGGCCCATTCTTTGAACCTCTTCCTCAAAGAACCAGGCTCTCCTGCACCTCGTAGTATTTCTCTCCTCGGCGGATCCGGATCGCCTCATGGCGAGGGTCATGTTCAAGCGCAATCACCCATTCCCCCTCACAAGCCTGAGAAAGAGCAGAACGCTTTTCTTCCAGGGTAGTTAGCGGTAAGAGGTCGTATCCCATGTTGAAGGGCAACGGGAGGTGGGAGGCCGTGGGCAACAGGTCGCTCGGGTAAAGAAGCACACTGGAGAAGTCTTCAATTCTTACCATTTGCAGGCCCGGTGTGTGACCGTCGGAAAGCATCAGATGAAGGCCGGGGTACAGTTCACAGGCCCCCTCCAGGATCCGGACCTGGCTGCTGTTGTTCAAGGTCTGCAATGTCTCTTGAAGGAAGCTCGCGCGGTCTTTCTCCGAGGGTTGGCGAGCCCACAGCCATTGTCGTTGCTGGATGAAGTGCATGGCTCGGGGGAAAGTCAATTCCAGGCCGTGGCCCGAATATTCGGTCACGCCCCCCGCATGGTCGAAATGCAGGTGGGTGAGAATTACGTCAGTGACTTCTTCCGGCCTGACACCCAGCTTTGCCAGCGCCTGTTTGAGACTATACCGGCTTTGATCCAAACCATAAATCTCCTGCCATTTGGGGGAAAGGACACTCCCGGCACCAGAATCCACTAAGATCTTCCGGCTTCCAGAGGAGATAAGCAAAACCCTGAGAGCCAGTTCGATCCGGTTCCGGTCATCGGCCGGGTTTGTCTTGCTCCAGATGGTTTTCGGGATCGAGCCAAACATGGCTCCTCCGTCAAGTGCAAACCTGCCTGTCTCGAGCGACGCAATTTCGTAAGGGCCGATTCTCATCGATTAAGATGGAGTGTGCCATGAATGCCCGAATTTCACCACAAAAGAATTGCTTTATTATTCGCTTTTTGTTTGCCTATAATTGCTTTGTAATTGTCGTTGCTGCTGTAGGAATGGAGGAACCATGGCTCTGACCAAGCGCCAATACGAAGTGCTTTCGTTCTTGGATTCATTCATCAAGCAAAACGGTTATTGCCCGAGTTTCCAGGAAATCGGAAAGAGTCTGAATCTCTCCTCTCTGGCCTCTGTTCACAAACATATCAAAACTCTGGAAGCCAAAGGCTTCATCCGCCGGGGATACAACCAGAGCCGTTCTATTGAAGTTGTGTCCGGATCTCCGATGGGTGGCAGGAACCCGAAAGGGCAGGCAGGATCGAATCCAGGGACAGAAAGCTCGCAGTCCCGGATCGAAGGATGGGAACTCCCGCTGTTCGGGAGGATCGCTGCCGGACTACCGCTAGAGGCAGTGGCCAACAATGAAGGCCTCTCCTTGGAAGAGTTTGTGGGAAAAAAGGACGTTTTCGCTCTCAGAGTCAAGGGTGATTCCATGATTGAGGACCACATTTGTGATGACGACTACGTAATCGTAGAACGAACCGAAACGGCGGTCGAAGGGGATACGATAGTCGCCTTGATCGACAACAGCGAAGCTACCTTGAAACGATTCTACCGGGAGACGGACGGCAGGATTCGGTTACAGCCTGCCAACCCTGGAATGCACCCGATCTTCGTCAAGGAAGAGAGCCTGAAGATTCAGGGGCGGGTCATCGGAGTGTTGCGAAAATACTAATCTGCCAGGACAGAGCGAGTCCTACCGAGAAACAAGACGGAGGCAGGCAAGTCAGCCTGGACCGGGTAGTTTCATTTTCCAGTTCTCAATCGGTTCCGGGCCTCTTGTTCCGTTTGGCTTGATAGAACATGGACCCGTTAATATTGCATGTCGATATGGATGCATTCTTTGTTTCTGTCGAGGAACTCTACAGACCGGAGCTCAAAGGAAAGGCGGTCATCGTGGGGGGGGATCCGGATCAGCGCGGTGTTGTCGCTGCCGCTTCTTATGAAGCCAGGAAATTCGGCGTGCATTCAGCGATGTCTCTGGCCATAGCCAAGTCTCTCTGCCCCCACGCCATTTTCCTTCACGGCCAACGGGAAAAATACCAAAAGCACTCCGAGCATATTCATACCATATTCTGCAGGTATACTCCCGTGGTGGAGATGGTCTCCATCGATGAAGCCTACCTCGACTTCAGTGGCTCCGAGCGGCTCTATAGAAACTCGTTCCACCTTGCCCACTCCCTTCGGCTGGAGATCCTGAAACAAACCGGGCTTAGTGCTTCCATCGGGGTATCCAGGAGTCGATTGGTGTCGAAGGTAGCCTCTGACCTTGCCAAACCCGCTGGTATTCTTCATGTATGGCCTGGCCTCGAGCCGGTCTTCCTGGCTCCTTTGCCAATTCGAAAGCTACCAGGTGTCGGGCAAAAGACGGAGGAGCACCTGCACGCGCTGGGAATCATGATGGTCGGGGATCTGGCTCGTGTTGGCCGGGAATATCTGGTCCAATCCTTTGGCTTATGGGGTGAGTCCTTGTACCAGAAATCTCAGGGACTCGAGACGGCTCATTTTGAATTTCATGACGAACCCAAATCCATCAGTCACGAAACCACGTTCGACCAAGATACCTCGGAACCCGAACTTCTCCAGAGAACCTTAGTCTGGCTGGTCCAGAAAGTAGCCCATCGGCTGAGAGAACACGGGATGTTTGCCAAGACCGTCACAGTAAAGATCCGCGATTTCAAGTTCCGGACCGTGACTCGATCGGAATCACTCAATCACGCCACGCAATTGGATGAGGAGATCCTTAAACTAGCTTCATCCTTGTTTGCCACCTACTGGGATGGACAGCGAAAAATCCGGTTGTTAGGGGTCGCACTGAGTAATTTGAGCTTCGGTCTGTTCCAGGAGCCCTTGTTCGAGAAGTCTCATCGTGACAGGCTTGGCCGCTTATATGAAGCCGCCGACAAGGTTCGAGAGAAATTCGGCTTCAATTCCGTCACCTCAGCGAGAACCATTCGATGAGCCGAGACACTGCCTTACGAATCCTGAAACGACTACGTGATTCCGGGTATGAAGCCTACTTTGCGGGGGGATGTGTTCGCGACCTGGTTTTGGGCATTCCTCCCAAGGACTACGACATCGCTGCCAGTGCTCGTCCCGAGGAAGTGTTGAAGCTATTCCCGCGAGCCTTGACCGTGGGTGCCCATTTTGGTGTGGTGATGATCGTCGAGGAGGGACATTCCTATGAAGTTGCCACCTTCCGGAGCGACGGGATTTATGCAGACGGAAGACATCCGCAGGAGGTGATTTACACATCCGATCCCCGGCTGGACGTACGACGCAGGGACTTCACCATGAATGGACTTCTATATGATCCACTGGGGGAAAGGGTCATCGATTTTGTCGGAGGGCAACAAGACATCCGGAACAAGCTGCTTCGCACAATTGGAAACCCGCAGACTCGTTTCCTGGAAGATAAGCTTCGTTTGATGCGGGCGGTTCGCTTTGCTGCCCGGTTCGCTTTCCGGATCGATCCGGAGACGCACTCATGGATCCTGAAGTTATCGCCTCATCTGACAGAGGTCAGCCGAGAGCGGATTCGCGACGAACTGATCCGGATTCTCACCGAAGGCTATGCGGCTCGGGGTGTCCAACTACTCGAAGAGTGCCAACTGCTCCCCCAAATCCTTCCCGAAGTTTCGCACCTAAAGGGAGTAGCACAGCCTTTTGAATTTCACCCCGAGGGAGACGTTTGGCGTCACACCCTGTTAATGCTGGAACACATGGATCAAACACGGAATGAAGGGTCAGCCAAGCGAATCGCGGTTGAACTTACTCTACCACAAGAGGAGGCGACGCCTCCAGAATCTTACCCTTCCACCACCCTGGCGATGGCTGTTCTGCTGCACGACATTGGCAAACCTTCGACCTTTGAGATCAAGGATCGGATCCGGTTCAATGGCCACGCAGAGGTCGGCGCTCGCATGGCAGCTAGCCTGTGCGCCCGCTTACGGTTGACCAACCAGGAATGCGCAAGGATCGTGGAGCTGGTTAAAGACCATCTCATGTTCAAGGATCTCCCTGGTATGAGGCCTTCCACT
>JBGOTQ010000511.1:0-4085 GCA_041476565.1 Terriglobia bacterium | reverse complement strand
CTATTACCGAAAGGGGTGAAAAAAGTGGGGTTTGGAACGGGAATGACGTTCAGCTTGATTTTCCGGCGCTCATCAAGCACGTGAATCAAATAGCAACTTTGTCTTCTGCTAGTTAAGAGGGAATTGAAAATTGAGCTGCTCTGTTATATTCCTTTAAGGACAGAGTTTGAATAGGGTGAGTTGCTGTAAGCTATTGAAAAGATGGAGCGGGAGACGGGGATCGAACCCGCGACGTCCAGCTTGGGAAATTACATCTCAATTGAACATGAAGACTTTAGCGTCTAACGAGTTGATTCTTGACCCTTGGATTCTCCTGATTTATCAACGTTGTCCCCTAACCTGTCTCTTAATGGAGCACAAATGGAGCACACGCAACCCCAGGATTTAGTCAGCAGAATGGATATTAACTAATGATGGATTCCCTCACATTCTGGCTCCAGGTTGCTCCATTTCTTCCCAGCTTTGGCTCTCAGATAATCAAATCCTCAATCTGGAATTCCGTCGGGATTTTCGCATTTTAACCGCGGATCATCCCAATGTCCAAATTGGGAGATCCAAACGACGGCCGAGGCAAAGGAGCCCAATTGCCAGTAAACGGTACTTCTGGACCTTCGACTTCACCCGGCCACAGAAGAATTTCTCCAGGAGAGCCCAGATGATGAAAGTGCAGTTTGAAGCCCTGTCAGCCAGTCTCAGCATGGCCATCCGACCCTTTGCCAGAAAGCAGGAAGTCACTGCCATTCTTCTGAATCAGGTCTCGCCCTTGCGGGTTCTTTGCAAGGGAACTCAAGCTCAATTACCACCTGCTCGCACTCCTGATTCCGAGAAATCTGATACGGGTAGCAGTTCGACACCGGTGTCAGAGGATACCGTGTCCAATTTGATACCGGTTTGTGAAAAACAGGGGTATCCAGAGGTAAAGAAGTCAGATTTCCTGAAGATTTCCCATGAAGTCCTCGACACCCTCCTGCCCCACCTCGAACCTTCCGAAGCGGTGGTTTTCCTTCGCCTATACCGACTTTCAGTGGGGTTCAATCAGAAGACCTGCACGGTCGGGATGTCAACTCTGATGCGGGTTTCAAACCTTTCTGAGAGCTGTTGCCGGCGGGCCTTGAGGCGCTTGATTGAGCTGGGGTTGATTCGTCAGCTGGAGGTGCTCAATACCAGGGAAGTTAAGGGGACGACCTATCAAATCAATACCGGTGTCGATTTGAAACCGGTGTCCATTCCAGACCGGTGTCAGGCTGGGACCGGTGTCAAATTGAAGCCCAATATATTTGATGACTTAAAAGAAAATAATCATCATCAAAAGCCGAAAGCCTCTGATGATGACTCGGCTCACCTCGAAGAAATCCAAAATGCCTACTCCCAGATCACCGGAAACCAGTGGCTAGCTTCAGATAGCCAGTCCTACAGGGAAAATGGGATCAAGGCAGTACCGCTGGCTAAAGTCCTGACTGTGATGCAGGCTGTCAAGCAGAGAAGCCTCACCTGGATCAACAGCTTCAACTACTTCGTCAGGGAAATCCTCGATACCAACGCTCCGCGCAATCTCCAGCAACAGAGTCAGGCCCTGAAAGAAATCATCAAACGGGTTCGAGACCTGCATGTGGGGGCACACCACTACACCATTGCGGATTTTGTCTTTGACGTGAAGCGGGCCTGTGCCCGGGAGGGGATCCTATTTGACAATGACTTGTTTAACTCCATTCTTCGGAAGGAAAGTTAACCGATGTCCACCAACCATGTGATTCAAACCGCACAGCCAACTTGGGATGACCTTTTGAGAATTCCCCAGGGTTGGCTGACAGAAGGACTCCTTTGTACCCGTTGCAATTCAGTTTTGGTTTCCTCTCCTGAACCCGAAGGCCACGAGTGGTTTATTCGCTGTCTGTCCTGCAGATCCAAGAATGTTGTCGTAGTTTCCCTGAGAGTCATCGGCTGGAGGCATTGACAGTTGGCCCGAATGAACCCTTTCAGTGTGTGAAAACAAGGCTGTGCGGTTGACAATTACCTCCGGAGGCCTGGCGGTGATAATCCTGAAGGATGACATAACTAAGATAACATCAGTTTGGGCGGAGGATTTCTTCGATAACAAGGGGGAACACTGGATTATGCTCGAAGGATTTGATAAGCTGTGTGCATAAAGTCAAGAGATATTAGACTTACTGCACACGGAATGAATAAGAACACCATCCATTACAAACTATACCAACGTGCCGAACAGCAAGCCGGTTACTTCACGTCTGCCCAGGCAGCAGAAAGAGGGTTCTCACGGAAGCTCCTCTGGTATCATGAAAAAATGAGCCACTTCATCCGAGTGGCACGAGGAATATACCGCATTGCTCAGTTTCCTTCGTCTCGCTTTGAGGATCTTTTCGTGGCTTGGCTCAGGTGTGGTCCCAAGGCCGTCATCTCTCACGACAGTGCGCTTGCAGTTTATGATCTCTCCGATGTTATACCCGGCGAAATCCACGTGACGGTGCTCAGAACTGCCTCACGTCGACGGAAGGGAATCCGCCAGCATACAGCCCCGTTAGGTCCGAGTGACGTCAAGAGACGGGAGGGCCTACCGGTGACTTCTGTCCCCCGGACCATCGCTGATGTGTCTAGGGCCGGTCTCCCTGAAGAACTGGTGCGAGAAGCTATCCAGCAGTCTCTGGACCGTGGACTCACAAACAGGGCCTCCCTTCAGGCCCAAGCCAACCGGCGCGGGGGCAGAACTGCCTATTTGATCCGCAAATACATCACGGGATTGGGAGCTTCGTCGTGAGATACAAGACGGCAGCAGCGTTCCGTCAAGCCTTGGAAGCCCGTCTTCGTGAGCAGAGCTTGAAAATAAACACCCCTCTGACTCGGCTCCGAAAGATGGTTGCCTTCGATCGACTTCTGGCACGTCTCATAAAGGAAGACTCAAACGGATGGACCCTCAAAGGCGGCCTAGCGCTTCAGTTCCGACTGGGAGAGGTGGCGAGGACAACAAAGGACATCAAGGTCGCTGTCGCTCAACCTTTGAAGCCTGAACAAATGATGGCCCGTCTTCAGAGGGCAGCCGCTATCGATCCAGGGGACTGGTTCGAGTTTGAGATCGGACTGCCAAGGACCTCCGCGACGGGAGCGCCACAGGGGGGTCTTCGCTTCCCTATTAGCTGCCTTGTTGACGGAAAGGGATTCGAGAGTTTCCATTTGGACCTGCGATTCGGCGACCCGATAGTGGGCAAACCGGATAAGTTGACGGCCCCGCATCTATTGGAATTTGCGGACATAGAGCCATCGACAGTACCTTGTTATCCACTGACCACACAGATCGCTGAAAAGCTTCACGCCTACACAAGACCATTTGCCGGAGGACAGAGCAGCCGCGTGAGGGATTTAGTGGACATCCTGCTGATGGCCGCAATGGGAGGCCTGACCAGCCGTAGGCTGTCTCTCGCTCTTGACATCACGTTCAACACTGGCCGAACTCACGAACTCCCACAGAAGTTCCCTAAACCCCCCGCAAACTGGTCGGGTCCGTATAAGCGGTTGGCTCGGGATTTCAATCTCACCTGGTCCACGGTTGATGAGGCGGGAGAGGCTGCAGCCCGATTTCTTAATCCGGTGCTCCAGGAAACAGCCAAGGGCAAATGGGATCCGGGAAGTTGGAACTGGCGATAGTCAGTTTACTGCCGGACAAACCGTGTGCATCGCCAATCCATACGGAAAGGAAATCATATGCTTAAGCTCTTTGCTGCGCAAAGATTCTCCAGGGTCGTCCAGATCTAAGTCTCGTTCCGATGTAACGTGATGTAACGTAATCTATCTCGGCCGGGCCAAATGCACTTGATCACAGAAGGTGGAGCTATAAGCTAAGGTATCTCAATCCGTTCGAGTTTTTTGACCATACGAGGTCGAGGCTGCCCTGTATAAGACCTTTAAGACCTATCCTCTGAGATCACGCAAGGTCGAAGCGATCAAGGTTCATCACATTGTTCCAGGCCGCCACAAAGTCACGCACGAACGCCTTCTGCGAGTCGCTGCACGCATAGACTTCCGCAAGGGCTCGGAGCTGGGAGTTCGAACCGAAGACGAGATCGACAACGGTG
>JBGOTQ010000510.1:0-4087 GCA_041476565.1 Terriglobia bacterium | reverse complement strand
TGGTCTGTCCAACATGGCATAGTTGTAGGTTTCATTGCCTGCAGCCTATCCCGCTATCACATCCTTGGCCTTTTTGCCTGGAATGGCTTATCATCCAAGCTCTTAGTCTGATTCTCCCGTCTCCGCCCCTCGGGTTTAGACGGCACGGTGGAGCCTAATCCCACCGGGTCTGGAGCGAAGCAATCTGCTCCGCAAGGGATTAGAACTTCCTGCTTCCGGTCCTCACGCCAGGACACCAAAGATAACTAAAGATAACTAATCCTCCAATCCACTCACAGCCCTGGTAACACCATCTTTCATCAGTGCTTCGCCGAAATTCAGGAGAAAACCTGATTTGCATGCACGCAATTGCAACTATATCTGAGTCTGCGTTCATTCTCAGTCATTCTCTTGGCACGAGATTTATAATGTGCTTCCTGCTGAGTAGATCAAAGAGACAGGTTATTAGTCGACGCCACGGTTGCAACGATATTCCTCAAGCAATTGAATGTCAATCTGCTGACCTACCGGACTGTACACTTAGGATCAGCCGCGCAAGATGTTCCTATCGGAAAAGGAACGGCTTGACCACAGGACATTCCCCGGCGGCTGAAACCGCTGGCCACTTTCATGAAATCCGGTTTTGGTAGCCACGTCGACCGCTTTTTTCCGGGAGGCGTGGGCTTTTGGTTGTCAGGAAAAATGCCCACGGTTCGCGGCGACTGCTGTCGTCAATACGCTCACCGTGGCTACCTCTGCCATTTTCATCCGTTAGCAAAGAGGGAGTCAGGGCTTGATTTCAGCATTCGAGGACGATCATCGCTGGAAGAAATTGCTTGTCAATACGTAGGCTTAGAGTTGAATCTCCCTCTGAGTCACAGTCTTGACGGTCGAGAAGAGGCTGCCCAAGCTTCATCTAAGTGTCGCGTCATTGGCAGCGACACCGGACTTGATCTGGTGATAGACATCCGGGTACTTGGCCTGGAGGTCCTTTTCCGCAAGCTTCGTCGCCAGGGTCTTGCCATCTTTGGTTTTGATCGTGTAAAAGACTCCCTTTGGCCCTCGGGTTACCGTGACGATCTTGTTCCTACTTTGCAGATGGCCAATGACAGTTTGCTCACTAGAGGCCTCCTGTCGTCCTTTCTTCTGGTCACTTACTCTCGTCTTAGACGGCTCACCGATTTTCTGATTCCCGCTTTGGGCCAATGCCGTGTCGGTCACCACGCATCCGACCCAGACAACGAGAATACTGGTTAGTAGGATTGCTCTTTTCATCAGACACCTCCCTGCACTGCTTCATGTCATTCGACAGCATTGATGCCGGCACCAGGCATCCGGAATGATTGAGGCGGCGCATGCCTGGACCCTTTCCGGAAAGGGGGCGCGGCTCCCTGCGGCTTAGATCGGTTCGGTAGAGAATTCCAGCAAGTCTTGAGAGCACCAATTGACAACTATATTATCTCCTCCATCGGTTAAGTTCGCAACAAAACCCCAATGACCGACACAATACATTCAGCTAAGTCATGATCACTCATGACCGAGAAGGTGATAAGGGACTTTCGGGATTACCTTGACAGGATTTCAGCAGCACATTAAATTCTCAATATTGAAAACGATTTTCATTTTCGCCAGAGAATGCCAAACTACTTAAATGAGAGTCAGATCGTTGATTTAGTTGAAGGTATTGAGGTTACAGGCTCGACCTTGAAGGGGAAAATGCTCACTTGGATCCACCATGTAGTCCTCCCCATTAAACTGCTTTTTGTCCTTAGCCTGGTCTTTTCTATGGCCCGAATAGTCACTGCTGGAGAGGGGCCCTATTTTGTAACTTACAATCACCACATGGAAGAGCCCGGCAGCCTGGAACTGAGTCTCTCACCCGTCTGGGGTTTTCCTGGAATCACGAGTAACTTCATGGGGGTTTCGGCCGAGATCGAATACGGAGTCAAGGGATGGTGGACGATGGAATTCTATCTCCAGGGGCAAGGGACCGACGGACAAGGGGCTCTGTTCACTGGATACCGCTGGGAAAACCGGGTCCGCCCCTTGCTTGGGGAACACAAGATCAACCCTGTTCTGTACGTGGAATTTGAGGATGTCAATGGAGCCGATCGGGCCTTCAAAGAAGTCGTCGGTCACGACTCTAAGTTCGATCTCTTGGAACCTATTTCGGCAGCTCGCCTCACAGCAGAGCGCGAGTTTGAAACCAAGCTGATTCTCTCAAGCAACTTCCGGGGATGGAATGTGGCGGAGAATTTCATCGCGGTGAAGAACGTGAAGCCAGAACCCTGGGAATTCGGCTATGCGCTGGGCGTCAGCCGTCCGCTGGCTTTGGCGGCGTCACCTGATGAGTGCCGGTTCTGTCGCGAGAATTTCCTGGCAGGGCTGGAATTATATGGAGGACTTGGCGAGTGGGGCGAATTTGGATTACGCGACACCTCCCATTACCTGGCTCCTTCGTTGGCATGGCAGTTTCAGAACGGAACGACAATCCGGGTGTCACCGTCTTTCGGACTTACGTCGCCCAGCATCCCGCTGATGGTTCGATTCTCGGTAAGCCGTGAGATCGGCGGCTTCACCCATCAGGTCAGGGAGTGGTTCAGGTGACTCCTGGCTGAATAGGCAGCCAATTTCGTGGAAAGATCGGTCCATGGATAAGTGGAGAGGGCTCATCATCATGATGACAGCCTGGTTATTGCTTAGCCAATACGCCGCGTCGGGGCACAATGGCCGGGATCGTCAACTGACCTCCGAATTGTCCAAGGTCCCACCGGAGGCCAGAGTTCGCACGAATCCCTATGAGGGGAAACAAGACGCCTACCTGGCCGGCAGGAAGCTGTTCCAACGCCATTGCTCAGGATGCCATGGGAAGGACGCAAAGGGAGGAAAGGACGCACCCGATCTACAATCTCCGCCGGTTCGCGACGCAACGCCAGGAACCTTATTCTGGTTCTTGAAGAACGGAGACCTGAAAAAAGGGATGCCGTCGTGGGCCAGATTGCCTGAGCAACAGCTCTGGCAGATTGTGTCCTACCTGAAATCGAAAAACTAGCAGCTATTTCAACTGAACCACGGTTGCCCCCCATCCACCTCGTTCAGGAGGAGCATCAGCGAAACGTTCCACCAGAGAGTTCCTCTCCAGGACCGAACGGACCACCTGCCTTAAAACTCCCGTTCCTCGGCCATGAATAATGCGAACCTCTTTCAACCCCTTAGCACGGCACTGGAACAGGTATTCTTCCACCAAAGGCCTTGCCTCTTTCGGCGAGAAGGTGTGAAGATCAATCGAGTCTTCAATGGGAAGAACGAAAGGGCTTTCAGGCTCATCCAGGTCTTCAGGGTCAGTCATAACTTGAAGCTCTTGGGATCGATCTGATGCCGGCTCATCATTTGCTGGAGCAAACTACGATTGATCCCCGCTTCACTGGCCGCCTGGCTGACTTTGCCCTGGTGACGCGCCAGCAGCTTGATGAGGAACATTTTCTCGATTTGTTTCGCACCTTCCTGGCGAGCCAGCGCTTTGGCCTTCTTAAGTTCAAGGTTCGTCATTGGGACCGTCAGCGGAACTCCGATTTCAAGAGTATCCCGAACCCCTTGCGGGAGCTCACCGGGTGTTATCCATTCTCCTCGGGCCAGGATCACTGCCCGGTAGATGATGTTTTCGAGCTCGCGGATATTGCCAGGAAAACGGTAGGCCAGCAACAGGTGCAGCGTGGGCCCGGTGATACCCTTAATCACTCGGTTGTTCTCTTTGGAGAACTTCCGAACGAAATGGTTGATCAAGAAAGGAACGTCCTCAATCCTTTCCCGCAGAGGAGGCACGGTCAGGTAAATGACATTCAGGCGGTAATAAAGATCTTCCCGAAATCGTCCTTCCTTCACCCACTGCTGGAGGTTACGGTGGGTGGCAGCCACAATTCGCACGTCGACCCGATGGGAAAGGTCACTCCCGATCCGCTGGATCTCACCATCCTGCAAAACGCGCAGGAGTTTGGCCTGCAGGGCAGGACTGAGGTCTCCGACCTCGTCAAGAAACAAGGTTCCATTATTGGCGGCCTCAAACCTTCCAAGCCGCCGTTTGTAAGCCCCGCTAAAGGAGCCCCTTTCA
>JBGOTQ010000509.1:0-4102 GCA_041476565.1 Terriglobia bacterium | reverse complement strand
CCTTGTCCACTGACGAAAGGTCCCCGTTGCAATTGAGGCACCGGGAAAACGGAGCAGTAGATCCGACCAGGTCAAATCGCCGCACGACTTCCTGTAACTGCTCAACAGGACGTTTGCTTCGGATCCAATACCCGTGAGTGACCTCATTGCGTTTCAATAACCCACAGTCTCGCGTGAGAAGGATCCTGCCTTGCGAACTGGAAATTTGGGCCAGTTCGTCATCCTGGTAATCATTTCGATAGAGCGTGTCGAACCCCAGCATGCGCAGATGCCTGGCCAATTTCCCCAGGTGAATGTCGGCAACAAAGCGCGTGAACCGCAGAGGCTTGGGCCGCAGGCGCAGGATGGGAGAGATATCCAGCGCTTCAAACACCGGGTAGACGCTGATGCGGTCTCCGTCTTGAACCAGATATGAAAAACTTACAGAATGGCCATTGACCTGGATAAGATCGATTTCGGTGTGTGGTACACCCAACGATTCCACCAGGTCCTTGACCGAAACGCGGCCGCGAAAAGTATGGGTAAAGGCGGTCTTCCTGCGCTCCACCGGTAGAAAATCATTTAATTCCTCGTAAAACCGCATCTCAACTATAGCCATGATGACTATCCACGAAGAACACGAAGGTGCACGAAGGGCCCCTCGTTGCCTCCACTTCCCGTTAAGCCAAAGCCTTTTCATTCAGAAACAGAAGAAGGGAGAACGGTCCAAACACTCTTATGCTCCGCCCCTGCCTCCCATTTCCTCAAGCCAACAACCACATCTCTTCCTCCGGGCTATTCTGCTCTAGGGCTTTTTCCATGTGACCTTCACCCTGACAACTCTTGGGTTGTTGCTTTCTTCGTGTCCTTCGTGCTCTTCGTGGACAATTACCAGATGTAATCCTTCGCGATGTCACGCTTGTCATGACCATCGAGGACGTGGACGACCCGGATCTTTTTCATGCTGACTGGAGAAAGCTGCCCAATCGGGATAAAGATGATTTTGCGGCCTAAGCGATCGGCAATGGTTCTGAAAATAGAACGAGGTGGGCGCGCTGCAACGAAAACTACAAATTTCTCCAGCGTGTAATCCAGCGCTGCCAGAAGAAGGATCTCGGACTTTGACTCGGCAAACCAGTAATCCGGGTCATGCCACACATCCTTCATGCGTCGGGGTGGGTAAGAGAGTAGGAAGCCCCCATACTCGGCTCGAGCAATCCCCGGGCCAACGGGCTGGCTGTCAGGATCAGTGGAGTAAAAGGCCATGTCCGATTCCTGGCTGTGCTCCCCCAGCCAGGTCATACACCAGGGAAAATGATTTTCCCGGTCTTCGTCGAAAATCACCACGACAGCTCCAACCTCACCGGAGATTCTTTGGAATTCCCGAACGTAGATTTTGCCTTCGTGCCAGTTGCGCAGTGTTTCCCGTACGTCGACCCCATCGAGCAACGAATGAGTAAATGGCTCAACGCGGGATCGCTCCTCAGAGAGAATGCTCTTCCCTTTCTTGCGCAGGAAGAGGCCGTAGTTTTCAACCACAATGTCTTCCGGTGGATAGGAACAGAGAGCCGAGCCGTCAAACTGTTGGGCCCATTCACCGGGAAATTTCTCCTTCTTCCGTCCCCGCAGGCCCAGAGGCTTAGGTAGCGCCTTCTTTCTAGGAAGCCGGCGACGCAGGCGAATCCTCTTGGTGTCGAGGTCGAGTTCCTCTCCCGAAATATTCACAGTCATCAGGTCAGAACTTTCCTTTTGAAAAGGCGAACGGGCCGCGAGTTCCCACAATTCCCAGGCAAAGTTGTCGTCAACTGCTGACCGCGCAGAGACTGTCAGATCGTACAATCTGGCCACTAGCCCCTGGCCCACCAGCGCCAGATTACGGGAATAGCGTCCAAACAACCGGCGCTGCCAGTGTGCCAGCTTTTCCCGGGTGTTCTTCTCGTAACGACGCTCAGCCTCAGCAAAGAGACAGAAATTCAGCCGCTGGCGATCCATGAAATGAAATCGCTCCGGCGGCGTGGGAAACCCGACGTCTTGCAAATCGGTCGCCGTCGCTGAGGGTGGAGAAATGACGGAACCATGGCCCGCGGTCTGGGGTTCTCCCGAACTTTCTCGCGACCAGCCAACATGACGGCTCGCCCGCCGGACAATGGCTTCCAGGACAACTTGGGGGTCTTCAGGATGTCCAACAACCACTTGGAAGGGTTCAGCTTTGGCTTCCGGTTCAGGGGGAGGCGCATCCGGCAGGGGTTCTTCCCACTGGTATCCATAACGCCTCACTTCGTAAACAGCCTGAAGAAAAGGATATTCAATCACGACTTCCGCCAGGCAATCCGGGTGCAGGTTGAGTAATTGGATTCCCTCGCGGCGGACCCTGGCAAGCGGCTCAGCCTGGGGTTGGTTCATCGCCTCCATCACGACATCCAGCAGATTCAATGAGATTACAACCAGTACCCGTGCCAGGGGATCTGCGCTTTGGAGTTTCCAGGCGATGCCCGTTGCATGCCTGGCTACTTCAAAGTCCTTGGGCTGAGGGTAAGCTCGGTATGATGCAATATACCGGGTGTATCCGATGCGCCGGACTGCGTAAGAGTCCGGATAAACCTCCGGCAGGTGTGGCCGCTCCCCTACGTCCGGGTCCACGAAAAATACTTCCGCTCCAATTTCCTGGGCACTGCGGATTGCCTCAATGAAGGGATCTGTGATCTCAACCGGAACATAGACGCTCGAGCCTTCACCCTCATCCTGGTAAAGGATGACCGACAACTCAGGGAGGCGGTCCACTGCTCGCAAGAAAGCACTCTCGAGTGTGGAGGGCAATTCGACGGCGACGACCTGCGGTTTCTCTTGCAGGATAACCTTTCGAACCTCTTCAGCAAATTCCAAGCGGCCCGGCACAACCGGAAAGTACTGGATGCGCCCCTGTTGCAGGTTGGCCTGCGCTTCAGCGCTGGACATAGCGCAGCGCCTCCTCCCCTAGCGTCTGCACGATCGCCGTCTTCAAGGAACCGGACAACGTTGCTGACGGACCCATATTCACCAGCTTGATGGCAAAGCGCGCAATGTTGATCCCGTCGCGAACCGTGTAGCGCTCGTCGGCTTCGTGCGCCGCTTGCAGAAAATCGGTGACATAGTCCAAAACCTGGTCGTCAGCAAACGGCAGGTTTTCCTTGAGAATCAATCGTTCCTCCTCGCGTTCGGGGAAGTCGAGGTAAATCTGGGGCTGGAGTCGGGAGTGGATGTACTCGGGCAACTCGAACGTGGACGCGTCGTCATTCATGGTGGCCACCAGCCGAAAGTCACGATGGGCCTTAATTTTGATCCCCGCTACAATCGACTCCACGTAGCGGCGGCTGTCGAGCAAGGGCGCCAGGCTGGCCCAGCTTTTTTCGCTCATGCGGTTGCCTTCGTCCACGATCACGATACCGCCGCGAACCATGGCCGTCACCAGCGGAGAGGCCACATAGCGGAGCATTCCGGCAGATTCGATTACGGGCGTCACCAGCAAATCTTCGGGCCGGGTATCCAGCGTCGCCTGCAGGATGTACACTTCCCTGCCCATCCGCTTGGCCACCGCATAACCCAGTGTGGTTTTGCCGACTCCCGGCTTGCCCAGCAGGCGCGGGCTCATGGGAACGTCGTGGCTGTCGACCAGCATCCAGGCCGCCATCAACTGACGCATTAAGTCTTCCTGTCCCACCCACCGAATAGGCAGTTCGTCCGGATGGGCCAGGTACAGGGTTACATCGTCGATGGTAACCGTCCGCATGGGCGTTGTCTTTTCTGTGTCCATTGTGCCTTTCCTTGAGGTCCTTACTATGAAGAAAATGGCCTGAAGGGCCATAAGAAAATAGCCCAGGGCACAGCGGGCGAGAAGCAGGAGCCGGCAGGCGACTGCCGACCGCGACGCCCTGGGACTAGGATTCCGAAATAGAGATCAACTCCCCGATCAGGCGCGGGCAGCCCGCCCGCGCCTGATCGGGGAGTAAGACTCGGGCGTATACGATGACCCAGGGCGGCGCTCGCCAAAAATCGCTAAGCGACCGCCGTCGCTCGCTTTGCCCTGGGCTACTCTCCTTTGCCCACTTCGTGGGCTGGATGCCATTTTCATCGACCGCGGTAACCT
>JBGOTQ010000508.1:0-4135 GCA_041476565.1 Terriglobia bacterium | reverse complement strand
GTGACCTTTTCGAAGAATTAGATGAATATGCGGAGTCGATGGGGGAGATCAGTTCAATCTCTAAGCGTGGTGGCCGGTTGGTGGGGCACGCCAAAGATCCGATCACCAGCGGGCTGGCATTGGAGGCCTTTTTGCCCCGGCGCTATTGGGAGCGGACCGGGGCTGAAGTCTTTGTAATTGGCGCCGGCGGCTCTGCCATCGCGATTACCTGGTACCTGATGAAGAAAGAACACGGAGCCAATCGGCCCACCAGAATAGTTGTGGCAAATCGCAGCACTCCGCGGCTGGAGGAAATGCAGGAAATTCATAAAAAGCTAAATTCGAATATTCCGGTCGAATATCACCACACCCCGACCCCTGATCTGACGGATGCCATCTTGCGGCAGCTCAAACCCGGCTCCCTGGTTATTAACGCAACCGGCCTAGGTAAAGACGCGCCCGGGTCGCCGCTGACTGGTGCTGCGGTGTTTCCAGAAAACGGGTCGGTCTGGGAGTTCAACTACCGCGGCGACCTCCTGTTCCTTGAACAAGCTGCAGCCCAGCAAGAAGAACGAAACCTGCACATCGAAGACGGCTGGATCTACTTCATTCATGGCTGGACCCGCGTCATTGCCGAGGTGTTTCATATAGACATTCCGGTGAAAGGACCGGAGTTTGCTGAACTTTCGCGCATCGCCACGACTGCGAGGTAATAAAAATGACCACCCTCTCTACGACTGTCATGGATCCCTTCAGCATTGAGCTTGACCTTGAAGAGGGCTTGATGCATGGCGCTGGAAATCGTCTGGTTCGGCGTGCCTCCGACATGCGAGGTTACTATCTGGACAAGGCCGCGCTGGAGGAACTGATTGTTGAGCGTAACGATCCGGTCCATTATGAAGTGTTCGAGACCCCCGTGCCTCTGGCCTACGGCCACTTGATGTACTGTGTTAGCAGGCTGCATCCGGGGAAAGTGGGCGAAGAATACTTCATGACCAAGGGGCACTACCACAGCATAGTGGGCACTGCTGAAGTCTATCTTTGCTTGCGGGGCGAAGGCTACATGCTGATGAAGACTTCAGAGGGGCAGTGCAAGTCCGAACCCATGAGCCGGGGCAAAATGGTATACGTGCCCCCAGGATGGGCGCACCGGTCCATTAACACAGGCCGGGAACCGCTGGTCAGCTTCTGTGTCTATCCGGCTGAGGCAGGGCACAACTACGGTGACATTGCCCAGGAGGGGTTTCCCAGAAGAATTTTTGAGCGAAAAGGCCAGTGTGTCATTGAGTGAACATTGGGCAATAGCCGCTGGCCAATCTTCCAAGGAGGCCTCATGAAGGCGGAAGGGGCTCCTCTGTAGTTTGAACGTGGCAAAGATCAAGGCTTCGACAAAAAGGTTAAGGCTTTGAGCAGACGGCTTCCCGAGAAGGTGTAACTGCTGGCTCCTGTAGCTCTGGGGAAGTCACTGTCTAAAGCCGACGCGGCCGATGGAGCCGAAGAATGGCAAATAAAATTCTCGTAACCCCTCGATCGGTGACAAGAGACGGGCATCCTACTCTTCAGCGTCTCAGAGATTCCGGTTACGAATTGGTTTTCTCCTCGCCGGGCAAGCATCCGGACGAGGAAGAATTGATGCACCTGCTGCCCGGTTGCATGGGATACCTGTGCGGCGTGGAGAAAGTCGCTGGACGGGCGCTCAGCGAAGCGCGGGAACTGAAAGTCATCAGCCGCAATGGTAGCGGGGTGGACAACATCGATCTGGCTGCCGCCCAGTCCCTGGGTATTCGGATTCTGCGCACGCAAGGAACTAACGCTCGGGCTGTGGCAGAATTGACCATGGGTTTGATCCTGGGACTGGTCCGTTCCCTCCCTTTTTCAGACCTGACTATCAAGTGCGGGGGATGGGAACGGCGCACTGGCATCGAACTGGCCGGACGCACGCTTGGCTTGATTGGGTGCGGCAAAATCGGCAGGTTGGTGGCAAAACTGGCCCTTGCCTTCGATCTGAAGGTCCTGGCCCACGATCCTTGTCCAGACCTTCATTTCCAGCCATCTTCTGCCTTTGAATATGGCCCCCTGGACCAGGTTTGGCCATCAGCAGATATCGTCAGCCTCCACTGTCCGGCTCCCAGCGAGGGCCGTCCGCTCATCGATACTGAGACTATTGCCAGGATGAAAAAGGGGGTCTACCTCGTCAATACCGCGCGAGCCAGTTTGCTCAATGAGACCGCTGTATTGGAGGGCCTGGAGTCAGGCCAGATCTCAGGAGTCGCCGTGGATGTCTTCGATGAAGAGCCTCCCCGGGACCTACGGTTTGCAGGCCATAGCTGCGTGATTGGGACACCCCACATCGGCGGCTTCACACAGGAAAGCGTGGATCGCACGATGTCCGTCGCCGTGGATAACCTGCTGAGAGAACTTAAGAAGTCATGACCGTTATCCCGAGGGGTTAATAAATACCATGGGTATCCCGTGAGTTCCGCTCTCCAAATCAAATCATTGCCGCGTTCTACCGCTCTGAACACTGTGGAGAAAGGGACTATTGTCGTGGAATGGCTGGGCCAGGCAGGATTTTTCCTCCACTATAACGATTTGCATGTAATCATTGACCCCTACCTCTCCGATTGGTTGGCCGACAAGTACAAAGGAAAGGAATTCCCGCACGTCCGGATGATGCCTCCGCCCATTCAACCCCGGGATGTGCGCCAGCTAGCTTGGGTGCTCTGTACACACCGCCATTCGGACCATATGGATCCCGTCACACTACCTGTATTGGCAGAAGTCAATCCTGCCTGCCGCTTCATCGTGCCTCGTGCCGGACGAGAACAGGCTCTGGCGATAGGCTTGACCTCATCCCGTACCGAATTTGTCAACGCAGGCGAGAAGATGAATTTGGCTACAGGGGTATATCTGGAAGCAGTTGCATCAGCCCACGAAGAGGTTAAAGCCAACGTTCGGGGGGAGCATCATTATTTAGGTTACATCCTGGGGTTCGGTAGTATCCGGCTGTATCATTCCGGCGACTGTGTTCCTTACCACGGTCTTGCGGAACTGCTGCTGAAGCATCAAGTGGACGTAGCTCTACTGCCCATCAACGGCCGTAGCGAGCAGCTCCGCCAGCGGGGGGTTCCGGGTAATTTCACTTTCGAAGAGGCGGTCGACCTTTGCCTGGCGGCTCGAATCCCGGTCCTGATCGGGCATCACTGGGGCATGTTCGAATTCAATACCTGCGACCCGGAAGCAGTGCGGGGGAAGATCAGGGCGCAGAACAAAGGGGTGGCCTGCTATCTTCCAAGTACGAGTGTTTCTCTGGTGTGCGCAAAAGCTTCTGCCCCTCATGGAGAGAGGAATGATCCATCTCCGTGAGCGTGCGGTACCTGGGGGTCGAATTGTGTCTGAAAACTAATCTGGAGGTCTTGATGGGCAATCTCAAGGAAACCTGTTGCACACGTCAGGCGATAGAGTCTCTCACTCTCCTTTTTGAAACTCGAACTCTAATGCAGCAGCTTTGCTTGATTGCTTCGATAGGGGCAAGCTTATCTGCTTCCTTGGCAGCCCCCCGAACGCAGGTGGCGGAGTGGCGGCATTATGAGGGCGACGCGGGGGGGACGAGATATTCACCACTCGATCAAATCAACAAAAAGAA
This sequence comes from Terriglobia bacterium, assembly GCA_041476565.1. Classification (GTDB taxonomy): domain Bacteria; phylum Acidobacteriota; class Terriglobia; order Versatilivoradales; family Versatilivoraceae; genus DATKMG01. The sequence continues at coordinate 510 of JBGOTQ010000508.1, read as the reverse complement.
TGTTACCCAACTCCGGGTTGCATGGAGCTTCGACACAGGGGATGTGAGTGATGGCACCCAGTACCCGACTCGCTCGGCGTTTGAGGCTAGCCCCCTGGTGGTCGATGGAGTGATGTATGTCACCACGCCGTTTTGCCGGCTGATCCCAATGGCAGTTGGCGAAATCCCATCAAAGACCCCTCTTTTAACCGAATTCTCAACTGGCGCCTCTACAGGGAATATTCCGGGGGCTTAATGGCAGAACTCGGTTCTCACCAGGTCGACGTTGCCAACTGGGCTTATCGGTCGGAACCGATATCCGTTGTTGGAGTCGGAGGTTTAGATTATTGGAAGGACGATCGGGACATCTTTGACAATGTCTCGGTAATCTTTGAATACTCAAGAGGACGGGGGTTCGTTTTTACATCTATTTGCAATAACGCCCACCTGGATTTCTCAGAGTCGATTATTGGAGATGAAGGCTCCATTGAGATTACCCTGGGGCTCAACACCGCAAGTGCCACCTTCTAT
>JBGOTQ010000507.1:0-4187 GCA_041476565.1 Terriglobia bacterium | reverse complement strand
CTCCTCACCGTGACAACAGGTCGAGAGGCCCTTGGGGTGACGTGGCGTCGCACCCGTCTGGCCAATTTGGTTGAGATGGGTCATGAATGGAAGGACAGCCTGCCCCTCGCCGCTCAGGTCCACCAGTGATTTGCTTCCTCCCAACGAAGCCTGGCTCGAACGAAGAAAATCCAGAATAAGTCGTTGAGCCTCTGCAACGTGAACTTTTCCATCCGGTTGTTTTTTAGTCCACCCGGCACCAGCCACAAAAAGTAAATCAGCGTCGGGGCGGATGGTTTGTTCATCGGCAGGCGGGGCTTGGAAACTAGTCGCGGTCGTGCGCCTCCAGGAGTCGAGTGCTTCTAGCGAGACCATCTCTAACCTGGCATTGCCGGAGTCTCCTCGGTAAGGTTCGTAGCAACCCGGGTCCAGCGCTATGAACCACGGCCGCTGGGTCCTTTGCAGGATACCCTCCATGCGCTGGCGGTAGTACCAACGGCTGATGGATATCGTGGCATTGGAGAACGCAATTGCAGTGACGTGGGTGTCAACCCGTCCACTCAGGCGATGTGCCACACCGGCCAGGACCCTCATGAATCGGGAAGTGCCGGGAACAATGACCAAAGTCGGCCGGATGGCCTTGCAAATTGCTTCGGCAGCGGCCACGTCAGTGGCGTAGCGACTTTGCCCGAAATCAGTTCCAGAAACGCCCAGGAGCCGGCTTGCCCCGCAGGTGGCGATTTGGTTGGCGGCCGCTTGGACAGTCTCGCCTACCAAGCCAGCCATGAGAGGGGCCTGCAGCTCTTGGGCGAGCTTACGTGCGATAGTAACGGTTTCCAGAGCTGGTTTTGGCAAGGTCCCATCCGTTTCTGTATGGGCCAGGAAGAGAATGGTCTCCATAAATATCGGTGAACTCCTTTTATGAAAATGCGAGTTTTGGTAGCCACGACAAACTGCTTTTGGTTTGTCGTGGGCTTTTGACCGCATCTGAGAAGCCCACGAGGAATTCAAAGTACGAATTCATCGTGGCTACCCCTGCTATTTTCATCCGTGGTGGTGAGCATGAAACACTCATCCGCTACTCTTAACAATGCAAGTCACGAAGCCTTCTTCCATGTAGAAGGCCAGCCGTATAAGCTGGGCTATTTGCCGACGATCCAATTGACGATTTCCTCAGCAATCTGGTCTGCCGGGAGATCCTTGACGATCTTGGTGGAGCGCTGCTGTTTGGGGAGTAGAACACTGGCAAACCTTGCTCCACCCTCCCCGAGCTTGACCGGCTTGGCCTTCTGCAGGGCCGGCATCACAACCCTCATATTGGCCATTCCCACCTGGGGATTGTTAGGAGGCTCAGGGAGGTTCCCGGTGGCCCAACCCAGCAGAGCAGGCGGACTCTGGCAGATTGAGACCTGATGTTTTCCCCCTTCAACACGTTCCAGGATCTCCAGGGATCCATCTGGCTTGATCGTCAGTTGGTCAACTCCCTGGAACTGATCTACAATGCTCAAGTGCTCGCCCACCAGTTGCATCGTCACGCTGGCGCCTCTCGAGGCGGATTCCCATCCACCAAATACCAGCAGCTTCGAACGATCCAACCCCGATATTGCACGGATCGCTTCGGCCAATAAGGAAGCCACCTCACTGGCGTCCGTGAATCCACCGGCTGGACCATCCAGGGCGACAAGTTCGAACGGGACTTTCTGGGCAACCGTCATCATGACCTGCTGAAGCTTGGCCCTGGGAGCTAGACTCACCAGCCAAACCCTGCTCTGGGGGACTACCTTTGCCAGATGGGCGGCCTCGTAGAGGGCATGACCGGCCCAGGGATCCAAGACGGCTGGAAGCATCAGTTCATTCCGCAGCGATGGTCCCCCGGGGGTCGTGATCGGCTCCAGTGTCTGCAAAGGATCGGGGACTATGCTTCCGCAGACGACAATTTGGTACCCAGTTGTCATTTGTAACTCCAAGGAGAACTTTTCGTGGATTGCAATCTTTCAAGGTTCAGTGCGGTCATCAGCTAATTCTCGGCCGAGTGCAGACCTCCAGCGCCAGCGCGGAATTCAACGTTGGTGCGCTCTGGATCCTCAGGGTGGGGTTGTGCGCAATTCCACACACAGGCTCCGCAATGTACGCATTTCTCGCGGTCAAAGGCCGGGGTGCCATTCTGGCCCGCAGTTAGAGCTTGGGCGGAGCAGATTTCCACGCACACCTGGGTTTCACAGTCTTTGCACAGATGCGGGTAAAGAAAGACAACGTGGTCTGGATATCCTGGAGGAGCCTGGACCTTGCCTCCCAAGAGCAGTGCATCCTGATGCGAAATGAGAAGCTTCCCGTCGTAGGGAACAGATGGCCAGCCGGAGCGCTCCATCAATGCATCGTGGAGAGGGACCCCCTTGGCGGCGCACTCTTTCCGTAACCGGGTAATCTCGGACGAAGGAATCCGATCGCGGTAATAGTTTTCGATTGTCGGCAATCGCTTATACGGGGGACCTGGCCTGCCTGGAACATTGACCCTGCCGGCCGACATCGCGGTAAGACACATACCAATCATGCCTGTGAGAAAGCCGCGTTGGAAGCCGTCTCTGGCCCTTTGAGCAACCCGACCCTCCGCTTCTACCCAACTGGCCCGACGGCGCCGCACGTAGGCCTGCTCCAAATTGTCGCGTGTGAAGGGCTTTCGTGTTTCCAGGAGCTCCATCACCCCCTCCGCCAGAAGCACCCCCGTTGTCCAGGCCTCATCAACGCCAGAACCGGTCAGTACGTTGGTGCTGCCAGAGCCTTCTCCAATTCTGGCGTACCCGTCACCCACCAAATAGGGCTCTCCTCGATTCCCGGATTCTAGCAGGCTCTTGGCTCCCCATGAACGAAGAGTCCCGCCCCTCAAGTAACGCCAGAGATAGGGATGAAGCATCCAATGCTGGAGATAACGGTAGGATGTTCGAACAGGACTGTCGAACCAGGACGGAACGAAGATGCCCGCACTGGCGAGGCGATCAGGATAGACGTAAAGGAACCCGAAGATTTCGGGCTCCGGATAGCCAATGGTGTGAATCACGGTTCCAGGTTTCAGAGCTGTGTCTTCTGGAAGGTCGATCACCGCCTTAGTTCCGACCGCCCAATCAAAGCGGTGATGACCAGGCGGCATTCCAAAATGCTCATCGAGATCCCTTCCAACTGGACCAAAAGGGCCGTCACCGACCACAGTTAATGCAGCACGAATGTCCATGCCGGGAAGGAAACCGGCATCAGGTTCCCCCTGTTTATTGGTGCCCTGATCGATCAGACGGACGCCGGCGACACGATCATTTTCGATGATTGGCGCCGCAACAGGAGTTCCTGGCCAGACCTGAACCAATCCGGAACCCATCAGCTGAGTTCCAACCCATTGGTTGAATTGGCCGATGGAAAGCAGCAGTCCGCCGTCTTTGCGCAGGAACTCAGGGATGTAGGGCAGGGAAATGGCCTCCTCTTCGAAGGGGAGCAACGACTTAAGGGCTCGGATCATCCGATCAGTGAGGCGTAGAAACCCGGATCGACGACTGACCCCCTTTGAATCGAGCAGGTACACCACTTTTTCGTGTTTAACCGGCGTAGCCATCGGAATTTGTGCTGAATCCAGATCCGGGAATGAGGTTCGGATGCCACGTGCGCGGGTAACCACACCGGAAACTCCAAATCCAATATCGTCGGCTCGTTCGTAACAGACAATTTGTGGAGGAAGACCCGGCATGACAGTACTTTCGAAACGCGGCTTTCCGTCTTCCTTGAGAAGACCCCGCATCAAGGTCGTCAGGAACCCGCCGGTAGCCGGCCCCATGCCGACACAGACGATATCCACGTCCATAGATTGGCGTTCAAGTTGAGGGGACGACGAATTGACGGATTGGAAGAGGCTCTCGCTCATGCAGGGTAATCCAGGGCTTCGGGGATCATGACCCTCGAAAGGGAAGTGGCGGCCCGATCTTTCGCCAGCCGAGCGCCAGTCAGACATCCATCAAGCTTCATGCGGAGCCGGACAAAAGCATCCAGACCGTCGAAACGAACACAGGGCCCAGCCTTGGTTGGATGGACCTGGCTCGGTTCGATGACATCAGAATAACTCCGAGCTGCACTGGCGATCCCAGGGATGAGACCTTCGATGGTATCGAGCTCTTCGTCCTGATAACAGGCATTGCAGCTTTCTTCAGTCCAGGCAGGATGTCGATTGT
>JBGOTQ010000506.1:0-4195 GCA_041476565.1 Terriglobia bacterium | reverse complement strand
CCTTTTAAGAAGAACAGTAAATATCTATAAAGGTAGGCTACTGGTAGCTGGGGGTAGGTTCCGTGAAGTTGTACCGTTTTTGGTTGAAAATGGTTGGACAGGCTGGACAGGTTGGACACCCTATAGAAAAGAAAAGAGTTACACCATGGACAACCTTGGCCTCCTGCCTAACCTCTAGAGGCCCGAGGTAGGGCAGCACATTGGAGAATGCATGGTGATTCAAAGAAATTCAAAAATAGTCAAAGTTGACCCTCCCAAAAAAGCGCCTAGACGAGAGAAGTTTTCAATCGAGCAATTGACAGCCCTTCGAAACGAAGGCTTAGGAGTCAGCGCAATAGCAAAACGGCTTAATGTCACACCTGGCGCTATTTCACGACGACTGACGAGATTGAGAACCGGCTTAGAGGCCGCCAAAAGTCTTGAAAGCCATCTGAAAGACCCTGCGAAACGATGGGAAGGGTTGGAACACCGTCTGATGTTGGCCATGGATGACGAGGTCATAAAAAAGATTCCCGGCTTTCAAAAAATCATGGGCGCGGCGATTTGCCGGGACAAAGTCCGGCTTCTCCGAAACCAGGACAGCGAGAAAGGTTTGGTGCATTGGATCTTGTTGATTGATCGACGTCGGCGCGGACTGCCCCCGGAAGCGAACGGAGAGCCTCCAGCGATCGACGTGAAGCCCGAGGGTGAAGGCGATTGCGGGGAGAGAAAGCAGCTGGTTGGAAGTGGGGAATAGCTTTCGATAATGGAGATTACCATAAGCTATTTTGACGTTCTTGCAGGACTTAAAAAGGCTGGAAATGGCAGGGAACATCAAAGGAAGTGAATTGAGGACCAGGAACGATGGAAGGCCTGACAGTATTGTCATCTGAAGAAGTGGCGCGGATATTTGGGTGCAAGGCCAGGTGGGCAGTGCGGCACTGGGTCCAGATCGGCGGCGTCAAGATCGGGCGGAAGACTGTGTTCTTAAAGGCGAACGTCGAAGCGGCACTCTTAAGGAAGGTTGGGAAATCCTGACGATGGAGAAGACATTGAAGCAACTCGAACCTGAGAGGATCACGCTGACGTTGAAGCCTCTGCGCGACACCCAGCCTCTCACTTCCCGGTTGCGGCGGCTATTGAAATTCGCCTTGAGGAGCTGCGGGCTTCGGTGTGTGGCCATCCGGAACGGAGCGGACTCATGAGCAAACACCCCCAGGAGTATCTGTACTCCCTATGTCTTTCGGCAATCATCCAGAAAGAATCCGAGTTTGATGCGTATAACCAGCTCGAATGGTTCAGTCACCGGCATCCCGGGTGGCTTCGTCATGACCGGAGGATTCGCGAGGTTCTTTCCCGGCTGTCAACTGACCGTGAACATAGCTACGTCGATTTAATGGAAGTGGCTCTCGAAGTAGCGCAGCAGGAGGAACGACCGTGGGCAACGGTGGCCCGGGGACATTGAAGATCCGGCGGACTGGCCCTGGTTCCGGGAGGATGGTAGGCACCCCGACCTGGGGGGGGGGCTTTGGGGTGGCATCTCCGGCAGCAATTGAAATATGGATAAGATGCCGTGCGGCACGCGTATGAAACAAAAGGCTTATTTTTTGAACGGTCTTACAGGCCATTGATGAGTGAATTTCAATCAAAAAGGAGCACGAACAATGGGCAGCAATCCTTACTATTTTGGCGCACCTCCTCAAGTTAATCCGATGGGTGGGCTGATGGCGGCTTTGGAGTACAAGTTGGCACAGAAGAAGCAGGCGGCTGAAGAGTCGTATCAGCAGGGCGAACTTGCCAATAGACAGGCCGTGATCCCGTACTATCAGGAAACGGCGAAGACCCTGGCTCAAGAACGCGAGACTCAGAACCAGTTAGGGCAGCAGAAGGTTCAGGACGTCATCGAAAAGAAAGCATTTCAGGAAGAGGTAAGAACGGCAACGGAGGGCATCACTAATCCGCATGAGCAACTCGCCATTGCCTACGGGATTGCGCGGCACCGTTATCCCAAGATTGCTGACGGCATGTGGCAAATCATGAAGGAGGATTGGGATCAGCAGCAGGCGGCTAAAAAGATTCCAGAGGCACAAACGAAGGAATTTGCTCCGCCCGGAGAGACGGCTGGAGTGTACCAGAACATGGGAGTGGCAAGTGACCTTCCCGCGGCGCCAACTGTCCAAGCTCAACCCGACGAACTGGGCAATATGCAACTCGAACCCAAACCCGGGGTGGGTCTACAGACCCCTGTACCGAATTGGCAACGGATTGGGGATGTCAAACCACCACCTGAGCCCAAACCCAGTACCGCAGGGATCGGGCGGACTATCGATGTCGGCGGAAAGAAGATGCAGTACAACCCCGACACTGGACTGTACGACATTTACGTTGGTCCTTCGGACAAAGCGACAGAGGACAAGGCACAGACCGAAAAGGATAGGAGGATTCGGCTGGGCATCGAAAACCGAAAGATCGCCCGACTTGACGCTCTGAACAGAACATATCGGGCAGGACAAGCAGCGGGATCACTTAACCCGATGGACGAGGCGGAACTGAACCAGAAAAAGGGTGAAATTCAGAATGATTACGAGGCTCAGCTCGCAGCTGCCGGGTTTGAAGTGGTGCCACAAGCAGAGACCGCCCCACCTTCCAATTCCCCAGCCATGATGCCATCGCACGGGAATGGAAGACCTACCGGCAGGCCCACCATCACGCCACAGCAAGCCCTTGAGGAGCTGAAACGGAGAGGTCGTTTGTAATGCCTGGACTCCAAGAATACACCGATCAGGAGCTGTGGCAGATTGCGGGACTTCCCGCCATGATGCCTTCACACAAGACCGCCTCGACCGATCTAAGCGGATATTCTGACGATGAACTCAGGAGAGTCGCCGGGATCGGTTCCTACCAGCAGGCAGGCCCCTACTCCTTCTCTGTTGCCCCTCCAGCAGATCTTACACCATCGAAACTACTGGAAGCCGCACAGAGGCCGCTAGTATCGCCCCAGACGGTCAAGGCTGGGCTTTTGTTTGCTGCAAGAGGCCCATGGCCTACCATTCCTGAAGAGGCACCTGCAGGACCGATTGAGAAGGCGGCAACCGGCGCTGTAAGTGGAGCAGCGGAACAACTGTCTGGATTCACTTCACTAACCAATGTCGGCTTACTGGTTGGCATTCCTGCCGCTGGTCCCGTGATTGGGCGTCTCATAAGTCTCGGCTTCTCGACCGACATGGTGCTGAGTGCCATCAAGCAAGTGCCAGAAGTCTACGATGCCGTTAGTAAAGGTGATGTAGAACGTGCGGCCAAAGACCTGACCCTACTGGCTGGAACGGTTGGGATGGCTGGGGCAACCGCCCTCCATGCAGTCCAAGGTGAAGTGGGGCCGGAACCTCTTCAAGTACCCAAGCCAATAGCGATTGGAAAACCGATCAATCTGCCTATCGTAAGGCCCACACCGGACTTGGTAGATCGAATTCAAAAGGCAGTCGCTGAGCGCAATGCAGCAATTGAGGCTCAACGAGAACCAGAATTTCAGGTTTCCGATCGGAGGGTGGTAGAGCCGCTACCACGAGATCTGGAAACGGACTCCGAAAGGTTGGGAAGGTTGGCTGCGACGCCACCGAATCCCACCATTCCTGTGCTGGACGTAAGGGATCCGGAGGTTCTGCAAGCGTTAGGCAAAAGCGTCCTTGACCACGCGTTAGCGATTCAATCGGAAAGACTAGGATGGAATCCGCGAGAATATGAGGAGTCTATCGTTCTTAAAGGAGGGGGAAAACAACCGGCGCCTTCTGTGGAACCAAGTGTGGTCGAGCCGCAAGCACCTCAAGTTGCCCTTGAAGTCAGCAAACTTTCCGATGCGCAACTCGCCGCGATTGCCGGGGCGGAATTGCCTGCCCCAGCTCCCGAGATTGTACCTCAGACTGAAACCAGCAATGTCATTGCACGGAACCTGCCTGGGCCAACCCCGGAACCCGTTGCACCCGCCCCTGAACTCTCCAAGGTACCAGACGAGCAATTGGCGCAAATCGCTGGAGTGGGGATTCCACCGGAAGTAAAACCCACGCCCCAGCCTACGCCTTCCCCGGTCGAAGCAAAACGCGGATTCAAACCGACTGAGGCGGGCGACATCATCGACGCCATCGACCAACTTGGCGGGATCAGGCCACCTACACAGGCCGATCAAGGAACAGGAGTCTATGACGGATACTCCGAAACCCTT
>JBGOTQ010000505.1:0-4219 GCA_041476565.1 Terriglobia bacterium | reverse complement strand
TTGAGGGCTTCCGCCAGGATCTGGTGGCTGGCCAGCACGGAGCGGCGCTCGAAGAGATGCTGTCTGGCCGAGGCTAAGACCTTTTCGGGGGATTGCATCTGGAGCTCCTCTGACTGGCGAGCCAGGGCCCGGTGGTGGATCTCCTCTAACGACCGGAGTTCTTCCCGGCTCAGCTGGGCTCGCTGCCGGGCCAGAACCTCGGGCGTGGTGATTTCCTTCAGCTTAAAAGAGCGGGTTTCTTTCGTCAGGGTAGCAATCTCGGCTGCCGATGGTTCCCGTCCCCGTTCGGCGAGAAACCTCGAAATGGCCTCCTCCACCTCGGCCCGGCGCTTGGAGAAGCGCAAGCGGATTGGTTCCGGGACACCGGTAACCTCAAACCCTTTAACCACTCCTTTGCTTGTCCGCGTGGGCTCAGTCTCATAACCCAAACGGCGGCATTCCAGTGCCAGTTTGTTCTGGTAACACTTGCCGGCGTAACGGATGGCCTTGAACATGTCATGGGTTTCCAGGGCCAGCCATCTCCGGCTGTTGGTATCGTAGCTGGCATTGGCAACCACGAAGTGGGTATGGAGCTGAGGATCAAGCTCGCGCGAGGCGTCATGACGAAAGGCGGCAACAGAGAGGTTCCCCGTCGTTTCCCGGCATTTCCTCCCTCCCTGCCGGACTTGAATAGCCGCAAACTTTTCGAGCTCGGCCAGGGCACAGCGAGCCGCCCGGTCATGAGCCTGGAGCAGGCGCTGGTCGCCAAGGGTAACGGCCAGGATTGAAACCGACTTCTGGGCCGAGCATTGGAAGTCGTAAAACCGGATGCTGTTCTGGGGATTTCTGGGAGTGAGCTGCCCTGACCCGTCGGGATGCTGGTTCAGCCGAAGAGCTTCGAAAACAAAGTCTTCCTTGCCAATGGAGTGTCCTTCGATTCCCAGCAGCTCTGCTCCCTTGCCCAGCCACAAGCCAGCCACATGCTCTCCTTGGGCATAGTAGTCGTTGGCGCTGAGGTGGGTACTCAGGTAGGTGCTTCCGTTTCGGATCTTGGCACAGGTAAACATAGAGTCTCAGTTCGAAGAATCGGGTGATTGACGATACATCGAGGAGCGGTAAGGAGCATGAGAGCGGGCAACCACCAGGGGAGCTCGCGAACGCTCTCGCTCATTGGCTGGATTCACCAAGCACACTTCTCTTCAACTGTTTATGTCCAAAGACGCCTGGCTTCGAGTTATGTCTAATTGCTAGAGGGTCAAAAAAGCCAATGACTCAGCCAGCGATCCTCCTTATTTCCACTTTCATCCAATCCCTCATCTATAAGGAGGATCCAGAGCCAGATACAGTAAACAGGAATTTTTGGATTTTTAATGCCTCCTCTACTGAATGGAGTATTGAGAGCCCAAAAAAGTGAACCGGGAATTTCTGGAGTTCCAAGCTACCCCCTAATTGGAGAAGGAAGCCCAAAACGAACCAGAAACTCTCTGTTTCCAGGTTTGCTCTCCATGCTGTCCCTTCACCTATAACAGAGGGATTTTTTGGCAAATGCTCAGAGAAAATCTTTCCTCGGGGCCAAACTGATGCTCAAATCTCCTCTTCTGGTCATAACAGACCTTCTTCAAGACTCCCTCTACCTCGTGTCGATAGCAGGGTCAATTGGAGCCAACTAGCCTTCCGACTGGCCTGAGATGCCGTATTCCAGGGGAGTTGTCTCTGGCCTCTTATCCTGGGAAGTCACCAGACTTGTTATTCATCAGACCCACCGGGTTGATTTGGCTGTTGACCTGGTTCGGATGCCATCTTGCCCAATTTCCCTCATCATCAGACAAGAGTGGGAAAAAGGGCCCAAAACTTACCTGCCTAATTTTCTGTTGCAGCGGAAAAACGTCAGTTGGAGGCGATGCGGGGTGTCGTCGTGTGATTTGTCGAGATCTCAACCCAGTTAAGGGGAATCTGAGGAAGCAAGGCTTGTGGACGGGACACGGAACTCCTGATGCGCAACTCCCTTCCCCGTTCGTCGATCAGTTAATTGATAATAATAGCCTTATCTTAGGAAGAAGAAATTGCTTCGATATTTTCCTGATGTGTGTTATTTTCCTGTTCAGGAAAATGAGCGATTATAGGAAAACAACCACTCAGGCAGAGATAATAAACCGTCTTAGAAATGGAGAAATCTCCCTGGGGCCACTCTCAATACGTCTCTTGGAAACCGAGCCTCGATTTGGTGATGACCGGAGTCTCGATGCACTTGTCGAGGTATCGTGGCAGGACGGCAAAGCCAAGTTTGCTGTCGAATGCAAATCCATATCCACACCCAAAGCGTTCCAAGCCGCAACCAATCTGTTAAAGACCACGGCGCTTCCCAAGGATTGCTGGCCGATGATCATCATGCCTTTTCTTAGCGAAGACCAACTCCAAGAGTTAGAGAGGGCAGGAATCAGTGGAATTGACCTTTCTGGCAACGGCGTGGTTTCGGTCCCCAACAGAATGGCAGTCTTCAGGACGGGTCGCAGAAACCAGTTTTCAACTTCCGCGCCCATCAAGAACGTCTACCAGAGGAACACCTCAATGGTCGGGAGGGTTTTACTCGCCTGTTTCTCATTCAAGACCGTTCAGGAGATCCGAGCTGAAGTCAACCGAAGAAACCTTCTGGTGAGCCGCTGGAGTCGAACGCCCATGAGCCTGGCGACCGTCTCAAAAGCGTTGAAGACACTTGAGGACGATCTCATCGTAGGCAGGGATGGTCAGATTCGCCTGCTGCAACCTGACAAGCTTCTGGAGAAGTTGAGTCAGAGCTTCGCTCCACCTCAATTGACAGCCAGAGGTCGAATGAAAGTGTCTCTGGAAGGCACGGCAATTTACGAGATTCTCAGGAGGCGATCTGAGGAATCGAATCTGCCTATCGTTGCCACAGGAATCACTTCGGCCGTACGGTATACAGTGATGCAACGCGGAGGGATGATTTCTATCTATTGTCCCCGTGCCAAAACCCTTCTGGAAAGTCTGCCCGGCAATCAGACAGATCGTTTCCCGGATCTTGAAATCCTTGAAACAGCAGATGAGACGGCCTATTTTGACGCCCGACAAGAGGATAGTTTCATTTGGGCTTCACCCTTGCAGGTCTATCTGGAGTTGATGGCAGGCGACAAACGAGACCAGGAAACCGCTGCCCAGATAAAGGATGATCTTCTGAGATCCTTCAAGGAAGCTCAGCCATGATGACGCTGCCCAATCTGCGCAGCTCACTCCTGGATTTGCTGAAGGAGCTTCAGGGCACGGATATCAAGCTGATCATAGGTGGAGGCTTTGGGATATTCCTCAAAACGGAGTACGTGCAGAGATCAGGAGGGCGAACGTTGCTTCAATCCTGGCCAGAACCGCGGTCTACCAATGACCTGGATCTGTTCCTGCGTCCCGAATTGCTGATCGAGTCGACGAAGTTGAAACCGCTGGCCCAGGCCATCGGCCGGCTTGGCTACAAAGTGATTCCAGAAGCGGCCAAATATCAATTCGTTAAAACGATCTCCTCCGAAATGCAAATTGCAAGTGTCAAACTCGATCTGCTCACTGGACCGGAAAGCCGATTCAAGGGAACCAAGGTGAAGGTTGATGCACGGCGCGTCCGTCCTAGTCCCTCGGTAGGACTGCATGCCCATCCGGTAAATGAGGTGCCCACCCTGGAAGACGGTCTCGTGCCAATTAGCCTGAGTGGGAAACTTAGTTCAGGCACAGCTTGGGAGGGCGACGTCTATCTGCCTCATCCATTCTCATTCTTAATGATGAAACTGTTTGCATTCAAGGATCGATTGATGGACGCGAACAAGGATATGGGACGATATCATGCGTTGGATCTCTATTCGATTCTGGCTACTACAACGGAACCTGAATGGAACAAAGCACTCGCGTTACACAAAGAGGTAGAACTCGATCCGACAGTGAAAGAGGCCAGCAAATTGGTGTCCGAATATTTCTCAGGAAGTCACCGTCTTGGCATGCTGAGGATCAAGGAAAGTCCATATTATCGGTCTGACTTGCAGCTCCGAGAGTTTGTGGAAGCGCTTAGTGAGCTATTTCCCCCACCCAACAAAGCGATCACCGATCCTAGCCCAAGTTGACCACGAGAGGAGCAAAGGTTCAGTTAAGTATTTTAGAATCATCTCAGGCCAGGGCTGAGTCTACACTACATTCAAAATTCAGTTCGAGATCCTGGGGGACGGTGAGGCCGAGTTGGTCGAGCAGC
>JBGOTQ010000504.1:0-4238 GCA_041476565.1 Terriglobia bacterium | reverse complement strand
TTTGAATTTCAATGATTGGTTGGGAAATAGAGATCTGAGGTCTTTTTTGTATCTTTGATGAAGGCGCGTGTCTGTTCAATATTGAACACCCGTGTGAGCAATATTTCTCACACCAGAGGTGGTTGACACAACCGCCCTACAGCGAGGCCCCACAGAACTGACCCACTACGCGTTTACGTACTGCGTCAGTTAAACGGGGAATTCTGGAGGGCTGAGCTCCGCGAAGCCGCAGACAACGTGGCAAACGTGGCCTCGCAGAGCTCGGCCCTCCACTTTAACTGACCCATTACGCGTTTACAGACTTCGCTCTTGACCGCGTTAAACAAGTGTGCTAATTTTAATCCGGTTCCCATTAAAAATCTCGCTAAGTACTGCGTTTCATAGACGCGATAACCGACGTGCCGGCTCGGGGACTCGCCTACACCATTGTAGGCCGCGTGCCCTCACGAGGCACGTCTTCAAAATACGTCACCGTATTTATGAAACGCAATACTTAGTCACCATTCACCTAAATTTCAGCCCGCGGCCTTGAGCCTTCGGGCAATCGAAGAGGAGGAATCTATGCAGCACGTACGTTTAGCAGGCATGCTCGTTTTGTGTTTAGCCGGTTTGCTTCCGGTGAATTCACTGGCACAACCCCCAGGACAAGCCCCAGGATCTTCCTATGTGTACATCATTCCGTATGTCACGACGGAGAATAACAGTCGCAGCAACCTGGGCCTGAACGGGTACATCCTGGACTCCATTGCAAAAGGCCCGAACCCCAGTGCCAATGTGTTGGTACAGTTGTATGATCCGCAAGGGAACCTGGCCGGATCAGGCAACTATGTGGTTCAACCCAATCAGCTGATTCAAGTCAACAATGTCATTTCGGCCCTGGGAGGGACAATTGGGACGGGCTACCTTCTGATCTCTTCCGATGAACCCATCACGGCCTGGGCTTCAGTCATTTTTAACGAGACCAATGACCCCAGTATCGAACTCGCCATTGACCTCCAAACTCGCAAGCCAATAGCTTATGTCGAAGGAATCGCCCGCGGAGAATTTTTGACCCGTCTGCTCATCCAATCTTCTGTGAAGAGCGGCACTTTCCAATCGTCTTTGGTGGTCGTGAACTTTTCCACCAGTGGAGGACCTTTCACCATCGATACCTATGATAATAACGGAGGCCTTTTGGGTAGCAAAACCGTCACGATCGGCATCAGTGGAATGTATGTGGACAATGACATTCGCGGCTCCTTTCCCGGGAGCTTCGGTGAAATCGTGATTACACCCGGACAAGGAACCTCATTGCGTCTCGTCGCAAACTCCATTGTCAAGAGTGCAAATGGGACGGGGGCCTTCTTCCCGGCTTTTACATTGCCAAAGGGCGAGGAAATCTCTTTTGCGGGAATTTATGAAGGTACGGTGACAGGAACTCTAATGAATGGTCAAATCAAACTTGAACTGCACCAGGAGCGCCAAATGTTATACGGACTTCTTACAGTAGTGAGTGGTAGTTTCCCGACCACGACAAAAACGATTCCGATATACGGGCAAGCCGCTGACAATGAACCGGCCGCTCTGCAAAACGGTAGGGTTGCCGATACTGACTCCGCTGGCACAATCTATTCTTTGCGGATCATTGGAGAAGATCTTCATGTCGACCGTAAGGAGCTAGATGGCAAGCTCTGGTTCCAGGACATAAACGGTCGCTCTGGTGTGAGCGATTTTAGCCTGACCAGGAGCGGGAGTATTTTCTGAGGTAATTTCAGGAAAATCTCGCTTGAACTCGTGAATGGGTTGTAAGACAAAGAGCCCTGAAAGCCTATGCTAAAAAGGTTGACTTCTTGCAAGGACGGGGTTTAACTTCAAGTCGGAGGCTTAAGCCTCCCGACAGTTCTGTAGAACCCTTTCATGAAGATGAGATTGGAGTACATGCTTTAGCATGCTTGAAGCAAAGACAACCTAAACGTTGAACTCCAAACCAATCTGCCTTTTTTATCGGCGGTGGTGAACTTGAAAGGGTCATGAACCACTGTTGTGCCAATAGGCTTTAAGTTTCCTCTTTGTCTGCCCCTGTCCCCTATCGGGGGTCCAGCGACACTTCAGAACTTGAAAAGGATTCCGAAATGGCTAAACTCTCTTGGATCGTATTTTTTCTGCTCTTTGGATTTTTAGGACAGATTAAGACTGGAAGTTATTTTAAGACGACTTTCGCTCTCACAGAAAATCCGATTTCCGAGGGCGGTATCTGGATCAATGGCGGTACCGATGGACTCGATTGGATCGACGTTTCAACGGAATCGGGTTATGCTCATGGCAATTATTGCCCCTCCAGCCCGCCCTATAAAGATCCCACGGCCATATTGAAGGGAACGTGGAGCAACGATCAGGAAGCTCAAGCCACCGTCTACTGTGCAAAACCGACACCATCCGAATATCAGGAAGTGGAATTGCGCCTTCGAAGTTCCCTATCGGCTCACAACTGCACGGGATACGAAATTTTCTTCAGATGCCTCAAAGATTCGAATGCTTACGCAGAAATAGTGAGGTGGAATGGACCCCTGGGGAGTTGGACTTCACTTCAGCACAATAGTGGAAGTCAGTACGGCGTTTCCGATGGAGATGTTATCAAGGCAACCGTCGTAGGCAATTTGATTATCGGTTATGTCAATGGCGTCGAGAAAGTCCGGGCTGTCGACAAGGTGTATTCCAGCGGAAATCCCGGCATAGGATTTAACTACGGCGTTCACAGCACTTATAAAGATTTCGGACTAAAGGATTTCACTGCAAGAGGCATGGTTGCTCGTGATTCTCCACAGCATTAGAGAAGGGTTCCATGGTAACGGCAGTGAAGGAAGGTTGAGGTTATGACCTTAACTGTTGAGTTTGTAATTGAGAAGAGATTGCTCGATTTTCTGTGAAAAGAATCCGGGCATGTCGAGCCATGCCTTCACTCCACATTCCGAAGGAGGAAAAGTCAATTATTCAGGTCTGCCCTCAATCGCTTGCTGGGGAGGACCACTCCGCACCATCCACTGGCATAACGGCGAAATCCATCAAGTCCTCTGCGGCACACAGGTGAAAAAAAAGGAGTTACTCTAACTCAAGGCTAACCAAATACTCAGCTTTGACCGCTGGCATACCGACCCTGCAAGCTCAGAATCGAGCCGGATTTGATCGATGTGCCCTGGTGGAATGCCAGGTAATGGGAATTCATCGAGAGAAGCGTATAGAATTGTAAGGAGACCTTGTTTTACTTTATGAACAAGATAGGAATCGGAACCTTGGTCTTCTGCGCTTTCGGAGGCAGTGCAACGAGACGGCAGATCTCGAGAGTCCTGTTGCTTTCGCCGCCAGTGCTAATGAGTCAAACACCTGACCTGTGTCGAGGAAGACCACTTTCTTGGGATTGCCGAGTTTTGAAGTGAATTTGGGAACGGTGCCACGCTCGTAGTCATCTGCATATGCCCACCGATAACCACCAACGAGACCTCTTCTTCCCCTGCATCCGCTTGTGATGTGACTCGCGCTACAGTTCTTCACTCTTGATGCCACAATAGATGTAGGAAATCTCTCACCAGTATCGAGGCAAACAACAGGGCGAGCGTTAACACTGTTTGACCCTGTTCGCTTCTGTCTTCGTGCAGGAATGATCCCCCTTTCGAAGTCTTCTACATATGCAAACTTGTACCCCTTTATCTCTGTGCGCATCCCAGTGCAAACTGAGGTCAAATTCCCGAGGCTACTCAGGCCCAGTGTTCTCGCCGCTTCTGATGCCGAAGGGTAACGCTTGCCGTCATTCAAGTAGATCACGGGCTTCGGTGGATTAAATACTCCTTTTTCTTTACGGACAGGACGGATCCGGAGAATCGGTGGGACGAGCTTTGGCTGTCGTTCCCAATAATGCGGGTCACCTTCCTGGATATCAGCAATGTGCCTCTTTAAGTCGCCAAGGATCAGAGGTACCGCCTTGTTCAAATAGAGCTCACTATCGCCAGACCAACGTTGTCCGTTTCTCATGCCCGCCTTGAAGATCCTCTGGTCACGGTAATCGTAATACTTGCCCTGCAACAGTTGTTCGAGTCTCAATGCGTCAGCCTCATTCATCGCGGCTTCAAAGATTATTTCCCTCAGTGCCTCGCCGTATCGGTCCAACAATTTCCTGTTTGTCGTGCCGAGTTTATAAGAAGTCATCCCAAACACTTCAACTTTCATGAGTGCAATTGTTATGACACCGGACGCTGTCTCATTCT
>JBGOTQ010000503.1:0-4265 GCA_041476565.1 Terriglobia bacterium | reverse complement strand
TTCATCTGCACCGGGGCGGTAAAGAAATCCAACGCACCCAATCCGAGCATCTTCTCTTGCAGGTACCCGTAGATCTGGGGATTCATGTCGTCGATATTGGCCTCAATCACGGTTACGGCATTGGCAACACTCAGAGAACCGGATTGAGGCGAACTCTCTCTGAACTCTCCCAAAAAGGCTCGCAATACATTTGGCCTGTCGGGGTAATCCCGCGAGCCTGCCCCACATCCCACCCGTTCGATTTGAAGCTGAGGAATCTCACCAAAACCGTCGCAAAGTGTCGAAAGGATAGCCGCCCCCGTGGGTGTCACAAGCTCCCCTTCCACCTCATTATTGTAGATGGGAACACCTTTCAACAGTTCCACTGTAGCCGGAGCAGGCAGCGGGATCACTCCGTGTGACCCTCTGGTCACACCTTTCCCCAAATTTAAGGGTGAGGCAAAGATTTTAGAGATACCCAGCAGCTCCAGCCCAATACACGCACCCGTCACATCCACAATGGCATCCACCGCACCAACTTCGTGAAAGTGCACGTCTTTAAGACTCGCACCATGAACCCGCGCCTCCGCCTCAGCGAGCCTCAAAAAGATATGCGTCGCGCGTTGCTTAACCTGTGGACTTAGGTCACTTCCGCGAATAATTGCCTCGATGTCTGGGAAGGTTCGGTGACCGTGTTCATGTCCGATCTCCACATCGAATTTGGTAGCAGAGAGATTTCTCTTGACCAGCTTGCGGGAGGCAAGAGTGTAATTCTGAACCTTGAGCAGAGCTAATTGGGATTTGAGCGAGTCCAAAGACAATCCCAAATCCAAAAGGCAGCCCAGGATCATGTCCCCGCTCGCCCCTGAAAAGCAGTCAAAGTAGATGGCCTTCATTGGCTGTCAAAGCTGGTTTTACCCAGCGGCAAAGTATTTAAGAATTTCGGGCAAGACTTCACCAGACTTCCCTAACAGTGTTTCATCAGCGAAATCAGCCGCGGAAGTCTTTTCGATATTCACTTCCACCACATATGCTCCGTGTTGCTTGGCCAGAGATGGCAATACGGCGGCAGGATAAACTTCCGCTGAGGTCCCAACCGAGAAGAACAGTTCAGAATTCTTTGCGCTCGAAACAGCATGTTCATAGATGACTTCCGAGAGTGATTCCCCAAACCACACTACACCCGGCCTCATTCTTCCTTTGCACCGGCAAAGAGGTGGCAAAGGCTCCCCGCGCGCGTCATTGTCGATAGCCGAATCACCGCACAGAGGACATCGAGTCTCCCAGATATCCCCATGCAACTTAAGGATCTTCTGATTCCCTGCCCGGTCGTGGAGTCCATCAACGTTTTGGGTGATCAATGTAAAATCCTTGAAGTACTGCTCAAACTCACAGATTGCCAAGTGGCCTGAGTTGGGGTCAGTCTTCAAGATTTCTCTACGCCGCCAGTTGTACCATTCCCAGACTTTAAGAGGATCGGCCAAGAACGCTTGGGGGGTCGCGTAATCCTCGATTCTAAAATTACTCCAGAGGGCGTGAGCACCCCTGAAAGTGGCAATCCCGCTTTCCGCAGATACACCAGCGCCCGTGAAGACAACCACCCGGGTAGATGGAATCAGCAGAGATCTGAGTTTTTCCGTGACCCGAAGAGACAATTCTCGGGGCCCCTCGCATGGAAGCCACGATGCCCAAAAGAGATAGATAGTATTATTGTAGTGCCTTCTTGTCAAGAAAAGAGCAACTCAACACTGAATTGAAACACCAATCTTCGTCGTTAGGTGATTAATTGGTTCCGTGGGAAAAGTGTAGAAATCTGTCTAAGCGGGGGCGGTGTGGGACTAATATTATGATAGGGAGAGGAGGTGGGTGATAAGATTTCGGCCGTTTCCCTTTTCGTCAGGATCCTTTTCGGACTGGTTACGCCAAAGCGTGACCAAAGTACCGAACGTTAAAGGGCTTCGTTCTCACACCATTCGCCAAGAACCGCCTCCGCTCCCTACCGTGAGAGGTTCGTTCTCTATAGGGCCTCCTTATAAATTACGTCCTTCGAATTGGTGCTCACCTTGAATCCGGCTCACACCTTGTACTTATATAACTCTAATCGGCCAAAAATGCAAAGAGTTTACCACAATCAGATTAACAGTTTGATAATCAGTTAGGTAGGGGGCACTCATCCTTCCTAATCTCCGCCTCACCTTCCCCTTCGTCGGTGGGTTCGGAAGCAACGATCACAGATCCCGTACTCGTGCAGCGGTGGGAGGGTTGCATTGCAGAGTTTACAGCGGACCTTCATTCCCTTTTGTTTGAGCCCGGTCTCGATATACTGGTTCAGACGCAAACGCAGCTCATTGCAATGATCTATGTCGGGGAACAAGATTTCGTCACGATAAGAAAGCCAGGCATACAGGGTCATGCATTTTACCAGCGTCTCCGCCAGATACAAATGGTTGGCATCTCTGGAATCTAACTCCAGAACGCCTTGGGGGACTGCAGCGGGAGTGGATACTCCACGCGAAACAGATCGCAGATAAGCCATCCAGTAGTCCATGACCATTTTTTCCCCGGGATCCACAGGAGCGCAAGACATCCTGTAACGAGTGTCCAGATCGAGAGGGAATTCATCGGCCAGACCCGCCAGTGTCACCATGTCGTCAGTCACTCCGGGACGTAACAAGTCGGAGTCAAAGGTCATGTTTTTTTGGAACTCCTTCAAAACGATAGCCAGCCTTCGTGTGTTTAGAGCCTTGGCCAAGGCATCTATATAAGAGGGGCTGGGAATGATGCCAACTGGCCCTCCCAGTGAGCTGCCTGAATTCTTCAATGCAGTCCCAATCCGACGTAGGTCTCCCCACGAGTCCAGAGATCCCACGAGCCCATATTCATGGAATCCATACCTCCCAGCCCGTCCTGCAATCTGCCGGATTTCAGCTTCAGTCAATGGGACAATTTCTTCCCCATTGAATTTTTGGGTCACGTAAAAGAGGACCGATTGGATCGGCAGGTTCAGACCCATTGCGATAGCATCGGTAGCGACCAAAATGTCGGTTTCCCCGCTGCGGAATCGACGAGCTTCCTCGCGTCGGACTTGAGGGCTCAGATTACCGTAAATGACACTGACTTTCTGGTGCCTCTCATTCTGGAGGTACTGTTTGATGTTCAGGACGTCCCGGCGGCTAAAGGCAATAATAGCCGACCTAGGACCCACTTCGTCCAGGGAAACCGGCGTGTCGAGTACTTCCAGCTCGTTGAAGCGCTGAAAGGTCTGAATTCGAAGGGGCTCCTCGAGGTAATCAGCCATGGCTTCGACTAAAGGAATGGCATCTTCAGAACCGGTCATGATGACTGATCGAGCTGGCACTCCGATTAAGGCTTGAGCCCACGCCCAACCTCTGGCCGGATCGGCCAGCAACTGGATCTCGTCGATGACTGCGCACTCCACGGATTCCTGGAGGTTGGCCATCTCGATGGTGGAGGCCACAAACCGGGCACCTTCTCGAATGTCTCGCTCCTCACCCGTCACGAACGAAGCTTCGACCCGGCGCTTTCCTAATTCCTCTTGCCCTTCCAGCGCCAGAAGCCGTAACGGGGCTAAATACATCCCAGATTCCCCTTCGGCCAACTCATTCAACGCATGATAAGTCTTACCGGAGTTAGTGGGGCCAGCAAAGAATTTTAAGTTCCTGCCCATCGAACGCGCCAGTGTGAAGTATTCTCTGTAATTGCTGAGCCGGTCGACTTGGTGAGCTTTTGAAAAAGCCCTCAGCGAAACCGCCTTCCCAACCCTAGCCGGTTTTTCCCTCAACTTTTGAGGAATACGTCGGTGGTGTCGAAAACGCTCCCTCCCTCCAGCATTTCTTTCCCGGTAGCGGTCTCGCCCTTTTCTCACAGTACCCGTATCATAGCTTGTTTTTTGTACATTGGGCGAGCTTGTATATGCGGGAGCCCAGCCCGGTGACCACCGTCGCTACGTCCGAGCGATTTCTTATACGAGAGGTCACCTACCGGAGGCAGGCTGACACATTAAAACCGTATTTTCTCAGCAGATGTACAACAGAGCCTTATGCAAGTCTACCACTGCGAATGAAAATGCTGGAGGCCCGAGCGGGTAGCCGTTGTCACCCTGCGAGGCCGATTTCTGATTTGCGTGTTTCCCCGCCTCAGGGAGTTCGGCCCTCCAAATGCACGCGTTTTCTTGCAGGTGCCTGAGGTACCTTCCCCCCAGGGCGATTGCATCTCAAGAATCGCTCCCGACAAGGATCTGGAGTAAATAGTCATTATCCCAGCCT
>JBGOTQ010000502.1:0-4277 GCA_041476565.1 Terriglobia bacterium | reverse complement strand
TGGACGGAAGCGGTTACCCCGACGGGCTGAAAAAGGAACAGATTCCCCTGAACGCCTGCATTCTCCAAACAGTCGATGTCTATGATGCCCTGACGACTACCCGACCCTACCGTTCAGCTCTATCTTCTGAGGAAGCCCTGGCTGTGATGCAGGAGGAAGTCAGGAAAGGTTGGTGGGATGGCGTCATTGTCAATGAGTGGGGCGGGTTGATTTCCTCAGGCGGTTTGGGTCAATCAGAAACAGCTGATTTGTCGGCGAATTTGAACCTTCATAAGGACGATTCTGGCAAATTCCCTAGCCACCCCCATTTGGAGTGAATCGGAGAATGGTAGATAAGTCCGGCTCATAAACACTCCGATTTCAAACGTTCCTCGGACAGACAACACGTAGCCCTTCAATACACCCACTTAAGCTGTCTCATCCAAGTGCCCGACTTTCATCTTCTTCACGCTCCTCGAAAACTTTAGGACCTCCTCCGCCGGGATCTGACGGATGATTTCCTTGGTCCTGGAGTCCATGAGTTTCACCACAATCCGATGGGTATCATGATCGACCTCAACAGAAAGCTCACAGGTGCTGGGGTCATAGCCCTCGATTTTTTTCTCTGCCGCAGAGAGCAACGCTCGCAGATCCTGTTGTCTGGCGACCAGGTCGAGACGTGGAACGGGATCCCCTCTTTGTTGAGACAGTTCCTGTGAATCGCCTTGAAGCGTTGGTCTCCTGCTGGGGCTCGAGATTTCCGGCTCGAAGGGCGGGTTGATTGAGCCTGGTTGAATGTCTAAGGCAGACATGGCCGTTTCACCCCCTAACAATCAAAATTAAAAACCTGATACCATCCCTCTCAGGTCACCTTTATAGAGGAATCCAGTGAGGGTTGAGTTCCTTGCGGTAGCGAAAACAGGAACCAGGGAGGATCAAATTCTGGATATCTCAAGAGAGCCAGAACTGCAAAAATGGTCTTGTTGGACTGAGCCAAGGACACCAAACCACGTAGTTTCAGGATGCTGTAACAAATCTGGGAATAGAAGCTGCTGACAACTGAGAAACTAGACAAGCAATCCTCCGTGATTGTGGTCCAAGGCATCCGTGCCTGGAGATTGAGTTTTGATCCAAACCTCACTCGCCCTCTTAAGGGCGTAACCTCCCTATCGTCCTATTTAAATATATCTTTATAGTTTTTAAATTATTATCATGTTAATTAATAGATAATAATAAGTTTTATATTTTTTAGTCTAATAGTACAATTATTGTTCTGATGCAACCCTCTAGATGACGGTATGCGGTGGTCCTCCCCCTCTCCCGTATACATCATTCTTCGATAAATTCTCTCCTGTCTTTCACCGATATACAAGGTCGTGGCCTGGGCGCATGGATCGTCCACAGTGATTGGCCTGGGTCATAAATACCCCGATGAACACAAGGATCTTGGTAGTTGAAGACGAGAAGATCACGGCCTTGAGTATCAGCAAGCAACTCAAGCGGTTGGGTTATGAAGTGCCTGCCATGCTCTCTTCCGGGGAGGAAGCAGCCTCCAGGATAGAGGAGCTCAAGCCCGATCTCGTTCTGATGGATATTGTTTTGAAGGGGACAATGGATGGAATCGAAGCCGCGCAGGCGCTTCGGGAGAAGGTGAACGTTCCTGTGGTATATCTGACGGCTTACTCAGACGCGGAGACCCTCGAGCGAGCCAAGATGACTGACCCCTTCGGCTTCATCTTGAAGCCCTATGAAGAGCGTGAGCTGCAGGTCGCCATCGAAGTCGCGCTCTACAAGCACCAGATGCAGAAGCGACTGCAGGAGAGTGAAAGACGCTTCGCCACCACTTTGAGCAGCATCAATGATGGTGTTATTTCTGCCGACTTGAACCGAGGCGTCACCTACTTGAACCCTAAGGCAGAAGTCTTGACAGGGTGGAGATTGTCTGAGGCATCAGGCCGGAATTTGGAGGAGGTATTCAAGGTAACGGATAAAACGGGCGGGGCAAATTCTTTGGTCTGTTCTCACCAGGGACTGGCTATGGAGGAAGGCGCACACTACGGAGCACTGATCACCAGTACCAGCGAGACCCTACCGATCGATTACAGTGTCTCGCCAATGCGGGATGGTCACAAAGAAATCACAGGACTCGTGGTCGTATTCCGTGACATCAGCGAACGCCTGAAAGCAGAAGAAGCACTGTACAATACTGAAGAGCGTCTGCGGCACGCGCAGAAGATGGAGGCGGTGGGTCGACTTGCCGGTGGCGTAGCCCATGATTTTAATAATCTGCTGGTTGGCATGGTGGGATATGCGGAAATGATTCTGGCCGATTTGGACCCTTTGGATCCGCTGTGCTCCGATATCCAGGAGATCAAACGTGCAGGTGAACGCGCGGCCGGCTTGACGCGCCAACTGCTCGCCTTCAGCCGCAGACAGGTTCTTCAGCCCAGGGTTTTCAGCCTCGATGAATTGGTTCGCAACATGGAGAAGATGCTCAGGCGGCTGGTGGGGGAAGATGTGGAATTGGCGACGGCCTTGAGGTCCAATTCAGGCACTGTGAAAGCAGACCCGGGACAATTGGAACAAGTGGTTATGAATCTGGTCGTCAATGCTCGAGATGCCATGCCCCGAGGGGGGCAGATTACCATCGAGACGGCCTGCTTGGAACTGGACGACGCCTACGCTCGAACTCATGTCGGCGTCTGTCCGGGACCCTATGTCGTTCTCGCAATCAGTGACACCGGGATAGGAATGGATGCTGAGACTCGGCAACGGATCTTCGAACCCTTCTTCACAACCAAGGGGCCCGGCCAGGGAACCGGGCTAGGCCTTTCCACAGTCTATGGGATTGTAAAGCAAAGTGGAGGTTCCATCTGGGTGTACAGCGAGCCGAATCTTGGGACAACCTTCAAAATTTACCTGCCCAGGGTAGAAGAGCCTCCAGAGCCGATTGAATCCTCCACCAAGGCAATAGACGCCGAGCGGGGAGGGGAAACGATCCTTGTGGTAGAAGACGACAACCTGGTCCTCACTCTGGCCTGCAATGCATTGCAAAAAAAAGGCTACCAAGTGCTGAGGGCAAAAGATGGGGGTAAGGCCTTATCGATATGCAAGCACCATTCGGGTCCGATTCATCTGCTGTTGACTGATGTGGTCATGCCTCACATGAGCGGGCGAGAACTGGCCGACCGATTGGCAGAGATCAGCCCTGCAACGCGAGTCCTTTTCATGTCAGGCTACACGTCGGATGCCATCGTCAACCACGGGATTCTGGATTCCAATGTCGATCTTCTGCAGAAACCATTTACTCCGAATCTACTGGCATCCAAGGTTCGCGAGGTCTTGAATAGACCTGCCTAACACAACTCGGAATTCCGGAAAAACGCCGTGTGAGGTTGCGGTTTCGAGGAAACCGCAAGCTTTGAGAAAGTCTCAACGGCCTACAATGAATCCAAAGGCATTACCTCGGGGTTGTAGGCCGGGTCCCCGAATCGGCGGAATTTTTTCACATGTTCTCAGTTACAAATGGAGGGCCGAGCGGGTGACTGCTGTCACCCTGCGAGGCCACATTTGCCACGTTGTCTGCGGCTTCGCTGGGGGACAGTGATCACCCGCTTAACCCTCCAGAATTCCCCGTTTAGCTGGCCCATTACTGTCCTGATGGTGAGAAGCCCGGGTAAGTCGCTCGAGTAGAGCCTGCTAAGATTCAAGCAACTCCTTTACACAAGAGAGCAGTTGCTCAATCTCGAAGGGCTTGGCCAGGACTTTCGCGGCCCCGCAGGCTCGAGCCACCTCCAGGTAGCCCTCAGGCGCCACCCGCCCACCCCCAGAGATGGCGATGATTCGCAGATGGGGATGGCTGTGGCGGAGCTGGAGGATTAGCTCGACGCCTTCCATTTCAGGCATGATGAGATCGGTGATAAGCAGATCCACTGGATTGCGGGAGAGCAAGTCTAAACCGGCACGACCGTCGGTTGCTTCCAGCGTTTCATAGCCGGCTCGCTGCAGGGTACGCCGGAACAGGGACCTCATTTCGTTGTCGTCCTCAATGAGAAGTAGTTGTGGCATGGCGTTAAGGATGCTTGGTCTGGCTGATTACCCGGTGAATGGCATCACACAGGCCCTCAACGGTGTTGGGCTTGTAAACTAGTTCTCTTATACCGATGCGGAGGGCTGTGTCCTTCAATTCTTCCGTAATGCAACCGGAACTCAGTACGACGGGCATGCCCGGCCGTATTGCCAGCAACTCGGCTGCAACCTCCAGGCCTGAGGTGACGGGCATGCTAAGGTCGGTGATG
>JBGOTQ010000501.1:0-4281 GCA_041476565.1 Terriglobia bacterium | reverse complement strand
TCGATGAGTGCATCTATAAAGGAGCTCTTGTAGTGGGCGGGCGCCGGGCCTCCGACCTTGGCTTTTGGATCAGCGCGGCGAATGGCGCTGACCGTATGCTGGTAGTATAAGAAGTAGCTCTGGAACGTTGGGAATTTGTACGGAACCCCGCCCGGCTCGCCGATATCCCCTTCGTTTGCCACCAACCAGTACTCAATGCCGAACTTCCGATCCTGATTGCAGTGCCGGACCAATTGAAAAATCAACTCCTCCCATTCCGAGTAATCGGTGGGATCGACAATCTGGTCGTCGATTTTCGGATACAGAACCTTGGGCTTGAAGCATAGATTCATGATCGGCTTGGCACCGGTGGCAAGGACCGCTTTGATCGCCTTGTCGAGCGTCACCCAATGGTACTGGCGGTGCGCAGGGTAAAGATCGAAGTATTCCTGCACAAAAAAGTTGATCGTCTGAGGCTGAAGCTGGCGGATTTGATCAATGTGGTCGCCGATCATGGGTTGCTCACTCAGACCACCCTGACCCAGCGCATAACGGGTGAGATCAATCGGGCCCGACGTTCGGGAGGTATCGATACTGATTCTCACCTGATCCGGACCGGCGGCATGCGTCTCGATGCCGGACGTGAGGACGAAAACAAAAAG
This sequence comes from Terriglobia bacterium, assembly GCA_041476565.1. GTDB lineage: Bacteria > Acidobacteriota > Terriglobia > Versatilivoradales > Versatilivoraceae > DATKMG01. Next base: position 3,640 of record JBGOTQ010000501.1, on the reverse strand, counting down.
GACAAGTAAGATCACTCCCCTTGGTGCGATTGTGGTTGTTTTCATGAGCCAGGCTCCCTTCGTGAAGCGGCGTGCTGTAAAGAGTCTTTAGCCTTCAAGTTGGTAAGCTGTAATGTTTTCTTTCCCAGTTGGGCATTAAGCGTTTCTCCCCCCGTTGTGTGACTGTTCCATTACAGAAAAACAGTGTGTGGAGCTTTGCTTTTGTTTTTGTGCGCAGCTCAGCGTGGCTACCCAGGGGGGGTTGCGAGACCAATTTAATGCGTTTGTATTAGTACCGGATGACAATCCTGCCCTCCTTCAAAGAACCTGGAATTATGATCCATTCGCCCTCTTTATCGAAGTCCTTCCAATCCTGCTCATTGACAGTGACAGAGACGATCTTCTGATGTTCGGGTGCCCGAAATCGGATCTTCAGTCTCTTGACGGGATGACGGTTGGGAACAAGAACCTTGCACTCCATCTTTTTGGAGGTCATTTGGGATTGCGCAGAAAAGGAGATGGGCCCAAACTCGGTCTGTAGATTGTTGACCTCAATCTTCTCTCCATCTTTCAGCCAGCGGCGTGGCGTGGCCTGCATCAGCCAGAGTTCCTCACCTACGGTTCTACAAAGCATATCCGTGAAATTACGAGTCCAGTAGCCGGCAGCCCAACCGGTTAATTCGAATACTCTTTCTTTGCCCCAACTGCGATGCTCATAAGTCGTGAGAGTTTGGCGAGCCAGGGTTGTAGTTGATTGACTGTAGAATGTATAAAGGAAGTTTGAAACTAGGTCACGGTTGAGATATTCGGTGGCATGGCAGGCCCACTGGGGTTCATCGGGCAGACTCGGATTCATGGGAGAATAAGAATCCTCGAAAAAGTGAATCAACCAGCCGTTCTCGAGGGACTGAGGCGGGAAGAGTTGAGTGTCTAGCAAGCCTCCTTCCCAGGGACCGTCCACCACAGCAGCGTACCAGCGCGTTGACTCGATCTGGTCCGGCACCCTCTCCAGATAGGCAGGCAGGTAAGGAACCCATGTGTCGTCATTCAGTCGAACCAGTGGCCGTTCTGCAGCAGCTCTCCGCATCCCGTCCTGCAAACACTCTCGGTAGTCATTGCTCTCAGTTCGCAATTCTGCAGCCCTTGGATGATGGATCGATTCCAGTACCCGAGTCATAAACTCCATTCCACGCCAGATGTTAGCGTCAGAAAAAATGCTGGTGCCGTGGCTGCCGTCAGTCACTCGCCCAGGGGGAAACCAACCATAATTGGTGGGTCGACCTCCATCTCGATTCAACTTCTTGGTTTCGTTTCTGATGCTTCTCACCCAGTCCATACCTTTGAGGAGGGCGGGCAGTTTTTCATCTAGCCAGGGACGGTCATCCGAAAGTTGATAATAACGGGCGGATGACCAAAGGATCATTCCCTGGTACATGAGCCAGACCAGCGGACATTGTTCGACAGGAGCTCCAAAAAAGCCTTGCCAGTCTTTGATCGCAGGCGAATCCGGCGCAGGGATCCCCTGCCAGTGGAAATAAGGTTCCAGATAGAGTTTCGCGAGGTCAAAATAGCCCCGACGAGCCAGATAATCAGCCACGGCATAAGATGTCACGTGGTGCCAGACCCGGTTGTAAAGGACAGGCCCGGTTTGCAGCACGGAGAAACCATTCAGATCCAGATCTGAGTTGATGGTAATCCTGGGGAGATAGGTGCGATACAAATTGTTGAACAGGGGCTCAGGTACGGTTATTTTGGCCCCCTGACTTTCCAGCCTATTCCAGAAGGCCAGAGTTCTTTCGAGGACTTTTTCGTATCCCAACGCACGCACAGACTCCAGGCGGGCAGGCGAGACGGGCCGGTAAAAATTGGCGAAGGTCCAACTTTTTGTTTCAGAAGGCCCCAACTGCACGATTGCTCTGAATCGCTTGCGATCTCCCGTCACGGGAATTTCACCAAACTCCAGCGCAGGGTCTGTCGCTGCAACCAATTGCCCGAGCAGATAAAACCCTCCCTTTCGCCAGGCCAGGTCCTTGATATTTGCCAGCGGCTGCAGCCCGGCGAAATCCTCATTGGTGAACTCGACGCCCAGAGCGGTTTGCCGTTCATGGGCTACCGGGTTAGAAAACTGAATTTTCGTCCAAGCCAGCAACGGTTCAACGCCGGTCTTTATTTGTTCCCCATCCAGTGGATAAGCAAAATTGGTCTGAGTGATATTCAGGCCCGCTTCATTCCATTCGGAAGTGACGACCAGGTGGAACCCGTCCCTGAGCTGTTGGTGTACCCTGCCTCCGCCATAGTCGGGGAATTGAGGAGCTTCCCCGACTCCAAACTGCATGGAGTAACCTGAAGCTCGCGGCTGCCAGGGCGTTTCCGGGTGAGATTTGGGATCTCCCCCCACCGAATTTGAAGAGACCCCGATCTTTCCGTTGTTCCAGAGAATGAATTCATCATTGTGATCCGGCCAGCCCATGTACACTCGCGAATACTTCAGGTCCGGAAAGCGCTCGTTGAAGTAGGCTGCATCTACCTCAGGCATTCGGATGATGTGATCGATGGACCGTGCTTCAACCGGCCAGTCCTGCTTTTCCTCAACAAACTCCCAGATTCTCTGGTCGAGCTTCGGTTCATACTCGCGAAGACCGGTCCACTGAAAGTACTTCTGAGCGCAGGACACAAAGGGCTCGTTCAAGCTCCGACTGACCTGATCGGCGGCCTCGGCTCTTTGTGTCCCAGTTCCGCTCCAGCTGCCTAAGCGGCTAATGTACAGCCCCAGGTCGCGGACCCACAGATAGGGATGCTGTTCCAGCATTCGGTCTGAAAAGGCGAAGCCATAGCCAAGCGCGAGCTTAACCCGAAACCAGGCAGGGTCATCGCCCGGGTTTATAAAATTCGCGCGCAGTCCATTTGGATACTCTGGGGATTCCTGCCGGAGTTTCTCGATCTTCAGAGAAAGATTCTCACTGACCGTCCTTAATTCGACCTGAGATAACCAGGGGAATTCGGTACTGGTATTCTTCCACTGGACGGTGAAGGTCTCTGTCGCCCACACTGCATGGGTCGTCACAAACACCAGCAACAGCAATAGGAAAGCTGGCCGGACTCGTTTGATCATAGTGGCAAAAGACAGCAAGTGATGTCGCATAGCGAAGCCTCCTTTTATGAAAATCACTTTGGGGGTAGCCACGCTGACTGCGTTGTTTGCGGGAGGCGTGGGCTTTTGAATTTACGGAAAACCCACGGCTCGCAGGATGCGCTCGCCGTGGCTACCAATGCCATTTTCATCGGCGGTGGTGAACTTGAAAAGGTCATGGGGCACTTTTATGGAAATCGGGTTGTGCCAGCCACGATAGACGGGTGGATTCCGTCTATCGTGGCATATGCATCTCGATTGGGCGGCCTGAGTGGTTTGCCTCAAGGTGAAGGGTGGAGAATCCGGAACTGAATTGTAACATGCCAAATCAATGGTTGTCGGATTCGTCTTGGTCGTTGTTATCCTTGTCAATGTCCTTTTTAGGCAAAGGCGTTATAGTGCCGAACAGCCCATGGCTCTCATCGTCGATCCCCGCAGTAAAGAAAAGGGTGTTGACAGGTCCGGCATTAGCGCCGTTCCCGAAACGGAGTGCCCAAAGGCCTTCAATGGCAATGGGTAGACCGTGACGTC
>JBGOTQ010000500.1:0-4288 GCA_041476565.1 Terriglobia bacterium | reverse complement strand
GGTAGGTTTGTGACAGAAGCGCAGAGTCGCCATTTTTTGCTGAAGAGATATGCCGAAAGGCTTGTGCCATCTACATTTCAGCTTCACCGAGGATCGCCTCACCCCTATGGTGGGATGGCTTTAATTCAATGTTTTTGCCGCAAGCACGCCCCCCCGGGACAGCCGCAAAGTTCTGCTGCTCCCCACGGGTCAGCACCAGCAGCAACAGTTCCTGACAGCAAACAAGAAGATTGCTCGCTTGAAGCTCAAAGAAAAACTGTGAATTTGCCGCTAAATTCTCGCACCTCCTTCTGGATTGACGCGGCTTTTCAGTCAAAAAAGACGTTTCAAATGCATTTTTGAAGTTCATAAAAGTGCCCTATGACCTTTTTCAAGGTCACCACGGCCGATGACAATGCGCGGCCCTGGGGGGCGAGTGTGGGAGCCGATCTCCGAGCGGCGACCAGTCTAAACCAGGAGGTCGCCTCCAGCGTTGAGTTGACAAGCCGGGCTAGTTCAGATATTCTCCACCTATAGAATACTTCGTCTATTCTGAGAATGGAGCCCTGAGGCGCCTAGCCCTCCTCGAGTGGGAGTTCGGGCCGAAGTGGCTATTCAAGAAAAGGAAAGGAGTTCACTATGACTACACCCAAGATCAGCATTGACAAGACTTCCGTCCAAGAGAAACCGGCTTTGCCCGACATCCCAGTCAAGAGCAGTGATACCGGCGGGTCCAAGCCCGACGACGAGGCGCTCGACAAGGTCGTTGGCGGCAAGCTATACGAGGCTGCCTGTAAGGGGACGCATATGCCTGAAATCGTGATCGAGTAATCAGTAGGGAGGATCAAGCTGTCGCGGCCTGGGCTCACGCTGTTGATATTGACGGCGTGAGCCCGCACTTTCACCGGCGGGCAACGGAACTTTACTATGTCCTGGAAGGTGAGGGGACAGTTGTCCTAGACAACCTGGAGCATCCGGTCCGTAAGGGTACGCTAGTGCACATTCCTCCCGGGGTAATCCATGGGGCTGTAGGCCGCATGCGGGTCCTGGTTATTGGTATCCCCGACATCTCTGACGAAGACCTATTCTTTCCAGAGAATTCCACACCTTGACAACTGAGGCCGGCTTATTTAAACCACCAGCAATCAAGGGAACTCATCTCGTACCCAGTTCTTCCCGGACTCTTTTGAGCAGGCCAGTGGGCGTGAATGGCTTGGCGATAAACGCGATCCCTTCTTCCAATACACCATGATGCACGATGGAATTTTCCGTGTAGCCAGACATGTAGAGGATCTTTATGCCAGGTCGATTGCCTCGCAGGATATCCGCTAACTGCCGGCCGCTCATCTGGGGCATTACGACATCGGTAATGACGAGATGAATCGGGCTGCTCAAATCGTGCGCAACGGATAAGGCTTCACTGCCGTTCTCCGCAACCAGCACGTTGTACCCGTGAGTTCGCAAGACCTGGGCCGTCATTTCACGAACGAGAGGCTCATCCTCCACGAGAAGAATCGTCTCGTGGCCAGACAGATCTGAAGTCAAAACGCTGGACCTTTCCGGCCAAGTTGCACTGCCGCCCGCATGAGGCAAATAAATCTTAAATGTCGTTCCCTTCCCAGGCTCGCTGTACACCCAGATATAGCCGCCTGCTTGTTTGATAATGCCGTAGCAAGTCGCCAATCCCAGGCCAGTTCCCTTACCCTTCTCCTTGGTCGTAAAAAACGGTTCAAACAAGTGGGCCCTGGTCTGTTCCTCCATTCCGACTCCTGTATCGCTCAAAGCCAACATCACATAAGGCCCTGGTGTTACCTCCACATGTTGCAGGACGTAATCTTCGTCCAGAAAAACATTGCCGGTCTCAATGGTGAGCCTGCCGCCCGTGGGCATAGCGTCGCGAGAATTGACAGCCAGATTGATCAGAACCTGCTCCAATTGTATGGGATCGACTTTGACCGGCCAAAGGTCCGTTCCAGGGAGAGTGACGAATTCGATGTCTTCCCCGATCAGTCGGCGCAACATCTTGTCTATGTTGAGCACCAGTTCGTTCAAGTTGACTATTTTGGGAGTGATGATCTGTTTGCGTGCAAAGGCCAGCAGTTGCTGGGTGAGACTGGCAGCCCGGTTGGCTGCTTTAACAATCTCCCGGGCATCCTCTTGTAGCCGGTCGCGCGGGGGTAGAGACGATTCAAGAAGGGCGGCGTATCCCAGAATGGCAGTGAGCAGGTTGTTGAAATCATGAGCGACTCCTCCCGCCAGTCTGCCAATCCCTTCCATCTTCTGCGATTGGAGCAACTGTTCTTCCAGTCTCCTCCTTTCGCTAATGTCTTCCACCATGATTACCGCCAGCTGAAAAGCCCCGCTTCGATCCAATACTCCCGAAGCTACGCAGCGTCCCCAGAGAAAGTGTCCATCATTGTGCCGATATCGCTGCTCTCTTGGTGTCGTATGCGAGAACTTTCCTTTCAACAGTTCCTCGACCTGGCCTGCAATGCTTTCCCGGTCATCGGAGTGAACAAGCTCGTCGATTCTCTTTTGCTTGAACTCTTCTGCGCGGAAACCACAGAAATCCTGCATAGCACGGTTTGACCCTATCACTTGGCCTTCACGATTGACCAACAGCATAGGAATGGAGGCATCTTGGAAGATAGCGCGAAACCTCTCCTCGCTGGCTTGCAAGGCCTCTTCCGCCTTTTTCTGTTCGGTGATGTCCTGGACAGTACCCACCATGGCCACAGCTTTCCCGGAATCGTCCAGTTGTACCTCTGCGTTCTCAATGACTATGCGTTCGTTGCCGCCGGGCAGGATAATTCTATGTTCTATTTGATAAGGCTTCCCACTCTGAATTGCTGCCTGGATACGAGCACGGACTCTTTCCAAATCGGCGCGATGGATTGTTTCAAGAAACCCATCGCGGGTTGGAACGAAGGTCTCCGGATTGCGTCCGAATATCCGGTATGATTCCTCAGACCAATGGAGAGTATCCTTTGCCAGGTCCACCACCCAGCTACCCACCCTTCCGATCCTCTGCGCCTCTTGTAGCCTGGCTTCACTTTTACGCAGTTCATTTTCATCCAACTCTCGCCTGGCGATTTCACGTTCGTAATAACGGAGGAGGAGTTGCCTCCACCACGCCCACAAGCTGGCCCCTGCCGTCAGGATTAAGAAGACTGACGATAAGGCAACCAGCCATGCTTGCTTGCGAAGGGGTGCATAGATTTCTTCTGCGTCCACTTTGGCAATAACCGACCAGGAATAGTCGGGGACTTTTCGAATGGCTGCAAGAACGGGAATCCCTCGGTAATCCATCCCTTCGATGGTCCCCTCATACCCGACTGCGGCCATGGCCGCAGGCAGTCGAGGCGAATCCATGGGAAGCCGGAGTTGCAGGGCGGTGTCCTCCCGGTGACGAAGTTCGTTAAGGTACAACACTTCTGACCCTTCTGGACGCACCATGAGAGTTTCTGCCGTATGGCTAGGTGTAGGCCATGATTCAAGGAAAGGGAAGAGGAATCGGCGGGGGTCAATCCTCAAGATGACGAGACCCGCCACCACAGAGCCCTGCTCTTGTGGGACGAGCAGAGGGACATACAAATCGAGGCAGATTGTCTTCCCGGATTCCACCCGATACAAATCGGTAAACAACACTTCTTTGGTGAGCAAGGTCTTGGTTGCCAGAGCCTGATCATAATGCTGGTTCGAATCTTCCTGGTCAGCGGAGAGCTTGACCTTTCCCTGCGGATCTATGAGCAACACATTGGCATAGCCGGATCTGTTTCTAAGGGCCGCCATCCAGGTCAGAACCTCTCGGCCCTTATCTGGATTACCCGGGGAATGCAGCCATTGTTGGACCTGACGGGCGATGGGAATACTGTCCCGAATTACCCATGCATCATCGGTTCTCTCCTTTCGCCAGTCTGCGATCCGTCGGACTTTCAAGTCCGCAATTGCACCAAGGTCGTTCAGGTTGCTTTCTCTAACATGGTTCTTGAGAGATCTGTAATACAGGTAACCGACCGAGCTGACTGCGAGAGTCAACAACAGAAATACTACGAAAAGTTGGCGGGGAACTGTGGGCTGGCCCCGGTTGATTGGCATTCCGTCACTTCCTTGGTGCAGGCAGGGTACCAAGACCTAATGCAGAAAGGCAAGAAGATCTGCATCGACGTGTCAACCCAAAATAGAAATGTCCGCTTCTTACCAAATTAGAAATGTCCGGTTTGTAGTTATCAGGAATCATCAGGTTTTGCAGGGGTGCTGATGGTTTCATTGAACTCTCAGTGATGGCGACGGATCACCCCTGGAAGAG
>JBGOTQ010000499.1:0-4316 GCA_041476565.1 Terriglobia bacterium | reverse complement strand
CGGAGGCCGGGAGCATTCACGGATCAGGGGGAGGCGCGTTTCGCAGGTTCACTAACTCCACCAACTCAAGAAAAGCCGCCTTCGACTCTGTTTCCAGAATTCTCAGATACACTGCCGCAGAACCCTGACTCCGTATTGGATGAAATGATCGATGCGCTGGATGCGGCGTTCGACAACGCTTGTTCGCCGGCACCTGGCAATGAGGCAGGTCACGCGGATCTACACCCTGGCGAAGAAGCTTCGATTCAGGAACTTTTTGCTGAGATTACGGCCGCTTATGCCGTCCCTTTAAAGAACCTCATCTTCGAGCTTCATCGACATACCGCTACCAGGGACTCGATCGAATTCTGTCGTCCTGTCTTGCGCAGCATCAGAAGCGCAGCCAAAAGGATCAACCTGCCGGAAATAGTCCGGCGGCTGGAAGAACTCGATCAGTGCCTCGCACTCGGCCAAGCCGGTCCAGACCGCTATCTGGAGGGCGAGATCCGCGATCAGATCTTGTCTAAATACAACTTGCTCGCGGAAGTCTTGCCCGAAAGTTTCCGCATTGGGGAAGAAAGCCGGAAGTGCGAGGATATCATCATCCATTCAATACTGCAGGAGATTCCTGGCGTAGGTTGTATAACCTTAGAGAAGCTTTACCAGTCCGGTCTAGGCTCGCTCCATATGCTCTTCATGGGCAACCCGGAAGATTTGGCCGCTGCAACAGCCATTCGTCGCCAGCTTTGCGAGAAAATCTGTCAAAAGATGCAGCAGTACCGCGAAGAAGCTGAGTATCGAGCTAGCCAACCGGGTCAGTTGGGGTATCGCTCTCGTCTGGTCGAGATTGTCACTGAGTTGCGGAAGTTAAGCGTTGGTGAGAGGCGAGGAAGCAGTCCAGGCATAGTCAAGGACCCGGGAGGCGAGAAGCGCGAGCACCGAAAGCAGCGAAATGGTCTCTTGCTTGAAGTCAATGTGACCCTGGCGGAACTCGGTGAACTCGATCTCATTCGAAAACTGGAAAAAGTCTCCTTCAAGAGGCGCACCCGCCTCCTTGATGATCATCTGGCTCATTGGAAGATTGAAGGTATTTGAACCACTTCCGCCGGCACGCTCAAGGGGCTTTTGAATCACGGGAGAGAATTCATGGCTGGAACTTCCCGGGAGCAAGTCATAGAAAGCTATAAACAGGGCAGAAGCCTCGAGCGAGCTGATCTCCGGGACCTCACGCTGGATCATATCAGCTTCGAGAATGCGACATTGTGCCGAGCTGACTTAGATGGAACCGACCTTGAGGGATGTAATCTGCAAGGTGCCAATTTAGCCTTTGCCAGCCTGCGTGAAGCCTATCTTGGACAAGCCAACCTCAGGGGCGCGAATCTGTTCAAGGCGGATCTGGAAGAAGCCAATCTCCAAAACGCGAACCTGCAATTTGCTGATCTGAGTCACGCCAACCTTGCAGGGGCCAATCTGGAGCGAGCCGACTTGAGAAGAGCACGCCTCACCTATGCTCAGCTTGAACTCGCCAATCTGGGCAGGGCGAACCTGGAAGAGGCGCTGTTTGACCACGCCGACCTTTGCGAAAGTTACCTCGGGGGCGCGAGATTAGTCAAGGCTCAACTTCGGCATGCTCGTGTGGTGCGAGCAGTTCTTGAACAGGCGGACTTGACCGGAGCCGACGTACGAGATTGTTGCCTCCTGGATTCGCTTCTTGATGGGGCCGTCTTCACTGGAAGCCGATTATACGGGACTGAGGCAGTTCCCGAACAGTTCAGTCATGTTTTGGCCGACTGGGTCGATTTCTCGGCTGAAGCCGATGGTGCTGTGAAGATCAGCGGCACCAACCTGGCGGAATGCTTCCGCCGATTGAATGACGGTTTGTTTGGAATGTCTCCCAACGCTCCCGATGGAGTCCGACGTTTCCTCGGTCACGGGGACGTGTTGCGCAATGCTGCTCTGGAGTTTAGCGAAGGCTCCCAAGTTGAGATCGAAAGTTATCTTCGGAACTGCACGATTCTTCTGGGTCGAGGAACCCGGTTGGCCATCGGCCCTGAGGGAGTTCTGGAAGGCTGTCGAGTGGTTGGAGAAGGCGAAATCGTAATTCACGGGAAATTTTACGAAAACGGTAGTTCACCAGGGATTGTGGGTCCCAGCCGGCTGTTTGTAGGCAAAACAGGTACCGTGATTGCCGAAGTCCGGCAGCCCGCAACCCTTACGCAATTTGCTTTCGAGCATGGTTGCGCATTGAACCTGAAGATTCGGCAATCATCAGAGACTTAAAGAAGGAGGACCCATGTCAGAAAGTCCAAAGAAGCAGGAAACTGTGTTGGGAGAAGGGACTGAATTCGAAGGAGCCATCCGTTCTCAATGTCCTATTACGGTAAGCGGCAACTTACTGGGGGACGTGTCGGCACCGACCTTGATTGTCACTCGTACCGGCACGGTACACGGCCACATCAAAGTTGCGGAAGTCAAATCGGAAGGGGAGATCGCGGGCGAAATCGACGCTGAGAGCGTTGACTTGTCCGGGCACGTCGGAGATCAAACGACCATACGCGCAACTTCGCTTCAGGTAAAGCTCAGTCAGAACGGGGCTGGCGGAAAATTGCAGGTCAGCTTTGGCAATTGTGACGTCCACGTGGGCAATCCTGCGAAACCGCCCGCAGAACCAGCCAAACCTTCTGGACAAAACGAAAAGAAAGAAAAGCCGGAGCTGGTGTCACCCTCTCTGAGGACCCATGACCTGCGCAGTGGCGCCGACATTGCTCCTAAAGGGTCGTAGCGCGAGTACGAATTCAAATTGCCGCTCACACGGGCCCCTTCTTCCGAGGCCTCATCGGTAACAGCAGATCGCCCAATGCCAGTACGCTGCGCTGGAGCGTCTGATTGCGCCCGATGCGAGGGCGGGATTGACGTTTCAGGCGTCTTGTCTTAGCATAAGTCCCGCGCATGCCCGCAGTGGGATAACAGCGGTTATCCGAGGGCCAGGGCTAACATTCCCCAGGACGTAATTGCATCGGCGGACAGCGTTTGCGCATCCTCTCTTGAAAATCCTCTCCGACGGAGGGGAAGGCGCGGGTGACGGCGGTCGCCGAGCGCCAGGGGTGGATTTGAATCCGAAGTCCGTATTTCAACCCTCCCCGGCGGACCTGCGGTGATGAAGCTTTATCAAAGCTTCATCACCTCCAAGGGAGGGGATTTTCATCATAGGTGGCGCGCCAAACAGGTGTATGAACAACTCCTCTTAAGAAAGGGCGGTTATGCCGGAATATTCTGTCAGTCCCACTGGTGAAAAGTTTGCCTTGCCAACCAAAGAGAATTACGCGGTCGAGTACGGGCGACTCCAAAAGCTTGCAGCAGCCTCCCATGACGAAGGCAAAGAGGTTGTCGTGGTGATGGGCTTGGGTTTCGTCGGGGCAGTGATGGCAGCGATCGTGGCAGACACGGTCCACAAAAAGAAGGGCCATCCCAATAAATTCGTCATCGGCTGCCAGCGGCCCAGCACGCGCAGTTACTGGAAGACGCCTATGCTCAACCGGGGGGAGTCGCCGGTAAAGTCCGAGGATCCCGAGGTCGACCCGATGATCACCCGTTGCGTCCTGGAAAAGAAGACGCTCACAGCCACTTATAATCCCGACTGCCTGGCCCTGGCAGATTGCGTCGTGGTGGACGTTCAATGTGACTACACCAAGCATCACCTGGGCGCCATGAAAACCGGGGAGGCCGAGATGGCAGCGCTTGAGGCCACCCTGAAGACGATCGGTGAAAAGATCCAACCCAAATGCCTGGTCCTCATCGAAACCACGGTCGCTCCCGGCACCACGGAGTTTGTGGCCTGGCCGATCCTCAAAAAGGCATTCCGAGCCCGTGCCATTAAAGAAGAGCCGCTGCTGGCCCACAGCTTCGAGCGGGTCATGCCGGGCAAGGATTACGTCAGCAGCATTCGCGACTTCTGGCGGGTCTGCTCGGGCTGCAACAACGAGGCAAGAAAGCGCGTGGTCAAGTTCCTGAACGAGGTGCTCAATGTCGAGAAGTTCCCGTTGACGGTGATGGATCGGCCCATTGAGTCCGAGACGACCAAGATTGTTGAGAACTCATACCGGGCAACCATTCTGGCATTCCTGAACGAATGGTCCATATTCGCCGAACGGACCGGCGTGGATCTCACAAAGGTCATCCGGGCCATCAAAACGAGGCCGACACACAGCAACATCATCTTCCCCGGTCCTGGCATCGGTGGGTACTGTCTGCCCAAAGACGGCGGGCTGGGTTATTGGGCCTACAGTCACATCCTGGGATTTGAAGATGGCGATAGTGTTTTCAAGATGAGTACCACT
>JBGOTQ010000498.1:0-4319 GCA_041476565.1 Terriglobia bacterium | reverse complement strand
ATTCCTAGCCTGCATTCGTGCTCCCTCCACCCCGAGCAGGGCGGGGAAGGTGACAATGTCGCGAGCTGCATCAGTATTCACACCCTTTCCGAGTTTCCGAGCATCACCCGTGACATTGAGGATATCGTCAGTGATTTGAAATGCAATTCCAATAGCCTGACCATAATCTCGGAGTGCTGCCAGTGCACCTTGGTCAGCTGCGGCCAACACCGCGCCGCACTCCAAAGCCACCTGAATTAATTGACCGGTTTTCATATGACTGGTTTGTTCAAGGGTTTGGAGCTGCCGGTCTTTGGAATACTTCTCAATGTCCATGACCTGTCCCCCGACCAGGCCTCTACTGCCAACAGCGTAGGCGATACGGTGACTAATCTGGCCCAGGATCGCCCAAGGGATGGGCTCAGTCATTCCTTTCCCCAGGAAGCATTCAAAAGCCAGGGAGAACAAGGCATCCCCTGCCAGCACAGCAATGGCTTCTCCATAAACCTTGTGGTTTGTAGGTCGTCCGCGGCGGAAATCGTCATCATCCATGCAAGGTAGGTCGTCGTGGATGAGAGAATAGGTGTGGATCAGTTCCAGCCCGGAAGCCAAAGGGAGAATCTGGTCCCCCTCCCCTCCTAGGATCTCGAAGGCTGTCACGGCTAGCACGGGCCTGAGCCGTTTCCCACCCGCAAAAACACTGTAGCGCATGGATTGGTGAATGATCCTGGGCTCCTCATCGGCTGGGGGCAACAACCGTTCAAGGGTTCTTTCGATAAGGGCTTTCTTCTGGTCCAGGTATTCTTCAAATCGAGGTGACAGGGTCTGCGCGTTCATATGCAATGTACAGATACCCGCAGTGCATTTTCAACAAAAGGAAGTAGAATCCCTATGCAATTCCGGCGCAGTATACTCTATCGAAATAGAAAGAAAAAGGAGGATCTCTTGACTCATTCTCAGATTCAGATTCGTCATGCAGGTCACGCAGATGGATCGACCGTGATTTCCCTGGTCAATGCCCTGGCAGATTACGAGAAGCTCTCCCGACCCGATCGAGATGCCTGCCAGCGTCTCTTGAACGATGCCTTCGGGGAGAGTAAGCGAATTGATATATTGCTCGCCGACTTAGAGCAACGTTCAGTGGCTTACGCGATCGTTTTGGAAACCTATTCTTCGTTTCTTGCACTACCCACTTTGTACTTGGAGGACATCTTTGTACTTCCCGAACATCGCGGGTGCGGCGTCGGCTATCAACTCTTCCTTTATTGCGCACAAGAGGCTCTCAAGCGTGGGTGCGGTCGTTTGGAATGGATGGTCTTGGACTGGAACGAGTTAGCGCACAAATTCTATGCGCGCCTGGGAGGGAGACGGTTACAGGAATGGATTCCGTACCGGATGCTTCGCAGTGAAATTGAAAGCCTGCTGGCAGGGACATAGATTCGGCGACAGAAATGCTAATGGAATTTCAGAATTGAAGTTGCCTGGCTGGGTGGTTGGCCCCTCTCATTTACAGACTGCCGAGGCCCAGGAAATCCCCGGTAAGTCCCGGGATTTGGCCAAGGCCAGATTTCTCAAGAAGTTATGGAGACGATAGAAGATGGAAAAGGCGAGACCAATTGCTGCTCAATCAGGAAATCAAATGCAATCTTGCACTCGGAACTCAAAAACTGTGCCTTCAGCAACATGCTCCCGATTTTGAGGAAAGGATAGATTTACCACACCATGCCAATTACTGAAAGCCGATCGGTCCGACCCAGGACAAACGGGATGCGTACAGCGAAACGGATCCCATTGAAGGTCAAGTTCATGGTGGTTGGCCAGAATTCCACCGGGACCACCTTCGAAAGTGAAGCTGAGACCCTTGTGGTGAGTCCCATCGGCGGATGTTTCATCTTTGATCAAGACGTCAAAGAAGGGGACAACCTGCGACTGGTTGCTTCAAATGGGCGATCCTTCACAGCGAATGTCCGATGGTTCAAATATGATGCCAGTTGCAACCTGCGCTATGTGGGGTTCAGACTCCTTGAGCCTAGAACCGGTTGGGTTATCGCCGATGGAAGTCAGTTAAAAGCCAGGGCTTCGGGCTCATAACTTAAACTGGTTACTTGGACCAGGGTATCAGTCCACCGGTGCGCCCCGTCCCCCGCATGACCTCCCCAATCTCCCACGTTTAGTGGCACTCTACTCGATGCAGTCAGACTTCGAGCCTGACATTGGCCTTTTCCTCAAAGTAGCGACGAATAAGGAACCGACCGGCGCTGACCAGAGCATCGGGTCGATCCCACTCGTCCAGCTCAGTAGTCAAAACGGACAGGGCTCCGGCCATCGTCACTTACCCAGTTTCAAGTCTGCTTTCCATTCCATGCTATGAGCTCGGGTAAAGGTCCTTATTGTGGACACAACTGGGAGAATGGATTCCGGTTGCAGCTTTGGCTTTCCGATTAGCTCAGCAGGCAATCGGACCAGTGCAACATTTCGGATGCCTGCAGCATGCTTGATTTCCACCTGAGCCCCATAAACTGAGGGCTCGCCCCCCGCTCCCATCCGTATCCGAATAGCTTTCTGCTTGTCGTCCGGACCCAGTTTAAGGTTCCATTCTATTCGGTCAACCTCAGGAATCTTGTTGTCTTTGTAGAATCCGGGTTCAACTGAGTCCATGCAGTACACGCCCAGATAGAGAGCGTCTTCATCCCAGCAGGCATATAGATCTGCGACAGGAAAAGGGGAAGCACACTTAACTAACCCTCGTCGGCGGTCCCAATACTCCATCAACTGGCGAATGTCTTTCCCCGCCATGGGATCTTTGGGCGCCCGGGGAACGCCCATGCTGGCGTCCGTTCCCGAAGGAGGGTTTGCATGTAGCGCATTCAAGTCGAGCTTCCTGGCCGCAGCAGTGATTTCTTCATAGGGTTCGTCATAAATGTCGACGAGCCCCATATTGTAATTCTCTCCGTCGTCACGACCGTACTTCGGCTCATCGTAATATTGAAACCAGTCTGCGCCAATTACGAAAGGAAAGGATGCCATGGCAACGGTGGAATTGCGAAACGACTCGGCTCGCTCTTCCTGGGTTTGAACTACCAGAAAACCATCGCTGCTATTTTGATTGCCGCTGTGGTTTTCCATGGCGCAAGCGTAGTACTCGGTGATCAAAATGGGTTTCTCGGTGAGAGCATGCAACGTTTCAAAGAAGAAGCGTGTTGAGGTTCCATCATTCCACTCCGGGTTCCAGTTGATCGAGATGGCATCGACGTAGGGTTTTGCCTCGCGGGCTACTTCGGGATAATAGAACGACTGGTACCGATCAGCCAGGATCAGGCCGCGCGGGTCATATTTTCGGATCACGTTGTGGCATAGCTCATAGTATCGATGTGCGACCATAGACATGAAGCGCTTGATTGTCTCCATGCCTTCTCCACCTGGATGCAGAAACAGCAGACCTCCCTTCTCAAGACCTGCGAAGTCACTGACACCGACAGGCTCGAAATCCTTAGTCAAGGAGGTCCATTCATTCTTGTATTGCTCGCGGAACACTTTGATCAAGCGCTGGCGGGTCTGGCTTGTGGGTGGATGCTCGAGAACCATCTTGAACAGAGCCGCATTCCACCACCCCAGTTCGTTGTCTGTGTAGTAGCCGATCAGGAGAGGGTCCTTCTTGACTTTTTCGATCTGCTCCCGGGCAATCCGTTCTACATCATGGATCACTGCCGGATCCCACATATCAAACCAGGGCACTCCGGAAGCGCCGAGATGGAGCACCACGGTGTAGGGCATGTCCATCTTGGCAGAAAGCTTGAGTGTCGCGGGATCGCTCCAGCCGCCAATGGTCGTGAACCCCCAGCTTTTCAAGCGCTCAAGCGTTGCATCCGCCCACTGCAAGGGTCGTTTGTAATGCTGCCAGGCTGCATATCCAGGGTTCTCAGGTTTAAATTCAAGCCAGGAAAGGCCGGTGTTGACAACCGAGACACCGCGGGAAAAAAAGCGCTTCCCATCGGGTGCGACCATCCACCAGCTTCCCTCGTGCTGCTCGACCCTAAAGGGAGGTCCTAGGCGGATTTCTGCAGAGGCCGTCTCAGTTTCTGCGACTATGATGATGGCCAAGGAGAGAACTGTCAGGACCGATGCCAATGCTTTGTGACGTGTCATGCTCATGGGTTTCGAGAGAAGGGGTTTGCCCTTGTTTTCGGCCCTAGTTTACAACAGCAGACCCAACGCCGTCGTAAGTCTGCTCTTCGCAATCCCTGCGTTCATCGCTCCACCTTCCCGGCTCAGTATCCCCATGACTTCAGATCGGCGCCTGGGGGGGCGGTTTTCCTTATGCGCTCGGCGATGCGCGGGAT
>JBGOTQ010000497.1:0-4351 GCA_041476565.1 Terriglobia bacterium | reverse complement strand
TAATCACCCTAACGCCTATTGAATAAGAGCCGTGATCGAGGACCCGATGTCGGCGTTTCATGGCGGGACCGGCAGGCACAGGCACCGGCGGACGCGTTTGCTCGAGCAGTGGCAGTCTCCAAAGGTCGGAACCGACGGGAAAAAGGATTTCCACGATGCACTACCCATTGAGACTTTCTCAAAGCCTCTTCTTAGCTTTCTCTAAAGAAATGATTCAAAAAGGTGTTGGGAAGTCATACAATCCCACCGTCAAAAATCCTTCGGGTGAGACTCGTTTTCCTATCTGGTTTTCATGGCTTTGCCGGCTATGGGATCGAAATGAACAATCTGGACGCGTCACGATCCGTGAGGGGGAGCCTGCCAGGAAGGCTCCTCAAGATCTCCACGGTCCTGCCGGGCTTCTGGTTGCTCGCGCCGCTTTTGTGCCTGGCGGCCTCACATAAGCAAAGCCAGAATGCTTCGGCCGACGAAGTGCGGCTGATTACCCTCGATCCCGGGCATTTCCATGCGGCGCTCCTACAAAAGGAAATGTTGCCGGGCGTTTCCAGGCATGTCGCAATCTACGCACCCCTTGGGCCAGACCTGATCGCCCATCTGAACCGAATTGCCCTATTCAACAGACGGAAGGACAACCCCACCAACTGGGACCTGGAGATTTACACAGGGCCCGATTTCTTCGAACGGATGCTGGAGCAACGCCCTGGCAACGTGGTCGTCCTGTCTGGTCGTAACCGGGACAAGATTGCCCAGATTCAGTTGTGCGTTGACGCTAGGTTTCATGTGCTGGCCGATAAGCCCTGGATCATTGAGAGTTCAGATCTACCGAAACTCGAGGCTGTACTCACTGCGGCCGAGGGCCATGGAACCGTTGCTTATGACATTATGACTGAGCGGCTCGAAATCACCTTCATTCTTCAAAGGGAACTGGTCAATGATCCAGGCATTTTCGGGGAAACTCTACCTGGAAGCGAGCAGGAACCGGGTGTTTTCATGGAGAGCGTGCATTACCTTATGAAGAACGTGGCAGGTATTCCGCTCCTGCGTCCGGTCTGGTTTTTCGATATCAACCAGCAGGGTGAGGGCCTGTCCGACATAGGCACGCATCTGGTCGACCTGGTGCAATGGTCGCTCTTCCCGGAGCAAATGATTGATTACCGCCATGACATCCAATTTGTTGCTGCAAAACGGTGGCCAACCCTCTTGACCAAAACCGAGTTCCAGAGTGTGACCGGAGAAGCGGATTTCCCGGCAAACCTTCTCTCCAATCTTAAAAGCGATCATTTGGAGTATTACTGCAATAACCTTGTCTCTTACTCGTTGCGGGGCATTCACGTCAAATTGAATGTTATCTGGAACTATGAAGCGGCGCAGGGAGTGGGCGACAGTTATCGGTCAATCTTTCGCGGTTCCCGATCACGTATCGAATTGCGGCAGGGACCGGAACAGAATTACCGGCCCGAAGTGTATGTGGTTCCCAACAACCTGGGTTTTAAGGAACAGGTGCTTGCCGCTTTAAAAAAAAGGATTGGAGTCCTACAGGACAGGTATCCGGGAATGGCAGTCGAAGATCGTGGTGGGGAGTTGTGGATCAAGATTCCTGAACAATTTCGAGTTGGCCATGAAGCCCAATTTGGACAGGTGGTCAGCCAGTTCTTGCACTATCTTAAAAATCCTCGGTCTCTTCCATCATGGGAGAAGCCCAACATGCTGTCGAAGTATTACGTCACCACAAAGGGCGTGGAATTGGCACGCCAGCGCTCGGCTGATCACTAGGCTGCGCATGGAGGTCCAATGCAACCAGGTTCAAAAAGAATGACTCATTCCTCATTGGGGCGACGCGAATTCATTGCGACTGGATTGGCAGGCACTCTGGCGGCCAGGGGTGCGTTGTCGATGAACAGGACATCATCGAGTGAACAAAAGTCCCTAGACCAGGGGAAAAGAAGCCCCCAGCATCGGGTTATTGATGTGCACAATCATCCTCGCTGGCTCGCTTACAACGGTGCTCGCATCATAGAGAATATGGATGCAGCTGGCATCGAGCGAACCTGGCTGCTGAGTTGGGAAGTGCCGGAAGGCGAATTGGATCCCTACTATTATTCGGTTCTGAACCCGCCCGGAGTCGGGATTACCTTTCGCGACGTGATCGAGGTTGCCGAGCGCTATCCGGATCGCTTCATCCCCGGAACAACCGTAGATCCGCGCGATCCCCGTGCTCAGGACCGACTGAAGGCCGCAGTCAATATTCACCGGGTGCGTGTTTTCGGAGAATTTAAGCGTCGCATACGGTACGACGATCCCGATGTCATCCGGATTTTCCAATATTGTGGCGAACTCGGCTTGCCGGTTATTTTCCATCTGGACGTGACATTGCCACGACAGGGGATAGCGAATTCATGGCAGTGGTGGTATGGAGGCGGCCTGGAGAACATGGAAGCTCCTCTGCGCCTCTGCCCCAAGACACAATTCCTGGGACACGCGCCGGGCTTCTGGCGGGAGATATCGGCTGATGCCGACGAGGAACCTCTGGTCTATCCTAAAGGAAAACCCGTTGTAGGACGTGGACGGATCGTGCAGTTCTTGGAGAGATTCCCCAACCTGCATTGCGATCTTTCCGGAGGGTCAGGCCAGGTTGCCCTTTCCCGGGACCTGGAATTCAGCCGCAAGTTCCTCATGGATTACCAGGACCGAATGTTCTTCGGACGGGATCAATTCGACAATGGGCTTTACGACATTCTTATTTCGTTAAACCTTCCCGCCGACGTTCTTGCGAAGATCCTCAGTGGCAATGCCTTACGCTTAGTGCCGGTCTAGAAGACTTATCCATGAGAGTTTGCCATGCCTCGGTATGGCGCGCCACCGCCAATAAAAATGGCTTTGGTAGCCACGGCAAGCGCTTCCTGCAAGCCGTGGGTTTTTCCTGACATTCAAAAGTCCACGATTCCGGCAAAAACGCGGTCAGCGTGGCTACCAAAACTGGATTTTCATCGAAGTGCCCCATGACCTCTGTGAGTTTCCGGTGGGTGTGCGCAATCCCGTGCAGTGGATACCTTATTCCCGCCAGGCGGGGCGAAGACGATCGTCTGAAACGATCCTGCACAAGGGGTTCGGTTTGCAAGACCCTCCCCACTTATTGGAAGTTCTCTACTGGCATCGGGTTGTTTTCGCTTCGTACGGAGATCTTCCGCTGAACACTCGGATAGTGGAGGGCCACATGAAGAGAGCACTTTTCATCTCGGGTCTCGTCATTGTTTTATGTCTGCTAAACATGACTCTGCCGCTACATGCTCAGAGCGGCCGCGGCACCCTCACCGGTGTCGTGATAGACACGCAGGGCGCCCTGGTTCCCGGAGCTGAAGTGGTCGCCGCCAACAAGGCCAACGGGGAAGAGACCCGGGCGACTACCACCTCGGCAGGGGTCTATCGGATGCCTTACCTGAAACCCGGCAGCTACAAGATCACAGCCGCATTGGAGGGCTTCAAAACCGCCCTGCGAGACAACGTGGATGTTTTGCTGGCCCAGGTCGTGACGCTAGACTTTACCCTGGAAGTCGGCGAAATCACGCAAACGGTGGAAGTCTTTGCCGAGCCCCCCTTGCTGGAAGCCTCGACGGCGGAAATCGGAATCAATGCCACCGACCGTGACGTGCACAGCTGGCCGATCTTCGTGAGTGACGGCACGCGGCAGATTCAGACGTTTATCTTCTCCGCCATGCCCGGAACCGAGGGGAGCACGTTTGAAGGCACCATCAACGGCGGCCAGCTTTACAGCCACGAGATCCTGATCGATGGCATTACCCTGGGACGCATGGACCTCAACGGGAACATCAATGATTTCACCCCCACGCTGGACACGATTAGCGAGTTCAAGTTGCAGACCGGTGCCCTTTCCAGCCAGTACGGCAACACCCAGACTGCCCTGGTTAATTTCGCTTTGAAATCGGGCAGCAACGACCTTCACGGAACGCTCTTCTTGTTTAACGACACCAAGGTACTCAACGCCGCCAGCTGGAGCTGTAAAGCGGTGCCAGGTCCCGATGGCCAATGCCACAAGGGGACCCAGGTTCTCAACAATTTTGGTCTTACCGCAGGTGGGCCCATCAAGAAAGACAAGACTCACTGGTTCTTCTCTTATGAAGGAAATCGTCAAAGCGATTGGAGAACTTCCGGTTTCAACAATCTGCCGATTGGAGCCTTCAAGCAAGGGGATTTCTCAGCCCTTTTTGACCCCAATTTCACCAAGGATCCCCGCTCGGGAACGGTGCTTGGAAAGGATGCCCTGAGCCGGGATGTACGATTTGGCCAGATCTATAATCCCTCCTCAAGCCGGCAGCTTCCTGACGGGACCTGG
>JBGOTQ010000496.1:0-4402 GCA_041476565.1 Terriglobia bacterium | reverse complement strand
TGGAAGAGAAAGTACGACACTTGAGGTGCGGAAATGTCACTTTTTGCCACCAAGAGCATTGAGCTAATAGAAACTGAGATCGCCGCTACGGGTGAACACACTCTCAAGCGGGTCCTCGGCCCCATCAACCTTATTACGCTGGGCATAGGAGCCATCATCGGGACTGGCATTTTCGTTCTGACGGGGCAGGCCGCAGCGGCCCACGCTGGACCAGCCATTGTGATTTCAATGATGGTTGCCGGCCTCGCCAGCGCCCTGGCAGGTCTGTGCTATTCGGAGTTTGCCTCTACGGTTCCAATTGCCGGTTCCGCTTATACATACGGGTACGCCACCTTGGGAGAGTTCGTCGCTTGGATCATTGGCTGGGACTTGATCCTGGAGTATGCGCTGGGTGCTGCTACGGTGGCTGTGGGCTGGTCGGGGTATTTGGTGAGTATCCTGCACGATGTCGGAGTGACCTTACCACCCATTCTCAGTGCAGCGCCAGGCACGGCGATGACCACTGCCAGCGGCCAGACGGTCACGGCGGTGTTCAATCTGCCGGCTGTCCTGATCACTGCTGCAGTCACCATGTTGCTGGTAATCGGCATTAAGGAATCCGCCAACGTGAATTCCGTTATCGTCATCTTGAAGGTGGTAGTGGTGATTGCCGTCATCGGGGCTGGGGGCATGTTTGTCAACTCCACCAACTGGCACCCGTTCATTCCTCCGAATACCGGGGTATTCGGGGAGTATGGCTGGAGCGGAATCTTCCGCGGAGCCGCCGTGATCTTTTTCGCTTACATCGGATTCGATGCCGTCTCAACCGCGGCCCAGGAAGCCAAGAATCCGCAGCGCGACATGCCCATCGGGATTTTGGGATCTCTTATCATCTGCACGATCCTCTATGTGCTGGTTTCCGGAGTAATGGTGGGACTGGTCCCCTACAAGGAGTTGGGAGTAGCGGCGCCCATGGCAGTCGCAATTGACGCTGCCAAAGTGAAAGCCCAGGGGAGCCTCTGGTACGGGTTGATGAACATCATGCCGATTCTGGTGAAGCTGGGAGCGCTGGCAGGCTTGAGTTCCGTTATGGTGGTGATGATGCTCGGGCAGCCCCGGGTCTTCTACTCCATGGCCAAGGATGGTCTGCTTCCTCCCTGGGCCAAGAAGGTTCACCCCCGCTTCCGAACACCGCACGTTACGACAATCATTACTGGCATCGCTGTCGCTGTCGCATCTGGCTTCACCCCGATTCGCATTTTGGGCGAGCTGGTCAGTATTGGGACCCTGATGGCTTTCGTGATTGTCTCGATCGGCATCATCTTTATGCGCCGCCAACGTCCGGAACTGAAACGTCCATTTAGAACCCCTCTGGTTCCCCTGGTCCCGATCCTCTCGGCCCTTGTAAGCCTGACCCTGATGGCGAGCCTTCCCCGCGAGACCTGGGAGCGTCTAGTGGTCTGGATGGTAATCGGGATTGTGATTTACTTTGCCTACGGATATCGGCACAGCGAACTGGGTAAGGCCGAGATCCTGGCGGGGGCAACAAAAGACGCAAGGAATAATCAGTCTCGCTAGATGTGACACTCTGACGAAGCCCTTGCGTCACCTGGCCATCCCGGGATCATCAGTCGGGGCACGAACTCAAAATGGATTTCTACCTGATGCAGGTTCGAGGCGGCTCGACCGTTCTCTACACTGAAGGTGAAAGAATCGATCCTCTAACTCACGAATTGCTTCGTTCCGATTTCACAAACCCAGTCGATCGTATCCTCCAGCGGCTGCAAAAGCGTGAGGGCAGAATCTCCCATTTTCTCCGGAACCTGATTATCGTGGTTCGAGATACATATTATGCGCTCGAAGAGAAGATTGATCCAATGGAGCGGGTCTTCAAGTTGATGCGCCATGCCAGCCAGTTGCGCGTTTTCCACACTCCGACGTCGCAGGGGCCTGCGGCCCAGAAGCAATTCATGGGACTACTGGCCCGAAATCAAAGAAAACACACCGCCTGGGGAATTGTCGACTTTGTCATCACTCTAATCACGATTCTCCTGAGCCCGATTCTGGTTCCCCTCCCCGGGCCGAATATTTTCTTTTACTATCCTGCGGCGAGACTGACCAGCCACTACCTGGCCAGACGGGGAGTCCTTCATGGGGCAAGACTTGAAACTCTCTTTGTCGCCTTACCCGAGTTATCCGAAATGGAGAGTCTCCTCAAGCAATCACTGTCGGTCGAAGAATTTGATAAGATAGAGAAAATTGCGATCAGCCTCCGCCTGGAGCATCTGAGCCACTTTTTGAAAAGATACGCCAAATGAGCGCGGAAACAGCCAAGAAGGTCCTACGAATCGAAGCCGAAGCGATCATGGAGTTACTGGACCGGATCGACGATCGATTTGAGAAAGCAGTGGATGTTCTTTGCGCCTGTTGTGGCAGGGTCGTAGTGACCGGGATGGGGAAATCCGGGATCATTTGCAAGAAGATCGCGGCCACACTGAGCAGCACGGGCACCCCGGCATTGTTCCTTCATCCTGCTGAAGCCATCCATGGAGACCTGGGAATGGTAGTTCGGGGGGATATTGTCCTCGCGATCTCGAACAGCGGGGAGACCGAAGAGATCCTGAGCTTGTTGGAGACGCTGAAACGGCTGGGTATCCCGGTGATCAGCATGGTCGGAAATCCGCAATCCACGCTGGCCCGTTACAGTGATGTGGTGCTGGATGTCAGCATTCGCCGCGAAGCTTGTCCGCTAGGACTAGCACCTACAGCCAGTACCACAGCCACTCTGGCCCTGGGTGATGCACTGGCCATTGCCCTTTCGGAACGAAAGGGATTCAAAGCCGAGGATTTTGCCAGCCTGCATCCGGGTGGGAAGCTGGGCAAACGGCTCATGCGCGTGGAGAATCTCATGCATGTGGGAGAGGAAATCCCGCAGGTGGGCATCAAGACATCGATGCACGATGTCATCTATGAGATTTCCCGAAAAGGGCTGGGGATGACCTGCGTCGTGAAGGAGGACTCCAAAGTTGCAGGGATTATCACCGATGGGGATCTTCGGCGGTTGTTACAGCGGGACGAGAACGTCCTCGCCAAGACCGCCGGGGAGTGCATGAATCCGAAACCGCGCGTCATCGACCGGCGAGCCATGGCTGTGACTGCCCTGCAGATTATGGAGGAGCGCAAGATCACTTCCTTGCCGGTGGCCAGCGAGGAAGGAAGGCTTGAAGGAGTTCTCCACCTGCACGACCTCTGGCAAATGCAGATGTTTTGAAGCAAATGGGGTGCATTCCCCTGGAGTTACTCATCGAAGCGCAGCCACAGGTTATCTCCCCGAGCCGTCGACCTGGACCCACTCAGCCTTGGTGGGTGCCTTAAGAGGAAGGCCAGACAGGTCATTGGAGGGTATGGCTATGGTCAGCTGGGTGTCGACACAGATCTGAGTCTTCAAGCAGAATGACCGCCAAGTACGCCCTTCAAATTGGCAGTCTTCCCCCTTCTCTCGCCTGCATCGAGTGAATGACTTCCTCGTTACTCCGTGGGCAGCAAATTACCATTCAACCGCCAACTGCGTTGGCTTTTTCGGGCTCCAGGGCCTCTCTTAGGATCTCGTCCTCCGCCTGTAGCCAGTCCTGCACGTCGAGGCCGTCGACACAGTCTCTTGCTTCGTACAGTTCATAGGCCCGCAGGGTAATACGCTGACGCAGCAGGTCTGAATCGGACAATCCCGTTTCTTCAGTGCTGATCACATCTTCGTTTTCCATAGGACCTCCTCTGGGCACCGTTAAGGCGATATTCTTGCCAGTTCCCTGGAAGGCAGGGGCCGACAAAAAACGAAAACCACGCGCGGGTGGGTTTTGGAAGGCCTCAAATGCATTTCAAGTGAGAAGAGTTGAATTCTGACCGCTTAAGATAATTCGCCCCGTAACTAATTTTCTCACAGTGGAAAGGTTTGTGGTGAATTATTTTAGAGATTTCGGGACGGCATTTTTGGAAAGGCTAGGGTAAGGCTAGGGCTAGGGTAAGGCTAGGGCCACATCTCATTATTTGTTAATCGCTGCTTGGCTCGAGACATCAGCTGGGCGAGTTTCCGGTCGCGGAAACTTTGCTGTTCGAGATACTTGAGTGCTGTGGCGACACTGCCGTAATGGCCCAAGCCCACGGCCTCGGCCAGCTCCCTGAGCTTCATTCCACAGACCGCCCGGCCCAGCCATAACGCCAAATCGCGCCCCCAATCTCGCTGCCTGTCTCGGAAGGCTTCCCATCTCTCCCCCTTCAGCTCTTTCACCACCTGCACCGCCTCCTCCCAGTTCGGCCGGAGCCTTAGCTGCTTCAACTCGGCTTGTTCGCGCTCATCCCCCTTCAAGACTTCCTGGATTCGGGTGACGAACTGCTCCTCTCCCAGCACCACCTGGCCCCTCAGATG
>JBGOTQ010000495.1:0-4412 GCA_041476565.1 Terriglobia bacterium | reverse complement strand
GCATTGACCTGGCAGTAGAAAATCCCCTCCGGGTAAATTGTAATGATCGGCCCGATCGCACAAAAACCCCGGCATCCACTTTGTATGACATTGACTTCTTTCTGCAAACCGCGACGTTGAATCTCGGTTTCCATCGCTTTGAGAACTTCTAATGAGCCTGATGCAGCGCAACCTGCCACGCCACAGACTAGAATGTTGGCGCGGTAAAATTGCTCAGCCATGACGGTTCCTCCTTAGCTTATTCGGGGTTTCAGATTTTGGTTTCCGGGATTCGAGGTTTTTCCCCGGGTAACTGGGTACTCCCCACGCTGGGGCCCGAATTCCCGGGGTGTGCCTTCATTAACGTCTGAATTCCAAAATCGGAAATCTCAGATGATTCCTTCCGCTCCCAGGCGGCCAACCACCCATTCCGGGACGATCTTTCCTTTCACCAGGTGTTCTTCAATAAGACGCGGCACCATGTCCACCTTGATGTTGCCATAAGTCACGCGGGTCACCCCGCCCTGTTCAATGTCGACCAGGGGTTCCTTCACACACATGCCAATGCAGGAGGTGGTCTCCACATTGGCTTCGATCTTCCGTTGTTCCAGTTCCTTCAGGATGGCATGCATGACCTCCCGCGCTCCCGCGGCGATGCCGCAAGTGCCCATGCCAATGATGATGCGGGTACTGGTCTGGGTCCGCACATGAAAGGCCCTTTGAGCCTCTTCCCTTAGCTTTTTGAGCTCGTCCACGCTTTTCAGTTTAAGCATCCGTTGTCCTCCCAACGCTTCCGGGAACTAATTGCTGGCCTGTATGGTCAAGTCCCCCATTTCAATCTAAGAACTGCCCCCCCGAGTCTCGCAGGCCTCTTTCTCCTTCCTGCAACGCTTTCAGCATCCAGGTACGCACTGACGGTAACGACAATGGAAGGTCCCCCAGTTCCTGCCGGATCTCGGAACTGTCGAAGCAAAACTGCCGGCTACCCACTCGATGCGTGTAAAGCACGTCGACGGGGCGTTCGGCCAAGAGGATGGCCAACAAGGAAGACGGCATGTCTCCAAGAGGTGCCCGATCCCAATGGTTGTAGCGGAACACGGCGGTAAGCCGAGTTCCTTCTCCCGGTGCCGACCGGACCTGAAAATCGCCATCACAACGGTGCGCCGCGGCCGCAAAGAGGGGTAAACCTAACCCAACATGCCTTGTCTTGCGAGTGGTTACAAACGGATCCAGCACTTTCTCGGCCAGTTCACGGGCCATACCCTGTCCATTGTCTGTCAATTCGATCATCATACGATCTTGTTCCCGATCTTCCAGGATGCTGAGTTCGAGCCGGTCTGCTCCGGCGTCGACCGAATTCCGCATCGCATCGAGCACGTGCAAAGCGAGTTCCAGCACCGTTACTTTAATCCCTTGAGAGCCAGCACAAATTCGCTAGGCTCCAGCCGTCCATAAAACTTGTCGTTGATGACGGCTACTGGGGCCAGTCCGCAGGAACCCAGACAGTAAACCACTTCATAGGTGTACTTGTAACCTGGAGTGGTCTCGCCCACCTTGATTCCCAAATCCCTTTCAACTGTATCCATGATCTTGGCTGCTCCCCGAATGTGGCAGGCCGTCCCGTCACACTGCCGGATGACGTATTTCCCTCGCCGTTCCAGGTAAAACTGGGCATAGAAAGTCACCACGCCATAGACTTCGTTCAGCGGGGCGCAGGTCCGTTCGGCAATGTGCTTGAGGACCTTGCAGGGAAGGAAGCCATAGAGATCCTGGGCCCGCTGCAAGATCGGGATCAGTGATCCTTTCGCGGCAGCATATTGATCGATTATCTTATCTAGCGGATTTAGATCCAGATTCTCTGATTCGCATTGGCTCATAAGGTTCGTCTCCTCGATCGGTATTCTCTGTTGGACAGCTCAACGCGCCGTCCTGAAGTCACCTACCTCCAACTCACCTTTAACGAGCGGCCGTTGTCTCCTCGAAACGCCAGCAGGATTTCCGGGATCACGGTCTCCTCAATCGTCAGGGTGGTTCGAGCCTGAATATCCTGGAGGCGGTGGGCATCGCCGTTGACCACCAGCGGCCGGCCCCCTAACATTCCCCACAGGGGCGCAGTCTTGTCAGGCCGGAACTGTACCGTCACTTCCAAGGCATCGGCTTCGAGCCCAGGAGGGATAAAGCCAAGATTGGCCAGCAGACTGAAGGAAGGGCGGTCAATGTGGCAGGGAATCGCTGCTCCCCCCAACTGGTGGACCCTGGCGGTTGCTGCCTCTATCGAAATGTCCGCCGAAGTGGACAGAAGGCGGGGCTCGGTGCGAAGCCAGTCCCCGCTGGCATCTACCACAAACTGCGCGCCAAAAGCCTCTTCGCGGTTCTCGAGGTTGGGAAGCCTGGCCCACACCTCCTCCTGCCATTGCCGGCAATGCTCCAGGGAATCAAACAAACACAACAAGTGCACTTCCTCCCGAGTCTGCAGTTCCATCCCTGGCAACACCGAAATCCCCGTCCCTTGGGCCGCCAGCATGACGGCACCGGCATTCAAGCAAGCGTTGTGGTCGGTGATTCCAATTAATCCCAGGCCCAACTGAGAGGCACGCCGCAAAATGAGGAGTGGCGTCATCTCCACTTCGGCACACGCCGACAGCACGGTGTGCAGATGCAAATCGGCCACCAAAGACCTCAGCATGCCTCACCACACCCTTCACGCGCTTCCAACCTCACCCCGCACTCCAAGGGCACCCAGATCGGCCACCACCGAAAATGTGGTTCGAGGTGTCAACATGAGCACGACCCCTTCCTGTTCAGCCCGCTCGATGGCTTCCGGGTCAGGCCTCTTCCCTTCCGTGATAATGATTCCGGAAAGACCAAGCAGACTGGCCACTGCCACCACATTCACGTGCGACTGCAAGGTCACCCAGACGTACTGCTGGCCGGCACGGCCCATCACACAGCTCAGCAGGTCAGAGGCGTAGCCGGCACGGACGGGCCGGTTATGAGACCCGCCTGCCACGACTTCCAGATTCAGGGATTGAATGATCTCTCTAAGATGGATCACGCGGGTTTATGTCCTCCCTGTTCAGCATGCCCCGGTTCTGCTGTGTGCAGCCGGGGGTAAACCGCAAAAGTCAAGCGTGTCCCCGCTCCGACCTTCGACTCCAACGACATCTCATCGGCACATTTCTTGATATTGACCAGTCCCATTCCGGCACCAAACCCCAGTTCATGGATCCAGTGAGGGGCAGTGGAATAGCCAGGCTGCATAGCCTGTTCAACATCCGGTATACCGGGCCCCGTGTCCACGGCTGTAACCTCGATCTTCTCCGGTTGCACGGTGGCCGTCAGTTCTCCCCCCTGCAACGTGTGGATAATCAGATTCATTTCCGCCTCGTAAGTGGCAATGGCCAGACGGCGCAAAACCTGGCGCGAAACCCCCATCCGGTCCAGGGCGAGCTTGAGCCGGCTGGAGGCATGGCCCCCGCCCTTGAAGTCCTGGGCGCGGACAACATACTTCAACATGACCGAAGTCTGGTCGGACAGGATCTGTTCGAAGACCTGGCGCTTGCTCAAGCGCTTATCTTCCGAATGCTCGTTCAACCCGATGACCTCCAGAACCCCTCGGGTGATGTCACCACTGGTCAGAATGCCTACCAGTTCCCCTTTGTCATTGATTACTGGAAGGCGTCCGACCTGGTACTTTGCGAACTTTTTGACGGCTTCGATGACGGATTCCTCTGCCTGAACGGTGACCAGCCGGGTAGTCATTTTGGCCTTTACTGGGGCGTCAACTTCCCCTTTTTCCAGGGATTTAATCAGGTCCTCGATGGAGATAATGCCCACCAACCGGCCGTCTTCCAACACCGGCGTGCCGGAGATCTTATTCAGGCGCAGGATTTCCTTGAGCTCGAGGACGCTCGTGTCAGGAGAAACAGAAATCACCCCCTTCGTCATCACGCGACTGATCAACAGTTCGTAGACGAGTTCCTGGATGCGAGTGATTTCCGTCAATGAAGGCACTGAGACCTCCCCAAGGACACATCACGCCTTGGCCTGCAAATCACAGCCGGTCAGTCCGGCCTGAAAGAGCCGGCCACTCAACTCGTACATGGTCAGTGGGGAGGAAATCAAAGGAATTCCCTTTTCCTCAGCCAGACTGATTACCTCGACTGGCGGGACCTTTCCGCGCACGAAGACAATGGCAGAAATGTCGGCCATCTCTGCCGTGTGAATCACGTGCGAATTTGCCAAACCGGTCAGCAGGAGCGCATGAGGCTTGGAGAAGGCCAGAACATCACTCATGAGATCGGAGGCAGCCGCATATGGAATGGCCAGCTCGTCATGCTCCTTCCCGCTGAGGAAGGATCCCTCTACCACTTGAACGATTTCACGCAACAACACAGATGTTGACTCCGTATGCTTGGAGTTACTTTCAATGT
>JBGOTQ010000494.1:0-4414 GCA_041476565.1 Terriglobia bacterium | reverse complement strand
GCCTCAATCTCCGGTGTAACATGTTACAGCATATAGCTTTATGATAATTCCACCAACTCTCGAAGACGGTAGCACCCCTTCGTTCCCAGCGCCGGCGCCAGAATGAAGCTGCTCGCAGTCAGATTCATGTTTTGAGATGCGTGCCCCCTAATGAGATTCTCTCTCTCCAGCACCTTTTCATGAAGAAACCCTCAAATGGGTTGACAAATTCCTATCTCATTCCGTTATGGAACCGAGCTGCCGAGCCAGGACCTCACTCTGACGCAACAGAGTGATTCAAAGTGGGTTGCCTTGAACTCCAGCCAAAAATCCTCAAAAGTCCGCTAGCGTTTACCTGGTCTGGCCTCCTGCCTAGAGACCCAAATCCCGCAACTGAAGAGGTGGACTATCATCTGATTTGCTGATGACCCACTTCATGGTTCCAATTGTCTATTTATGGCTTAAGTGACTGTGAAGCCATGGCTCTCGTCCCGCAAACACGGTCCTAACTGCGGCCGCTCAATGCGCCCTTCTTCCATCCAAGGGCTTCCAGGTTGCAAAAAAAGGGAATAGATTGTTTGTGTTACCGGATTAAAGGGAGTCGCCGTATGCGGAGGCGGTTCTGCTGGACGGTAACTAGGGCTCCGGCCTCCAGATCGGCGTGGCATTGCTGGAGCACCTCCTGGAGAAGGAACGCCAGTTCCTCGCTACGCAGACCTTCCCGGCGAACTCGAACCACCGAAGGGACGCTGGCCCCGCTTAAGGCCATCCAGGTGTGAAAGTCGGCGTCAAGGGTGACCACGACTCGTCCTGAACGACGGCCTTCCTCGAGGATGACGACATCGTCCGCGGTAGAGAGGCCGATTTCAGCCGCGTGGACAGCATCCACACCGGCCTGGCGTAAAAGTGCGGCAGTACGGCGGGGCAAGCCTTGGTCCAAGAGGAGTTTCATACGGCGCAGGGCAAGTCGATGACCTGCTCGTCGAGGTTGGCCGCGGCAAATTCCAGGGCTTGACGGATGTCTTCCTCCTCCAGTTCAGGGTATTCCTGGAGAAGGTCTTTTCGGTCCGGATAAGTAGCCAAAGTTTCCAGCACCCGCCGGACGGTGAGCCGCAGGTCACGGATACAAGGCTGTCCATTCATCCGGGCCGGATTGACGGTAATGCGATCCAAGATCCTCATGCTGGTGCTCCCTTCGAAGGTTGATGAGTCACTCGTTGAGGCGTCAGCAAATATTCCATCACGCTTAGGATACGCTGCTGATAAGGACGAGCAAGGCGGTTTGCTCGCTAAAACGTCCGCCGGGCTTTGTTAGTAGGGCCCCCGGAGTTCTTGCTTTTTCACTCTTGCCCCAAAAGGTACTCGCTCTATACTGGACTATTCTAGCTCAGTTCAGCCTGGATTCGAAAGGCCGATAACTCTGATTCTCCGTTACGCTCTCTCTGCTCTCTCGCGGAGATGCGACTGGAAGCTCCGATCATTTCGGAAAAGAATCTGGAGCGCCTCACGGATCACGTAACTTTGATCGGAAGAAACGAACGCTGCATAAGCAAGGAGTTGATCGTAGGCTTCCCGGTCGGTTCGAAAGCTACAGGTGACCTTCTTTGCTTTGGCCTGTGGCTGAATCCGAGGACCGGTCTTAGGTTTTCGTCTATTTGATTTCATGTGCGGTCGTAGTACGCTCGGTCATACATTTGTCTTGCATTGTCGGTCAGGAGAGCGGGCGGTGGCGACCCTGACGGGAGGTGAAACCTCGACGGAACCGGCACGGCACTTGGAACGTTTTTCACCGTGAAAAAGTGGGGTCGCCACCGCCCGCTCTCCGTCCCCGCGTTTGTTCCCCGCTAATCTTCTGCCACAGGCTTTCTCTCTGATTTGTGGGCACTTGTCGACGTGTAGTGGGTGAAAACATGGGTGAAAGGAACGGTGAAAACAGGAAATCATTCTGTTTTCACCCCAGTTTTCACTTTGTAACGTCAGAGAACGCTGCTTAGGCCTGCTCTTACGTGTAGGTCGTAATCGTAGCCTTCGCCACCTTTCTTCCATTGTCCGAAACACTACTCGAAGGACTTGCATGCGCAGCTTTCCGCCGTTGATCCCGGGCTCGGTACTGTGTTTTTGCAGTGCTGGTATGACGCCCGGGACCCACCACACTGAAATGAACCACAGGTCGCGCCTGAATGTTCGCCGCGAGAAAGAGAGGGACCTGTCTACAAAACAGCGCACAGTTTTTGCCCTTTCCTTGAGTAGCCGATGGATTTTGCCCAGCAGTTTCGACGTTGGCACGCCGCAATGGGGGCTCAAACAACTCACCTTTTTCTCCTCGGTGGCCGGATACTTGTTGTGTGGATTCCTCAAGACAAAGTCGAATGAAAGCGGTTTGGACGTGACGTAATCATGGCCATGTGGCCGGCGAAAACAGAGTTCTGTTTGTCCCACTGCCCTGTATATAACCCTCGAGTAAAGGAGACACACGACGATCTTGCCGACCAGCGGGAAGGTGCGGCAGTGGCTGTCCACTGTCAATTTGCCCAGGAAACTGTTGGCTTGTTCCCCACTGGACTTGACTGCCAACTGCAGATACTGCCTTCGCGGGAATAGCCCGGAATGAAGTGTCACCAGCCAGAGAAAACATGTCTGGAAGGCAGAGTAACCATGGGCTCGGAGTCTTTCAATTGCGGTCTGATCTGGGGTCATGGTTGGCTCCTTTTGGTCAAAGCTGGTGTATCAGGATGTGCACTGAGGAGCGACCGCATGGTAGTCTGCAGAATACGTTCTGTGACCGCCTTGCCCATCCGGGATCGGGCCACCTCCCGGATCGATCCCAGAAAGTAGCGAAATGAATTGATCTTCCGGCTTACCTGGCGAGAGGAAGCCTTGCGGCACATGGCGACAAGAATTCCAAGCTTGACCGTGTTCAAGTCAAGATCTGCTATCTCCCTCATCGCCCTGTGGTCCTCTTCGGTGATAATGTTCTTTGTCCATTGGCAGTAGAAAGCAGCCATCTGTTCGAGTGTGGATGATGATGTTGATTTACATATATTCTTAAGTTCATCATCATCCCGATCATCAATCAATACGTGGTTAACTGGTTGACCACTGGTTAGCCAGTCCAATGCTCTTTCGACTGCGTCCTGAAAACTGGTTTTGTTGATTACGCACCAGAGCTCGTATCTTTCGAGTTTCTCCGCTGAGATGCGAATCCCTTTTAGCCTCCGGTCCTTACGTGACCTGAACACTCTTTCGTCTCTTACAGAGTTCCCCTGCCGCGCCTTCGCCGATGGTGATGGGTGGCTAACCACTGTGGAGTGGTTAACCAATGGAGTCTGGTTAGCCACAGTGGTTAACTGGTTAGCCAATCTAGGCGTCAATTCGGGCACATTGGTTAACTGGTTAACCACAAACGCCGAGTCTTCCACAGGCTTCAAATCGCAGCTAGCTGTCAAACTCCGAAGAATCTCTCCCCATTCGGGCTCCTCAGCCGGAAGTTGACTGGAGGGTTTGTTGACCACGTTCTGTTCTGCGACCTCGCCAATTGGTTCTTTCGGAACTGTCACACCGCCACGGACCAAATCAACTATCTTCCGCGTGGAGTTAGCCGAGGCGGTGATGTTTTCGGGTGACCGGTTAGAGTGATAGTTGTCGAGTGCTTCCTGCAATTCTGCTTTCTGTTTCGAACTCATGAATCACCTCACGGGAAAGACGGAAATAGTCGACCGAGGCACAGCAGGAACGGTCCAGTTCGATGACAGGGACACCCTTCATGGAGGCATCAACGCAACGGACATTCTTGTGAATGGGGGAAAAACAGTTGGATCCGAAATGGTCCCGGATCCTGCCAAGAATCATCTGATGGGAGTTCGAATTCCTCTCGTGGAGTGTGGGCAGGGCGTACGATTCAATGTTGGTTTCGTAGGCATCCATTACGGCGACGACCGTGTCCAGCAACCTTGTCATCCCGGAGTAGCTGAACATGTGGGTCTGGATGCAGACGATCAGATGAGTGCATGCAGCAAAGGCATTGATGGTCGCTACACCAAGGGACGGCGGACAATCAATCAAAACGTAATCGTAGCGGGATTGAATACCCCTGAGATGTTTATGCAGCCTGCGATCCCGATTGACAGCGCCGGCGAGCTGCAGATCGAGCGTGGCCAGGTCGAGCGTGGCCAGGTCGAGCGAAGCAGGTACGAGATCGAGATTGGGACGGACGTTGAGAATGACGGACCTGAAGTCAGCATCCGGTTCGATGAGCACGTGATAAGCATTGCGGCGTTGAACTTCTGGGTCAATTCCAAAGTGTGAAGTGCAATTCGCCTGGCTGTCCACATCAACAGACAGCACGCGTCGTCCCGATTTAGCCAGACAGGCCGAGAGATTAACGGCGGTCGTTGTCTTCCCCACCCCACCCTTCTGGTTAGCGATTGCGATGATG
>JBGOTQ010000493.1:0-4439 GCA_041476565.1 Terriglobia bacterium | reverse complement strand
GGATCGGCTTGATCGCAAAAACTTAACCAGGGCCTGTTGCGTTGCCGGGATTGCCGGCAAGGCACAGACAGGACTGAGCCTTTATGCTCTGCACGACCAGGCGCTCCGACTTCACAAGGTGCTGGATCAACATCACATCATGGCTGAGATCCTGGCCCTTTGACGGCGTGGAGCGAGCTCGAATCACACCATGTCGAGTCATATCGACGCCCTTGAAGCGTTAAGAACCTTTGGTTACCCGGAGCTGGAATCCAGGTTCCTTCTATTTGTTGCTCTCCATTCCGGGGTGTTCTTGAGGAGGCACTTCTTGCAGTTCTCTGGTCTTCAAAGCGGGGAACTCATCACCAATCTCTTGAAGAGACTTCAAAAGAACAGACATTGCCGGCTCCTCAGGTTGTCCAAGAACGCCAGTGTTTATCATTTAAATTCCAGGGTCATTTACCGGGTCGTCGGCCACGAGAATCTCCGACACCGGCGCTCCCACCAGGTCGATTATGTGAAGGCCAAGCTTCTTGGCCTCGATTATATCCTCGAGAATCGTAAGTTCCACTACCTTCCAACCGAAGAGGAAAAGGTCTCGTTCTTCACAAAGGTTCTCAACGTTCCGCTCAGCAGTCTGCCCGTAAAGACCTATAAGACCCCCAACTCCAGGGCGGAGATGCACCGCTATTTCGTCGACAAATTCCCCCTCTTTGTTGCCAATCTCCCCTCGAAGGTGGCTGTGGTCCATTTCTCCTACGTCGATCCAGGACCCTTTGGGTTGGTGGTCAATTTTGTGAATCACCTTCGGTCTTACGCCGGGCTCTTCAGCCATCTCGAGCAGTTCTGTCTCATTTACATCCACCAGAGTTCACCCACGTGGAAACAGGCAGAGGCGATCTTCCGGACATTTGTAGACTCAGGTTTCGATTCAAAAGCAGAAGACCTCCAGCTCCCCAAATACCTCGAGCTAAGGCTAGCCTGGGAGAGCCAGCAATATGAGAAGTTCGGCTCCTCTGAGTTGCTTTTCCTGAATCAAGCCAGGAAGAAATTCAGTGGTGCCAGGTACGAGGAAATCTATTTGAAGTGGAAGGAAGAAGGTGCACTTTCCCCTATGCCCGCTGAATCCAGAGACCAGCGACAAGCGGTCAAGGCATCGTTTGTTACGTACAAGATCAATGCCAATTACTCGGCTCTTGCGTCTTGGAGATCTCGATTAATGGTTTTGAGGGACAACAGGCCAACATCCAGTTGGCCCTGCCGTTGTCCCGGTTCATGTCCCTCGCAAGCAGCGCTAACATGCGTGAACTTACACAGATAGTCGGCAGTTGCACCCTCGCCTGGGACGAGGGCTGGGACGGGGAACGGGCGGTGGCGACCCCCCATTTTCGGCGAGAATGCCGCCCAAAATGCCCTGCGGTTTCTGCTCGTCTGCCACTCGCTCCAGGGTCGCCACCGCCCGTTCCCCTGCGCTAGGAGTTTTGGTTACGACTATACCCAGGACTATACCGGAGACTAACGAAATTCCCGGAAAAGGAGATGCCATGTCCCGCAAAAATGATTCCTAGCTGATCAAGCCACAGCTCTATATTCAATTCCAACCACTCAATTTCAAAATCGACCCCATCACCCTGAAGAAGATGCTCAACGCCTACGGTGAGTTTATCCAATCCGACAACCCTTACGTCATCCGCGAGGCATTGAACTATCTGTTTTCAGAAGACACGGCTTTCTGCCAATGGCTCGACACACGCGACAAGAAGCACGATGAGACTTTAGCCAACCGAGAAAGTTAATCCTTTTAGGGGACACGATATGGCTGAGCTAAACAGTGACAATAATGGGCGTTCCAGGGACAGGAGTGGGATCCCGACCAAAGGGGCGATAGCCATTCCCAGGATCAGTACCCATGGGGCCCTGTTGTTCAAGCTTGCATAGCCACCAGTCTGGTAAACGTTCCTGCCGAGGTTGCCCACTGAACCCAAAGTTGGAGGAAATCAAAGCCGGGGAAGGAGAACCCCGGTAGGGTCGAGAACTGGCGTAGTGGCCCGTAGGAGAATCCTTGGCTGCCTTTCAGGTGAGATTCCAGTGCCGCATTCACGGGCCCACAAATCACTGGAATTATCTTGCCAACCCCTTGTTTCAATTAGGCTAACGGAATCTGTTTCAGGGTCGAGAGGTTGAAGCTCACTTGAACCATCGTCCCTCCAAGGGTTAAATAGCCGGGGCCGGACAGAACTGCCGCGAGTGAATTCACTCACGAGATTGTGGCGTTCTCTTTCTTCGCCAAAACGATTGTCCATCACTGGCATCGCTGTCCGATGACATCACCAAGGACCTCAAATGATGAGCGCGCAGGCCGTGAATTTGAGACAACGAAATTACAGCAGAGCGGATTGCCCGGATTCGTTCAATGTGGAGCTAAGACGCAATACGTCTAAGCCGAGCTTGGACCCCTTGCGAGGCTGCAACAAAGCTGCAACTTGTTGTTGCTCTGTTGCAGCTTTTTCGAAGGATCGGATGCCGAGCTGCAACAAAGCCGCAACGTGCTCTTACCGATCTGGCAGAAAGAGCTCATATTGGGCTCGTTCGCCAGAACCGAGTTTCGAGACCACGAATGCAGAGATCGCTGTCTCCACACCGAGACCTTGTGGCACAGATAAGACGGCGGATCCTTGGGAGGCCATTGAGCGACTCAAGAAAGATGCCCAAGCCCGGAGTCAATTCAGAAAGCAGCTCTTGTTGAAGACCTTCACTCCAAGCAACCAGTACAACCTCACTCGCCTCAGCCCGGGAGAAGCCGAAGCTATATAGAGTCTTTTTTGTGAGTAAACCTTAATAGAAATTTTGTGGTCCCGGTCCTTTCTAGGTCAAAAGTAACCGCGAGGTCAGTTGGTATGGCTGGTTTTATGAAATCCGAATTTTCTTTGTTAAGGAAAGGGCCTCAAAAAGACTCTTATAGGGTATACAAGCCAAAACTCCCCTTTTTGCCAGAAAGGAGGTGAGTCACTAATGATTGGGGTGAATGAAGTCCTGACGGTTAAAGAAATAGCCATGGAAATGCGCTGTTCGATCGCGCATGTATATAACGTAATCAATGGCCGGGTGAGGAACGTGTCCAGGCTACCGTCCATTCAAATGGGCCGTCGCAAGGTCGTCCAGCGCAGCAGCTTTGAAGAATGGAAAAGGAGAAACGAACAGGGCCAAGACGGTGGTATTATCGGACAGCCAGAAACCGGTATCTTCGGACGCGGAACGGAGCAGATTAATGCGTAGAGGGTACCAGAAAGGAAGTTTGAAGGTCTTTCGTAGGAAATGGGTGGCGCAATGGTGGGAGGGTTCCCACCGGAAAAACCGTGTTATTGGTTGCGCCAAGAAGATGTCCAAATCCAAGGCTCGTGCCAAATTGGCCGATGTTGTGGCCGCCGTCAACAACGCAGAAGGAATCAGGATAGATAACTTGACGGTTAGAGATTTTGTCCAACAGACGTTTTTCCCTTTTTACAAGCGCAAGTGGAAACCATCGACTGCCATGACGAACGAAGACCGGTTCAAGAACCACATCATTGCTGACATTGGAGACCGTCTGATCAGGGACCTGGGGCGAGACGATTTGCAGGCAATGCTCGACCGAAAAGCTACAGATGGGTTTTCCTACAGTTTAGTGGCCCACCTGCGCTGGGATTTGAAGCAGATGTTAGACCTGGCCTTTTCGGAAGGACTGGTCCCCAGGAACCCAGCCACGATCCTGTTTGTTCCTAGAGGAGTTCCTCATCCTTCCCGTCGAGTAATGAATTTCGAGGAGGTGAAGAGACTCTTGGGGTTGCTGGAGCAACGAGAACGCTTGATCTCTATGCTGGCAATCCTGGTGGGAATGCGCCCGGGGGAGATCTTCGGCTTAAAGTGGGGAAAGATTGGAGGCAAGCATGCGGAGATCCATCAGCGAGTCTATAGGGGACAAGTGGACTCGCCCAAAACCCACCACTCACTCAGGCAAGTTGCATTACCTAAGGGGCTCATCTGGGAGATTGAAGCCTGGCGCAGGCATTCCCTTGATGCTCGACCGGAGGCCTGGGTATTTCCCTCGGAGACCGGGAAAACTCCCATTACCAAGGACAATTGTTGGCGGAGACATATTGCTCCGAAGCTGGAACCCGAAGGACTTGGGTGGGTGAATTTCCAGGTAATGAGGCGAACTCATTCAACCCTGATGAGTTTCCTGAAGGTAGATCCAAAATTAGTTGCTGACCAGATGGGGCACACCCTGGATGTGAATCAGAACATCTACACGCTGGCCCCGCTGGAGCGAAGACTGGAAGCGGTAAATCTGTTGGAGAGCGCAGTGACTTTGACTTAATTGGAGTACAAATGGAGTACGCGGTTTTGAGGGTGTCTGTAAGTTGTTGAAAAGATGGAGCGGGAGACGGGGATCGAACCCGCGACGTCCAGCTTGGGAAGCT
>JBGOTQ010000492.1:0-4453 GCA_041476565.1 Terriglobia bacterium | reverse complement strand
GTCCGGGGGCGGCGAGCCGCCCATCGTCGGCATGGGCGGCCTGATAGCCAATGCCCTGTTCGACGCAACCGGGGTGCGGTTGAATCGGCTTCCACTGACGCCGGAGCGCATCATAGAAAGGCTCAGGATCGGGTGACGGCCGCTTAACCTGTTTTATGAATCGTTGCCCGGCCGGATTCCCGTATGGTAAAGAAACTCGAAGCGACTGAGGAACCACAGCTTGCAGCTTTGCATTTTGAGGTGACCAGCATTCAACCCGTCCGAGTCAAGGCTACGTTACCTGACGTTACATTAGAATGAGACTGCGTCCTAAGCGAGCCCGGATATTATTTGGGCAGCATACGTAAGCTGTTTTAAATAAATGGATATGAGCTTTTTCGGGTGGACAGGAGGAAAGTCAATGATGAGACCCAGGCCTCAATATAGTAAGGTAAGGCAGGGAAAAAGCAGAAGAAGAACACCAAGAGGCGCACCATGACTGACCGCTTTAGCGAGTTGGCTGGAGCCGACTTGAACGATCTCAGAGTAGCCAAGTCCAAACTCGAGTACCCAGGCCTAACGGCCAAAATTGCTGCCTTGATTGGCAAGCCGATAGAAACGGGCTTCAAACTGCTCCCGAGGAACTGGAGTGAGAAAGTATCGGATCTTACTCAGGCGGCCCTTCTCAAAGGGCTGGAGTTTTCTATCCGCACGATGGGCGTAATCGAGACAAAAGGCTCACGGGATTGGCTTCACAAGGTTCTGGTTACCAGTTCAGGAGTCGCTGGCGGCGCAGTCGGGCTTGCGTCCCTACCCATTGAGCTGCCAATTTCCACAACAATCATTCTGCGCTCAATTGCCGACATTGCGCGAAGTGAAGGGCATAATGTTTCCCTGCTCGAGGTCAAATTGGCATGTCTGGAAGTTCTTGCGTTCGGGGGCGAGAGCACGAAGGACGACTCTGCGGGAGAAGGATATTGGGTTGTCAGGGCGGCCTTGGCGCGAGCAATCTCAGAAGCCGCCGCCTATATCGCGGAAAAGGGATTGGCAGAAGAAGGAGCCCCATCCTTGGTGCGGCTCATTGCCACGATTGCGTCTCGATTCAGCATCGTGGTGACCGAAGAAGTCGCGGCTAAGGCGGTGCCCATCGTTGGAGCGGCTGCAGGTGGAGCAATCAACTACCTGTTTATGGATCATTTTCAGGAAATGGCGCGAGGGCATTTTATCGTCAAGAGACTCGAGAAGAAATACGGCACTGAAATCGTGGAGAGAGCATATAAGGAATTGGTCATCTAAGGTGTCGTTCGCCAAAACCAAATCGGTCGTAAAAAACATCTTGGTTGGTGCTGGGCTATCCCGTCAGCTCCTTCGTCACAGCAGCCTTAGAAGATCAGTTGAGAAAGGCAGGGCTGAAAATGCGTGTGACTGTAGATGCGGCTTAATGGTTGGGTGCTACCGTCATCGATTGTTAGTTGGATTGGTGTAAAGATTTAGGTAACAATAGGTTACAGCCAAATTGGGCTTCGCCAATTCTAATGAGCTTCAAATTGGAGAGCAAGTGCTTTTCCGAGAAGCAGTTGGGGACCAGTCACCAACAGTAAATTGCGGAAGCACACGGTACATTCGGCTGGTGCCGCCTAGTTCCTACCCTCTGGAACAATCACAGAATCTAAAGGAAGACAAAGTCCGTTTGTCGAAGGGCAGCTTACCTGGTGATACGCCTTGCACTCCGAGACGTCGGTTCCGCCAGTGTTGCGGACTTGTGGCAATCCGTGCCTTACTGCCGCAGAATCACCTGCCCTGAGGTTTTTCGGGTAGACAGGATTCATTTGCCGCTTAGAAGTCAAACAGGCGGTTGTATTTCACCAGGAACCCGCGGTTCAGGGTACGGCGGACGGCCTCGTGCGGATCCGTGTAGTCAAATGTGGAAACTCTTGAGTTGTACACGAGAAATAATCCAGTGCTGGAGGTAGAGAGCAGGCCAAGGCGAAGGTTGATACCCATTTGATTGGTCCGGCTGTTGTACTGAATAAAGGATTGAAAGTAACTCTTGGGCGAAATTGCCCAGTTAAAGCGGAACCCCGCCAGGCTGGTATTGAAATCCCCTTCTGGCAAACGGATCCAGTTGCGGACGTAGTTGCCAGTGAAAGTGAAGTCGTAACCAATCCGATATCCCCCATTCAAGTTGATCGTTCGGATTGTCCCACCATAAAAGCCTCCCACAGCAGCATTGCCGTTTCCAAAGAGCCTCGCGCTCTGATTCGAGGAGAAATTGGCAACCCCTTCACTGTAATGGTAAGCGCCGGGGCGGATCACGACTCCGGGGAAGATCTCGAAGGGCTGATCGAGCCGTTCGAAGTTCCGGTTCCAGGCGACACCGTATTGAGAACCATCCTGCCAGATGGTATCCAGGTGGTAATGCTCGAAACCGGACTCTTGTCCGGGCGGTTTCTCCGGGCCCGAAATGCTGTACCAGCGGTTCCACTGGAAATGAGGAAAAATACTGCGCAGATGCTTGCCCTCGGGGGTAAAGGTATACCGGTAACCGAAGGAAGGCTTGCGGTAGCCGGTTCTTTGGACAAAACCCACTTCCGGATTGAAATTCCGTCCAACCTCCTGGTAAGCCGCATCCAACCGATGGTGCTGGTCGTCGAATCCAAAAGTGCTGGCTAGCGCCTGGCTGCCGGCGCCTTTCCCCGGTGTGAAAGACCTGGCCACATAATTGTACAAATTGGCATACCGGCCCAGACCCAGATTTATATCGACGCCGGTCGTCTGGTTATAGGGCAGGTCGCTCAGACCTCGCCGGGAGGATGTCGAGACGCGGTACACCGCTATGGCTCCGATGGAACTCCGTCGACCGAACTCCCGGCTGATACGTGCTACCCCGAAGTTATTGGCGGGAGCAAAGTCCATGACTTTGCGGGTCTGGACATTGAGCAGCCCGAGATTGAATTTACCCACTTTGCCCGTCAATCGTATTCCGGCGTCAATGGGAATTTCTACCCCAGTGTCATCGATACCGATACGGCGTGAAAAGAAGATTTCGGTGACTTGTGGAGCTCCGAAATCAAAGGTCCCGGAGTTCTCCAGAAAGAACGGGCGTTTCTCCGGAAAGAACAGGTCGAAACGTGTCAGATTGATTTGTTCATCATCCACCTCGACCTGGGCAAAATCCGTGTTGAACGTGCCGTCCAATGTGAGGCTGGGAGACAAGCTGTACTTCACATCCAGGCCTCCAGTGAATCGGGGCTGAGTGGGATCAGCCTCGCGGGTGTAGTCCTGTCTGAACCCGCCGAGGACATAAGGGAGCAATTGCAGGTTGTGATGGGGATGCAGGTCCAATTGCTCAAGATCCCCCGCCATTTCAACCTGAGTCAACAGGTAAGCCCGGGACAAAGGAGACCAGAAGGATTGCTCGTTTCTGCGTCGGAGATTCCTCTGAATGTTCATCCCCCAAACTTCCTGCGAACCAGGGCGATATCGCAAGGTGCGAAAGGGAATTTGAAACTCCGCCTCCCAACCACGAGAGGTAATCTGCGACCGGACAGTCCAAACACCATCCCAGTTGATATTGAGTGCCGCCGCGCCGCCCTGTTGTGCAGTCCCCTGGCCACCTGTGCCGCCGGCGCGTGCCGGCATCCCTGCACCTCCGCGACCCTGCCCGGCCTTGGATACCTGGGCATCGTACTCGATGCCGGTGGGGCTAGTGCCGAAGATAAAAGCGTTTTGTTTGTCGTGAAACGTGTCGAGGAGGATCTGCACTGAGTCGGTGTCGGTCAGATCACCGTCCCGCCGGTTCTGGGTTACCACAATCTGTTCCGGTTCGCGGTCATAGCAAATCACCCCGAAATACAGGTAATCATCATCATAGGCCACGCGAACCTCCGTCTCCTCCGTGGCCGGCATACCGTTGTTCGGCTCTTGCTGGATGAATCCCGTGGCAGGTTTTAGGGCCTCCCAGGCTGCATCGTCGACCACACCATCGATCTTGAGCGCACCGGATATACGAGCGGCTTGGGCTGAAGGTCGTGCCCGGCTATCCACATTGGAATTGGGCTGAGCGGTCCCCTGCCCAGCCCCCGCCACAGGAGTTAACTGCAAACAGAGCCTGAGAATAACAGAGAAGGCGTAGAAACGACGTATCGGAATGCGCCTAACTTTATTGGCAAGGGTCTTGAACAACATAGTCAAGCCCCTGAAGATGTCGACCGACACGACTCGTGTCAACTCCCCGGCGCTGGGTTTGAGTGTGTCCATTTGGAATGTCTCGATGAAGGAGTGCCTACACAGGATAGATTCTGAAAATCAGGCGGTTTTCCTGGCTATCTCCTGACAATTGCGAATTGAATAGGATCATCCAATAGGGGGCCATGTCAAGACGGGAATTCCTGCACTTTGTGTCACAGCCCGCTGTGTGTCGCCATAACTCTGTGCCGCAGTAAATTCAAGCAGTTAACGCGGGCGCCAGGAT
>JBGOTQ010000491.1:0-4502 GCA_041476565.1 Terriglobia bacterium | reverse complement strand
GACTACCCAGTCCAAGTTTGAATGGGCTGGCCCCTACACAGAAGTGCTACTGCTGGGAAACATTTGCATCCGGCTCGGAGGGAGGAAACTCTACTGGGATCCAGTCAAGATGACTGTAACAAATTGCCAGGAGGCCAATCAGCTCTTGCACTTTGAGTACCGAAAGGGGTGGGAATTGGGATGAGATTGAAGACGCTCTCTTGAGAAGCCGTTTTCGTGTGCCAGCCTCACACTGCTGACCTTCGCCGCATGTACAGTGCTGGGTCGGCAATCCAAGTAAGCACCCGTTTGGTTCTGATGGGGGACGAGCCGATCTAACGCGTCCCTCGGCACCCGGAGTGTGATGAAATTCGCCCCTTCCGATGTGTGACACCTGAGAATTCGAATGATCCAAGAGCGAGGCTACTCCCCCGCCATGGGCCCATGTCGGAAGGTGTGCGCAGCCTGACAAAGTCTAGGGGTGATGGGGTTTTCCGAAAGGAAGCACATGTCAGACGTCAATGGAAATCATCATACACGACGAAGATTCTTAGAGGAACTGGGAGTGTCCACCGCTGCCATCGTGGCCGCTGGCGGGGTTTGTGGATTGCAGACTGAGGCATCTGGGAGATCAGGCAAGGCTCCGGATCAAAAAGAGAGTCCCGACGCGCCGCCAGCCGAAACGCTGAGTGCTCGTCAGGAAATCGAGTTGTCAGGCCACTGGCGCTTTCAGGTCGACTATTGGGACGAAGGCCAGAAGTTGGGTTACTTCTCTCTCGACTTTCCCACTAAAGACTGGCGGAAGGTTTCAATCCCTCTCGCCTTCGATGATTGCGCTCCCGGAATGTATAAGTTTAGGGGGACCTGCTGGTTTTCCCGCCAGTTCGAAATTCCGCTGTCAATTCGGGGACGGCGCGTGGCAGTGCACTTCGAGGGAGTTAACTACAGTAGTTCGGTGTGGGTGAATGGCAGGCTGGTGGGGCAAAACGAAGATGCCTTTCTGCCTTTTGAGTTTCCTGTGGAGGAGCTTCTCCGGTTCGGCGAGAACAATCTGATTGTGGTGCGTGTCGACAACATGCGGCGTCCGGCGCAATTGCCAACGAGTGAGTTTTGGCAAGGACAAGGTGGGATTCTGCGGGAAGTAAAGCTGGTAGTAACTGAGCAAGCGCGGGTGACGCACGTAGGCATTACGGCTGCGCCGGGAAACGATAAGGGCGACTTTACGCTGCGGGCCTTGGTTACCAATGGGCGTTCACAGTCCGCGATTTTCTCTCTGCATGTGAAGATTCTGAATCGCGGGGGCCAGCCCTTGGCGAGTTTCGCGGCAGCACCGCTGGCAGTGGAGGCAGGAAAAGAGGCAGAGCTCTCTGTAGAAGGAGAAGTAGCGGGGGTGGCCGCCTGGTCGCCGGAGCAGCCGACGCTCTACACGGCTCGCGTTGACTTGCTGGTCGAGGGGAGGCTAGCCGACCAACTGGAGACACGGTTTGGATTTCGGCGGATAGAAGCACGGGACGGGAAGTTGTGGTTGAACGGGAAGCCAGTGTTTCTGATGGGGTTCGACCGGCACGAAGACTCACCGAGGACCGGGATGGCGGTGGACCTGGAGACGTCCCGACAAGACTTCTTGGCCATCAAGGATACGAGAGCTAATTTTGTGCGCCTCTGCCATTATCCTCACGACCCGGGGGAGTTGGAGCTGTGCGACGAGCTGGGGTTGCTCGTGCTGGCTGAAATCCCGCTGTGTGGTTGGGGTAACAAACTCAATGATCCCTTTGCGGGCGCAGGTTGGAATCCCTCGGACGTGCCCGCCATACTGGATGGCGCCGAACGCGCCCTGCGAAAGATGATTCTTCGGG
Source organism: Terriglobia bacterium (assembly GCA_041476565.1). GTDB lineage: Bacteria > Acidobacteriota > Terriglobia > Versatilivoradales > Versatilivoraceae > DATKMG01. The sequence continues at coordinate 2,667 of JBGOTQ010000491.1, read as the reverse complement.
ACTTTAACCACCCCTCAATAATTATCTGGTCCGTCAGCAATGAATCCGAGGAACAGCATCCGGAGATCAACCAGGGGAATAACCGGCTTATTCAATTGGGACGACAGCTCGACCCGACCCGCCTGATGACGCACGCGTCGGTGTCGGATCGTTGGACTTCCGAAAAGGAGCTGAAATACTTTGAGTTTGATGATGTCATATGCGTCAATGGATATCCCGGGGCGCACGGCCACCCAGGTGATAATTCCTGGCTGGGAAAGGTAACGCAATGGTGGAGGGATGAGCTTGCCCAGCTGCATACCCGGTACCCGGGGAAACCAATCGTGATTAGCGAGTTTGGGTATATGTCTATCGAGGGCGTAAATGGACCTCTCGGAGAGGATACGCAGGCTCTAGGCACCGAGGCGGAGTTCGAGGGTATGGACGCGCCGTATGTGTCCGGTGCCACACTTTGGTGTTATGCCAAGCACGCCTGGCCAGGAGGCTGCTTCGATTTCGATATAAGCCCGTGGGGTTATGTAAACCGGGACCGGAAGACGAAGATGAAGGCGTTCTCCGTAGTGACGAATATGTTCAGGGAACGAGCCGAGCGCCTCAGGAAGTTGGTTCTTCAAGATGGGCTTGAGAATCAACGGGGCGGAAACCCGCCTTTAGGAATGACCAGAACTAAAAGTCGTTCGTAACCCATCGAACCTGCATTTAATACGATTTCAATGGAGCATTTAGCAAACGGATTAGGGGTCAGAATTCCACACAAGATTAGGAAAGGAAACTCATGAGAACTTTTTTCTATTTAGTGCCCACCTTTTTCATAACCAGCTTCATGCTCTCCAGTCCGAGTGAACCAAATTCCTCCTTCAATGGTCTCGGCCTTGGGATAGGAAACCTCTCCCGGTTGTCACGAGCCAGGACGCGTTCCATTTCCGCAGAGAACTTCACTGGAGAGAAAGGGAAAGGAGGGATGGCCACGGAGGGCACTGGGGCTCAATCTGCCCGCGAGCTGGGCCAGGGATGGAAAATTTCCCCTTGTATTGACATTCAGCCCAAGCAGACCTTTACTTTAGCCGAAATTCAGGGATCAGGCGCCATTCAGCACATTTGGATAACACCAGCCGGACATTGGCGGTTTACCATCCTCCGGATCTACTGGGATGGCGAAACTGAGCCTTCGGTCGAAGTCCCTATTGGAGATTTCTTCGCTGCCGGTTGGGGAAAGTACGCCCAGATCTCTTCGCTACCGGTCTGCGTCAATCCCGGGAGCGGATTGAATTGCTATTGGGAGATGCCTTTTCGAAAGTCCTGCAGGATGACGGTGGAGAACCTCGACGAACAGAAGACAACCTTTTTCTATCAGATCGATTACACCCTGACGGAAGTGCCCGAGGATTCAGCCTATTTCCATGCCCAGTTCCGGCGGGTTAATCCACTTCCTTACAAGTCTGTCTACACCGTTCTGGATGGGATCAAGGGTTGGGGGCATTACGTAGGGACCTACATGGCTTGGGGAGTCAACAATAATGACTGGTGGGGAGAAGGGGAAATCAAATTCTTTATTGACGGAGACAACCAGTTCCCCACGATCTGCGGGACCGGGACAGAAGATTATTTTTGTGGGTCGTATGGTTTTGAGAGCCCGTACACCCATCGATACCAGGAATTCACTACGCCGTACTCCGGCATGCCTCAAGTAATCCGACCGGATGGTTTTAATGAATCTCAACAGCGCTTCGGTCTCTACCGCTGGCACATCATGGACCCGGTCCGCTTCGAAAAGGACCTGAAGGTTACGATCCAAGCCCTGGGCTGGCGTTCCGGGGAGCGGTACTTGCCCTTGCGGGATGACATAGCCTCGGTTGCGTTCTGGTACCAGACCGAACCCCATGCCCAGTTCCCCAGATTTCCGTCAAAGGATTTCCTCGAGGTGAACTAAGGGATCGTTTTCTGAAAAACGAATAGTACGGCAGCCAGGACAAAGCGCCCTGTAATTTCTACGGGTTTTATAAGGACAGCCTGAATTTCGATTGGGGGAAGGCAATGGACCGGACCAACCGCATTGACCGGCGGAGTTTCATAAAGAGAACAGGACTGGTGGCTCTCTCGGGGGTCGCGCCACGACTCTCACACGGGGGGCAAGTAGGCATAACCGAGCGAAAGGTACGACTGACGATCAAAACCGATGGGCCAACTCGCCTCGAGGTCACAGGTTCTCGAGGTGAAATGTACCAACCCGACGGAGCCCTGATGGATCTTACTGTCAACAAAGACTCTGGAAAGGGCCAGTATTACCCGGGACATTTTACCTCCACTGGGACGGCAGTACTCGAACTGCCAGCCGGTCGATATACACTTATCGCGGAAAAGGGTCTCGAATTCCAAAGAGTAGAATCAATTGTAGATTTGAAGGCTGATCAAACTTTGCACTTAGCGCCAAAAAGGTGGGCTCATATGGCTTCGAAAGATTGGTGGTCAGGAGACCTTCACGTACATCGCCCGCCTGAAGACGCGAAAACACTTTTGATGGCCGAAGACCTGAACTTCGGTGTGTTCTTCACGATGTGGAACAAACAGAATCTCTGGGAGGGCAAAGAATTGCCAGCAGATCCCACGGTGCGAGCGGACTCGACGCACATGGCCACATTGATGAACGCAGAAGACGAACGCGGCGGT
>JBGOTQ010000490.1:0-4548 GCA_041476565.1 Terriglobia bacterium | reverse complement strand
TTGGTATTCACGTTTTTAGTGGATCGATTGGTGGTTATAATAACTTCATCTCTAATGGCAGCCGCAATTCCACTGCTGATGTTTTAATGGATGGTGTCAGCATCACCAGCTTTGAACAAAATAGCGGTGTCCTGTTTCCGCTCTATATCCCCTCAGTCGACTCCGTGCAGGAGTTCAAGATTCAGCAATCTAATTTCAGCGCAGAAATTGGATTCAGCGGAGCCACAGTCGTCAACATGATTACTCGCTCCGGGTCAAACCAGTTCCATGGCAGCGCCTGGGAGTTCGTGCGCAACAATATCCTGACAGCCAACAACTGGTTTGCTAATGCCAACGGCAACCCATTGGCTCCTCGCCATTACAACCTTTTTGGGGCCACTGCGGGGGGCCCCATAAAAGAAAATAAGACCTTTTTCTTCTTTAGCTACGAAGGATTACGCGACATCAACGCCAGGACTTACAGTGCTGGCGTGCCCAGTGCTGCCATGCGGCGGGGAGATTTCGGAGAGCTTTGCAGCGCCGGCTTTGACGTTCAAGGAAAGTGCCTGGGCGACGGCCAGCTATGGGATCCTTACTCCGGTGTTTACGATCCGGATGCCGGTGGAGCATTCCGTTCCCGTTTTATCCCCTATAATCGCATGGACTCTTATCAGAGCCAGGGTAATCCCAAACTAAATGGGACTTCCTTCCAGCCTCCGCCCAGGCCGGGCAATCTGATCGATCCGGTAGCTCAAAAGATTATGTCATTTTTTCCCCTGCCCAATATTACGGATCAAGCCGGGACCAATCGCTTCTACAACTGGTTCGGTACCGGTTCAGACAGGAGTCGGTCTGATCAATGGGACCTCAAGATCGATCACAGCTTTAATGAAGCCAATCGAATCAGTGCCAAGTTTTCGCGGGAGACAAACGGATGGGGACCGGCAAACTCCTTTGGCAATGCATTGGACCCTAACGCTCTTGGAGGATCGCCCGGCAGCATTCATTTGTTTGCCTTGAACTACACCCACATGATCAATCCCAACAGCACTTTAAGTCTCTCTTACGGCTATTCGCGCAACTACCTCGAAAGTGATGACCTCCTGAACGCATATCCCAACGTGGATCCGGTGCCGACTCTCGGACTCCCTGCATACATCAAGACCTCGGGATTCAGATCTTCACCCGCTATTTCCATTGCCGATTATTACCCAGCAGGGGCAAGCACTAGCATCGGTTCAATTCCCTGGGGCATTTTGCGACGGTCCCCCGAAACCCATCATGCTGCCGGGAATCTGGGCCGCATCCAAGGCCGTCACGATCTGAGGATTGGCGGAGAGTTTCGGGCGCATCGGATCAACTTTTGCCAACCTGTTGCACCAGCAGGTGTCTACGGGTTTGATGCGAATGGCACATCGGAAAGACCCTACGTCGGGGGTGACTCAATGGCCAGTTTTCTAACAGGTTTCGGATCGTGGGGATACTATGAAGTGCCTGCCACTGTCAGCACACAAAGTTACCAGATGGCCGTTTACGCCCAGGACAACCTGAAACTCAGTGATAGATTCACCATGAATATTGGGCTTCGTTACGATTTGGAGACCCCTCGAACCGAGCGCTACAATCGGATGAGCTATCTCGATGCTAACTCTCTTTCGCCTCTCCAGGTGCCTGGACTCCAGAATTTAAGAGGTGGTTTGGCCTTTGTAGACAATGAGGACCGTCATAATTATGAGTGGGATAAGAACAACTTTGGACCCAGGTTTGGTTTTGCTTACAGGCTGGCTGAAAAAACGGTTGTGCGAGGCGGTTATGGCCTATTCTATTCGACCACTACGAGTGGCGCAGCCGGGACTGGAGGTTTAGGATTCCAGGGGTTTGACCGGTCGACCAAATGGACCACCACTTATCAAAATGATGGTGCGACGCCCGGTGCTCTGTTGCGCGATCCTTTCCCCGGTGGCCCCTTCCTTCCCCCTGGATCCTCACAGGGAATGATGTCCTATGTAGGCGACGCCATTCGGGCGCCCTTGCGCGGAATGAATGCGACACCTTACGAACAGACCTGGTCCGTCGGATTCCAACACGAACTTCCGGGAAGGATAATAATCGATGCCAACTATGTCGGTAAGAAAGGGACCAAGCTGTATTTCGGAGGGGCCAGCAGCCTAAACAGCTTGGGGCCCGAGATTGAAAAGTACAGCCCCAGTCAGATTTCGGACATGCTCGGTTTTGTGCCCAACCCTTTTTACGGTAGCGTACCGCAAGATGTACCACTGGGGGGGCCGGAGATTCAAAAATACCAGCTCATGCGCCCGTTTCCACAGTTCACAGAAGTGGATGTCGTTGCCTTCCCTGTTGCCAACTCCATTTACCACGCCTTCCAGGCGCGGGCAGAGAAACGCTTCTCCCACGGGCTTCAGTTCCTGGCTACTTATACCTGGGCCAAGTCAATCGATGATGCCTCAGTCACCCACACCGGGGTATCCTGGCTTGGAGGCTCTGTCAGCCTGCAGGATCCCAACAACCGCAGGTTGGAACGCGGACTTTCGCAGTTTGATATTCCTCACATTCTGGGAGTCAGTTACGTTCAGGAACTTCCATTTGGGCGCGGCAAGGCCGTCGGGAATAACTGGAACCACATGCTTGAATCCTTTCTTGGCGGATGGAAGACCAACGGGATTTGGAGATTCTCTTCCGGCCAGCCTGTTGGACTGTGGCTGGTCGATGGGATGTCACTACCCACTTATGGATTGCAGAGGCCCAACCTGACTGGAACTCTGAGGCGGAACACCAGTTCGAGCTTCCTCGATCAATACTTTGCCAATCCTGAAGTAGTCGTGGCACCAGAGCCTTATGCCCAAGGAACAGCGCCACGCACAATCGGCTCCGTCAGGAGCCCCGGCATCAACAATGCAAACCTCTCTCTTCTAAAAGAATTCCACTTATACAAACTCAAAACAGGAGCTTATCTGGAGTACCGGGCGGAGTTCTTTAATGCCTTTAACCATCCCCAATTCTGCAGCCCTGGCACTGGCCTGCATGGCTGGGATTTCGGCCAAATCCTGTGCACTGCTAACACCGCACGGGAGGTACAGATGGCATTGAAGCTCTACTGGTAAAAGCATTCACTAGCCTAGTTTAAGGTGGCCTTGAGCACCTCAATTCTCGTTATCTGACATTTGTCGTTGTATAGGTATATCCTAATAAAGTGGTTGACAATGGGCAACCGAGGCGATTATATTTAGCTCCGTTTTTGAACAAGATTTCAACAAGAAGGGAGATGACAAATTAATGAGCGAAGGGACAAAGGGAAAGTTGGGGGAACGAGAGTTGGACATTATGCAGGTATTGTGGAAGTTGGGCAGCGGCACGGTCACCGAGGTGCATTATGCCCTGCTCAAACAAGAGAAGCTCATTGCTTACACGACTGTACAAACCGTAATGAACCGGTTGGAAGAGAAAGGCCACGTGGATCGCGACGCCAGTGAACGAGCCCACCGTTTCACACCCGTTCTGAAAGAGCCCACCACCATTAGGGCTGGATTGCAGCGCCTGGCGGATCGTTTCTTCGGGGGATCCATGGAAGGTGTAGCTGCCCACCTAGTGGAGAGGAATCTCACTCCGAAGCAATTGGAAAGAATTGAGTCCCTAATCAACAAACATCGTCGCCAGGCATAGACCATGATTTCAAAGGGGGATTGGGCTTCCCTCCTGACAACCATATTGATTAATCAGTGGTTGCTGGGAACCCTTCTTGCGTTGGTGGCCACTGTTTTTTTACTGCTGGCCGTAGCGGTAAGACCGCGGATACGTTATATCGTCTCCGTTATCATCTTCATCGCAGTGGCCGTCATCCCCATTGTCAGGCCAATGAGAATCCCGTTTCATGGCCCCCCAACGTCAGTAGGGGAAGCCCCTCATGTTCCGCACCTCCAGGGACGCGAATCCTTGTTGAACAACGAGGCATTGCACGTTGGTCTTGCATGGCCTGCAATCCATGAATCCCAGTTCAGATTGGAAGCTCTATTGAAGTCTTGGCGGGGAAAAGTCTGGGTTCGGGCCTTGCCTGGCATATGGGGATTAATTGTCCTAATCCTGGCTGTCCGCGAATGGATTGGTTACTCAAAGTGGCGCCGTGCGCGGAGAACCTGGCAGGTAGCTCCCTCAGAAATACGTGAATTCTTGAACTGGCCGGTGGAGGTCCCCCTCTATCTCCACCCCCATGACGGCCCGAGTACGTTTGGATATCTTCGCCCATTCGTAGTTCTACCTACCCGATTATTATCTGACTTGACTCCCGAAGATGCACGGCGGATTGCTAAGCACGAGTTGGCTCATGTCCGCTGGAAGGATCCTTTGATCAATGTGATATTTCGACTGTTGCGTTTGCTTTTTTGGACAAGTCCGATGCTCTGGTATCTTGCTCACGTTACCCGAGTAGAACAGGAAGCAGCCGCCGACAGATCAGCAATTGATTTGGACGAGAACAGTACGCGCGATTCCTTGCATGAGTACGTGACCTCTCTCATTACAGTGGCCAAGTGGGTCGCTGCGGGACCATCGTCG
>JBGOTQ010000489.1:0-4578 GCA_041476565.1 Terriglobia bacterium | reverse complement strand
CCGCCCACACGGGGATCGTTATAACTGGAAATGAGCTGGGCCAGCCAGTCGTCTGCCACCATGCTGTCATCATCCAGGAATACCAGGATTTGCCCGGAAGCTGTCTGGATCCCCAGGTTTCGGGAAGCGGTCATCCGATTCCTGCCGTTGGAGAGGAAGCAGAATTTCACTTTCCCACACTTGCTGGCAGGCTGCTCGGAACGGGACTTAGGAGATGAATCGACCACAATGACCTCAAAGGGACTGTACGATTGAGCTGTCACCCGTTTGAGGTAATCCTCCAACAGTTTCGGTCGGTTCCGGGTAATGATAATGACTGAGACCATGATCGCGAGTGTTTGAATTGGCACACCAGAAGAGATATCCAAGGGCAAATTAGCTAGATAAGGTCAGACTTGCCGTTTGCAGTCCCAGATTATTGATTTTTGATCTCTTCCCCAGATAGTTGGGATTATAATAATAATGGTTCCGTCTGACCAAGGAAAGATGCATTCAGGGGTGCAATCAGCAAAAGGGCGGGTTTCCAATGCTTTCGATCTCCGTCATCACCCCTTCCTTTAACCAGGGCCCTTTCATTGCTGCGACCATTGAAAGTGTCCTGGAGCAGGAGGACGTCGATCTGCAATACATGGTCCTCGATGGAGGCTCCAGCGATGAGAGCCTTTCCATTTTGAGGAGTTACGGGAGTCGTATTTCTTGGGTGTCAGAACCGGACAAGGGCCAGGCTGATGCCATCAATAGGGGGTTCGCTCTGGCCATGGGAGAGATCCTAGGCTGGTTGAACTCCGATGACCTTTACCTTCCAGGGACATTGGCCCAGGTAGTTGCGGAGTTTGAGAAGGACTCAAACCTGATGCTGGTCTACGGGAAGGCAAATCATGTTGATGTGAACGGAGAATTCCTGGACAAATATCCCTGTGCGGAGTTTCGTCTGGAGGCTCTTTCGTACGGCTGTTTCATCTGCCAACCCGCCTGTTTTTTTCGCCGTTCCCTCTTCGAAGCTGCAGGAGGCCTCGATCCGAGCCTTCAGTATGCTCTTGACCTCGACTTGTGGATCAGGTTTGGCCTGCTGAAGCAGAAGAATCCCCACTGGGGCTTCTCCTATATCCCCCAACTTTTAGCCTGTTCCCGAATGCACCGTGGCAGCAAGACTATTGGAAAACGACATGAAGCGCTCCTGGAGATCATTGCCGTGGTGAAGAAGCACTTCAATCACGTCCCCTTTAATTGGATCTACGGTGCAGAAGAAACAGCCAGCGGCTACTATGACGGCTACTTTCGTCGCCGCCCCTTCAGTCTTTTGTTGCTCTTGAGGAGTTTGATGAAGTGGGGCGGTTCCAACCTCCACGATCCAATATATATATTTCGGATCGTCGAGGAGTGCTTAAAGAGCCCCCGCCAGAGTGCGAATCGAATTGGAAACCGAATTGGAGAGAGATTCTGATTTTATGCAAGAGGGCCATCATAACAGCTTCACCCACTTTCCCCCCATTGCATTCAACGAATTGCTCGTGGTTTCCGTATGATTCGTACAGAGTCTCGATGCCTTCGGAGTTGGATTCATGGAAAAGTCCTAAGATAAGCTGAAAATCCTGATGATATACTCCTCTTCTGTTTTTCTTGTCAGGCGATGATTTCCTATACTTGAATGAAGAAAATGAAAGTAGGGCTTATCGGAGCTGGCGCCTGGGGAAAGAACCACCTGAGAGTCTGGCATGAGCTTGGGGTCCTGGCTTGCGTTTGCGAAACGGACGAATCCCGTTCAGCTAGACTCAGAGATTCATACCCCAATTTGCAGATTACAACGATTCTCAAGGAACTGACACACGACCCCCAGATTCAGGGGGTCGTGATAGCAACACCGGCTGAGACGCATTTTCGGTTAGCCAAGGAGTGTCTTCTTTCTGGAAAAGATGTCCTTGTCGAGAAGCCTTTGGCACTGACGATTCATGATGGGCATGAACTGGTTGATCTTGCCAAGAAGCTGGATCGGATTGTGATGGTGGGGCATATACTCTGTTATCACCCTGCCATTCGGAAACTCAGACAGCTCATTCATGATGGGGAACTTGGAAAGATCAATTACGTCTATTCGAATCGCTTGAGCTTGGGGCGGATTAGAACTGAGGAAAACATTTTATGGAGCTTTGCTCCTCATGACATTTCGATAATTCTGTTGCTCCTTAATGAGATGCCCTCCTGTGTCTCCTCTCAAGGGGGAAATTACTTACACCGTTCCATTGCAGATGTAACAGTAAGCAATTTCCAGTTCAAGAGCGGCCGTAATGCACATATCTTCGTGAGTTGGCTACATCCATTCAAAGAACAAAAACTAGTGGTTGTGGGTGAACGTCAGATGGCGGTTTTTGATGATGTCACTACACTCAATAAACTTGTACTCTACCCGCATCGGATCAATTGGCTCAATAGCACGCCAGTCTCTGAGAAGGCCGATGCTGTACCAGTAGAATACGAACCCGGTGAGCCTCTAAAGGAGGAGTGTCAACATTTCATCGAATGCATCGAAAAACGACGGACGCCATGGACGGATGGAGAAGAGGGTTTACGGGTCTTGAGATTGCTTAGTGCCTGCCAGCAGTCTCTGGAACAGAATGGACGTGTGATTAATGTCGATCCCGCAGGGCCACAAACTTCAGCTCTCCTGTACTTCGCCCACCAAACGAGCACGATTGACCAACCTTGCGATATTGGGGCCGATGTGAAAATCTGGCATTACTCTCACATTATGAAAGATTGCGTGATTGGAGAGAAATGCAACATCGGCCAGAACGTCGTGATATCTCCAGGATGTGTTCTCGGTAGAAATGTCAAGGTACAAAATAATGTGTCCATCTATACTGGGGTGATTTGTGAGGATGATGTCTTTCTAGGCCCATCCATGGTTTTTACCAATGTTACTAATCCTCGAAGTCATATTGTGCGCAAGCACGAATACAAACAGACATTGGTTAAGAAAGGCGCCACCATCGGGGCAAATGCGACCGTGGTCTGCGGACACATGGTAGGGCGATATGCTTTTGTGGGAGCTGGGGCAGTTGTAACCAGAGACGTCCCGGATTACGCACTAGTCGTCGGAAATCCAGCCAGACAAGTTGGCTGGATGTGTGCGTGCGGAAATCGGATCGAGTTCGCTAATGGTAAGACAAGAGGAACTTGTTCCTCCTGTACTGTAGCCTACGAATTGAGTGAAGGCCAGATTATTCCCGAATGAGTTGATCAGTGGTGCGGGTTATTTGTATTGAGTCAATTCTGGCAAGTACTCCCGTGTTCCGCGGTTCTTTAAAGATCATCCATTCTCACGCCAGACTTTATGCCCAAAATTGTAATGCTTGTGGTCGGCGCTAGACCCAACTTCCTTAAAGTTGCCCCCCTTCATAAGGAACTCGCTAGCCATGTTGATTCGGTTGAGAAGGTCCTGGTCCATACAGGACAACACTACGACTACCTCATGTCAGAGGCATTCTTTGAAGATTTGGAACTGCCAAAACCGGATTTCCATTTGGGAGTGGGTTCCGGCAGCCATACAGTCCAGACAGCTCGTATTATGATTGGATTTGAAAAGGTGGTCTGCGGATCCCGGCCGGATCTTGTAGTGGTATTCGGCGATGTCAACTCTACATTGGCGTGCTCGCTTGTATGTGCCAAGGAAAGAATCCCGCTCGCCCATATAGAAGCTGGACTGAGAAGTTTTGACAGGAGTATGCCAGAAGAAATAAACCGCCTCTTAACAGACCAAGTATCCGATTCACTTTTTGTCACCGAACAAGCCGGAGTCTCAAATCTACTCATGGAAGGAATCCCGAGGGAGAAGATCTTCCTTGTGGGAAATATCATGATTGATTCCTTGGTCCAGAATGAACAGAAGATCATGGGGTCAAAAACACTAGAGAGGCTAGGCCTGGTACCTAAAACATATTTCTTAATGACAGTTCATCGCTCAGCAAACGTAGATTCCGCGGAGAGACTGCTTCAAATCCTCAACATAGTTAAAGCGGTCACAACGAGAGGGAGAATGATCTTTCCTGTCCACCCTCGAACAGCTAAAAACTTAGAGCATTTTGGCTTACAGGAGACATTTCGAAGTTTGCCAAACCTGTCGCTGATTGAGCCTTTAGGGTACTTGGAATTTCTTTGTTTAGTGCGGAACTCGGGCCTGGTATTATCCGACTCGGGGGGGATCCAGACCGAGACCAGCTTCCTGGGTGTCCCTTGCCTAACCCTGCGGGAAACAACCGAACAGCCTTCCACCATTGAATTTGGAACGAATGTCCTGGTCGGACTTAACACTGAGCGAGTGCTCGCTGCCCTCGATTCTGTACTCAGCGGAAGATCTAACAAGAACACAACCATCCCCTTATGGGACGGAAAAACGGCTGAGAGAATAGCTCGTACCATAATCAAAAGCTAGAAGGAGGAGCGACATTAATGACGGAAACGCAGAGTCAGAAACAAGTCAAGCAGGTCAATCTCCAGAGGCAATATCGGAGCATAAAGCAGGAGATTGACGACACAATTCAGTCGGTTTTGAACTCTGCCGAATTTATCATGGGTTCTGCT
>JBGOTQ010000488.1:0-4591 GCA_041476565.1 Terriglobia bacterium | reverse complement strand
GGATCCTGGAGAGTAGCCAGTGACAAGCACCGAGTCCAGCACACTGGACGAAGTGTGCCATCACTGGTCTTTTAACGTTTCCCTGAGTTTTCTAGCGTCCCGGCAAGAACACTGGATTTCTGGAACCCCGACCGAAGTTCAAACTAATTTCAGACAATTCCGGTGGTAACGCGCCCTGGCGCGTTACCACCGGCTACTCTCTAGTGTCCCTTCGGGACAACAAAATTTAAGGTTTTCCCCAATAACCTGTCGCACTTTGAATTGCACCCTTTGTACACAATCAGCTTGATATCCCAGAGTTTTAGTGATCGAATGTAAAATTACCGTTTCAACCTATTTCTCAAGAGTGGAATTCCGGGGAGGACGTTCCGATGATGCAGAAGTATTCGAACATTGATGAGTTCTTCAGGGAGCAGAAAATCCTGGAGCCGGGATTTAGTCTGAGGCAGCTATAGATCTGGTTTAGTCCTGATGATTTCGTACGCGACATTAAACAGATGATAAGACCTCTCCCGGCGAGAAGTGGTTTTCAGCGTGACCTTCCCGATACGCGCTTTCAGAACCCTCGGCCTGGTCCGGCCCCAATACAGACGCCGCCCGTGCATGTCGGACTGGTGATTACTGGCGACCACGTGCGAAAGAAGCTGGAGACCAACCTCATTAGTATGGCCGGGGCGTTCCGCGCCAAAGGGGCCAAAGGGCGCGCAGCTACGGCGATGTTGCTCTACTATTCTTCTCGTGCCAAATTCTGGAATTACCACTTTGTCCTCGCGACGAGCGACGATTCGAGCAATGGCGGGAGCAGCGAGTGGCTTCCAACAGGGAATCACGAGGCTATCGTTTGGAATTGGACAAGCACCGAAAGACAAAGGTTGACCCGGGATGTTGCCAGCACCTTCGGCATCTGACGCCGGTATCCACGCGTAACCGCCAGCAATCCATGCCCACGGCTTGTACCTCTCAGACTATCCATGCCACATTGATTTCAGTATTCCCAGTTCGCCCTGCACCATCGCACCCCGAGTCCATTAGCTTTTCCAGAACTGATGCAAGCCGGAGAGGAACATCTCAACCGCGATAATTGTCAGCAGCATGCCCATGAGGCGCTCCATGGCTTGCAGGACCCGATCGCCCAGAACCTCACTCAGGCTGTTGGACGCCAGCAAGATGATGGCCGTAGCAATCCATGCACAGATCAAGGCCAACAGCCACACGGGCCAGCGGGCAGGATCACGGGTTGCGAGAACAATCACCATGGTCATCGCCGAGGGGCCAGCCACCAGGGGTATGGCCAGAGGAACAATGAAGGGTTCTCCGGAAGGCTGTTTTCCAAACATGCCTTCAGGAATCGTGAAAATCATCCGGACGGATATTAGGAATAAAATGATCCCGCCAGCGATGCTAAGCGACGGTTCCGAGACTTTCATTATCGAAAGCAAGGCTTTCCCGAAGAAGAGGAAGAAGGTCAGAACCAGTAACGCAATGCATAGCTCCCGGATGACGATCTTCCACCGTTTTCGTCGATCGACCTCCTTGAGAATGCCCAAGAACACCGGCACGTTTCCAATGGGATCCATCACCAGAAACAACAAGAAAGCAGCAGAGAACATCGACATGATTATCCTTAGGGTAAGAAGCACTATTCCAAGGTGAAAGCCGACAGCATTTTTTTCGATTTGGTGTCAAAAAAGCAAGTGCGCCAAGGCTATCTCCCGGTATCGGTGATCCTAGAGCCCGAGGTAAAGGTCCCGTCCACGCACGAGGGCCTCCATTTTTCGATCTGCAATGGACCGCTTCAGCATCCAGAGGCCACAATCTGGATGGACCCAGCGCACCCTGCCGGGCCCGAGCCGGTTTTCGGCCAAATCAATGCTTCGGGCTATCTCTTCAGGGGTTTCAATCCTGTTCACCTTCACGTCCACAACTCCAATTCCCAAGGCAATCCTGGAGTCTATGTCGCGAAGGGCGTCCAGATCTTGCGCGGGGCGGTGCGCCAGTTCGAGGACCACATGGTTGGCATGCAAGGCATTGAGGAACTCAAGGAGCGATTTCCAATCTCCTTTTTGTACAGTCTGGCCTCCGTAATTCCCAAAACACAGGTGGACCGCTCTCTCTGCATCAAAGGAATCCAACAATAAGTTGATGGCCCTGGCGGCAAGCGGACCGTCTTGCGGATTCCCTGTGATGTTGGCTTCATCGACCTGCAGGCAGGCACAGGAAAGATCGGACACCTGTTGAGCCATCACTTTCGCAAGAGCCAAAGTCAACTGAGTGAAATCGTGGTAATGACTATCCAACAGGGTTCTGGCAAGCATATAAGGGCTGGTAACCGTGAATTTAAATGGACTACCGGCAACCTCCGCCGCCCTCTCACAATCAACAGGAATATTCAAGCAACCTTCGCCAATTTCGCCAGTAACCATACCGGTGGGCTTTTTTCTAAAAGCCATGGACTCCTTGTTGGAAAATGCCTGCCAGGTACTGTGACCTAGTTTGGTGGTGATGCCTGACATGGAGTCAACAAAGTAGTCAATCATCCCGTTAGTGTCGGGATGATTCACGTCAAAGCGGTATAGTTCCCCGTCAGTAGGGAGGTCGATCCCTAGTTGCCTCTGGATATCAAAAACCACTCGGGTGGCGTCCAGCCTTGTTTGTTCACCAGGCAAGGCAGCCAGCCACTCCGGGACGGGATAGGATCCAACGGTGGTTGTCAAAATAGACGGAGAGTCCGGAACTTTTTTCATGCCTTGTCTCATCGTAACTCCGCCAGCTGTGTTTTATTGACCATCCATCGGGCTGGTGGCCAAGTCCCGACAATTCAGCTCATGATGAAATATTTCATTGTTCCTTGGCAAGGAGAAATAGTCTCGGCAGAGATTGGGCCAGTTAAACGGGGAATAGATGGATAGGGGCTCCTAGTATTACTTTGTTAAGTCCTGAAGCCACTCTTCACGGGCGGGACGCCCGTGCCACGTGGCATGGGCATCTTGCCCATGTGGCGTTTATCGATCAAGACTTAACAGAGTAATACTAGGAGCCCAATGTTTGTAGGGAATTCGGTCCCTCTGCATCTCCGCCGCCTCAGCCGGGCGGAAATGAAGGCAGGTATTCGTGCTGCTCTGGGTTCCCCACATTCCGCCCGGCTGTTTAGGCGGCGGGATCCTAGCTGGGGTCCCTTTTCTACGGACATCTGGCTCCTAGCGGAGCTACCACCCATCACTGAGAAGCTATGAAAAAATTCCACCGGGTCGGGGACCCGGCCTACAACCCCGAAGTAATGCCTTTGGATTCATTGTGGGCCGTTGAGGCTTTCTCAAAGCCTCAACCTTACACGGCATTTTTCCGGTATTGCGGAATTTTTCACACCTTCTGACCCATTACGTGTACAGGTCAATGGAAATTGACAGTTCTGCAAAAGAGGGGTAACGTTAGCATTACGATGAACTGTTTCATTGAAGAGAACATTCTCTCATGGCAGAATCTAACCTGGTCACTTTTCCTACTGGCTTTAAGGAGCGATAAAGTCCGTGGCGGTCACGATCAAAGACGTTGCAGCCCGCGCCGGAGTTGCCCTCGGAACCGTCTCCCGAGTCATTAACGGCTACCCGGACGTCAATCCCCGCTTGCGGGAGCATGTGGAGAAGGCCATTCGGGAACTGAATTATCGACCGAATGCTCGAGCCCAGAGTTTTGTCCGGGATGCTTCGCCGATCATTTCTTACATCTTAAGTAATCGGAATTTTTTTCATCCTATTCACTCGCGGATCCTACAGGGCGTAGAGGAGTATTGCGAAGAAGCGGGATTTTTCGTCCTGTACACGAAGTTTCAATATACAGCTGGAACCGAGGTGTCTGAATTGCGCCTGCCTCGAGTCCTGCAAAGCCACGGAATCGCCGACTGCGTCATACTGGCTGGGACGAACTATGAGAATTTCCTTGATGCGGTGGAAGAATTGGGGGTCCCTTATGTGCTCCTGGCTAATAACTTTGT
Organism: Terriglobia bacterium; assembly: GCA_041476565.1. Classification (GTDB taxonomy): domain Bacteria; phylum Acidobacteriota; class Terriglobia; order Versatilivoradales; family Versatilivoraceae; genus DATKMG01. The sequence continues at coordinate 600 of JBGOTQ010000488.1, read as the reverse complement.
GACAGCGGGGAAACGGGATCCGGTGGATCAGGTGAGATTTGATGAGCTCAATGGCGCCTATGAAGCTACCAACTATTTGGTCCACCTGGGCCATGAGCGGATTTGGTACATCGGCGACCTGGCGTTGCCGTGGTTCAGGGTACGCTGTGAAGGTTATTTGAAAGCCATGAAGGAACACAAACTGGAGCCCTTGGTCCAAACTGCTTCTTTGTCGGACGACCCTTTCACGAACGGTCACGACAGCATGGAGATGATCCTGGAAAGTAAAGAGCCCTTCACTGCCATTTTTGCCGGCAACGATGATATGGCATACGGTGCTTGGGAAACCCTGCGCCATCACGGATTGGACGTCCCTCATGATGTGAGTCTCGTGGGGTTCGGAGGCCAGTACCGCCCGCTGAAAATCCCTCAATTGACTACGGTCCGGGTTGACAGCGAAGAAGTGGGCTGGCAATTGGCCAAGATGGCTGTCCAGAAGACTAAGTCGCCGAGGCAGAAATTGCCGGAGGTATTGATTCCCACTACTTTGGAAAAGCACGGAACTTGCCGGCCGCTTCTCCCAAAGGGCGCTGAGGCCAAATTGACCCACCTGCCGCATTC
>JBGOTQ010000487.1:0-4611 GCA_041476565.1 Terriglobia bacterium | reverse complement strand
GCCCAAAGGCTGATGCGGATCTCCTTCAGACCAGACTGGAGCAGGGAGGAAACCATGGAATCCGTGAGCAGAGTACCGTTGGTCAATAGGGCCGTATAAGGAAAATTCCCCGAGGCGGCTTTGAGCATCTCTGTTACACAAGGATGCAACAACGGTTCGCCTTCGCCCGACAAAATCATTTTGCGCGTTCCCATCTGCTTCAATTCCCCCAGAAGGCGCAAGAAAAAATCAAGGGGCAAATCCCTGTGTTCCGGCTCTTCGACAGGATCCTGCTCCATGTCCGGCGCATGAAAACGGCAGCCGGCACAACGGAGGTTGCAGCGACTGGTCAGACAAATAAATGCGCAAAAGGGTCCCCCCCGGGAGACATTTCCCCGCAAGTAATCCCGAAGAAAACGGAATTTCCAGGGAATTGCCGGAGTAACGCGGCGGATCAACATTTCCACTCCTTTGCAAATCAATCTACATCATAGCAAAATCCCGGGGGGAGGGAATAGCACGGAGAAACCTGCAAGTGCAATTCCCCTTGAGGACATCCAGGGAAAGGCCCAGGGTTCCGTTACGATAAGAAAAGCCAGCCAAACTTCGGCCTGGTGGCGAGCCAACGGATGACTTGATCCGATTGCTCAGCGAAAATGCCTAGATACTATTCATTTGTTTCCTGACCAAGGACTGCTTTCGTCCGAATATTGTTGGCACTAAGATAGAGGAATGAGGGAGGCTATTCCATTTATGCTTTTGGGTTCTTCACCTGGGGAACTCTAATGGGTGTCTATCAGGCCTCATGAAAATTTGGCAAAAGGAAACTTCTCCATCGGGACCCACAATGGCGCCAATCCCCGTTTCGATGAATTCGGGATTAAGCATGTTGCGCTTATGACCCGGACTATGTAACCAGCCGTGCACGGCAGTCTTTGCCGGGTTAGAATCCTGGCATTTCGCTATGTTTTCAGCAATGCTCTGCCATTTGAGCAGCAACGGCGCCAATCGTTGTTTGAGGTTTCTGCCTTGAAAGTCCTCATGAGAAAAATATCCCAATCTCGCCATTTCACAGCTATGCTCGCGGGCCGCTGACTGCAGTTTCAGGTTCTTCTTGAGAGGCTCCATTCCCATTTCGACCCTCAGGCGGTTCACTTCAGAAAAGACATACCTCTCTGCCTGGGGCTGAATTATGTAGTGGCTGTCATGGCACGCCGTTGTCTCTTCAGCCACGCACCAGGAAGACAAAACGAAGCTACCTGCTGAAACTAGGAAAGCAAGGAGACCGATCGCGGCTCTGTGCGTCCAGGAGATCTCACAGGGTCTTGTTCTCACAGAGGATGGCACCATTCTCGTCCAGGGTTAGTTTTGTTGGCTTGGTTTTCAGGACAAATTTAAAGGGGGTCTGGTACCCAGTCACATCCACCCGACCAATTCGTTGGACTTTTTGCGCGGCGATATGGGCAAACACTTCCACAGGCATCATGAAGAAGTCCGGGACATTCTCCTGAGTGATCTTGCCCTTGACCAGGAAGGTCCCGTTCTTGAGAGCACTGGTCGAGCAACTCAGGCGATAAGTGGGGATCCCGGTTCCATAGACCCACTCGTCAAAAAACCAATCCATCCGGTGGTTTCCTTCCAAGTCCAGGTCCTTGCCCATGTATTTTTCTACTAGCTTCTTGAAGTCCTGGGTAGAAGCCAAATGGTCACGATAAGTCGTGAAGAAATCATAGATCAATTGCTGAAACTTCTGATCCGAGCCCGACAGGGGGTCGGTTAGGAGGCATCTGAGCATGTGCAGGATCCAAGCTCCCTTTTCATAGGCCAGGACCGAGTAACCGTGGGGAAACTTACTGGAGCTTAACCGAGTGGAGAGCCAGACTGGACCTGCGCTCTCAATCGTTTGTCCCTCCGGGTTCTTACTCAGAATCCTGTCCTTAGATTGGCGGAGCAACTCCCGAAACGGCTTCTCACTGGGGTAACGGAGCTTGATCGAAAGGTAACCAAAGTAGTTGCTGAAGCCCTCCATCATCCACACGTCGTGATAGGTTTTCCAACCGACGAGGTTCCCCCACCATTGATGCGCCAATTCGTGGGCAGGCAGGCATTCCATAATGAGTGCCTCCCTATCCGATTCTATTCCCAACTTGACTCTCTGTTCGCGGGTCAAAAACGCCAGGCTGGACACATAGAGCAAGGATGGCCAGCCCTGGCTGAATTTTCCCGGGATTTGCGAGACAGCCAGCTTGTGATAGGGATACTGGGTCAGGATAGGCTCAAAGAACTGTAGGGTACGCGCGACCCGGGTGGCGATCTCACTGGAAAATCGGCTGGTGTCAAAGTCAGTGAAGTCGGGAATGGCGGGTACGAATTCGGAGTTAACCTCTTCCCTTCGGCGAAGAGCCTGTTGCCTTTGGCGCTCCACCTCCTGCAGAGTCTCAAGCCTCGATTTGACTTCCAGATAGACGGATTCAATCCCTCGATTCGTGTAGACATCAACGGGAATATTGCCGACCTTTGTGGACTTCTTCAGGTAATCCCCGTAGTTAAAACCGGCAATCGGGATAGGTATTTCACTGGTCCAAACCGAATACTTCACGTCGCCCTCTTCCCACTCTTTGACCAGGTCGCCTGTCGCTACAATACTCAAGGACTTAGGGTATTGAAATTTCAATCGATACCTGGCACGGTCCAGAATGCCAGTGTTCGGATACCAACTGCCCCGGGAGCCCACATAAAACACGCCACTCCCCGCCCGGGAAATCACCTCGCCAGAGTATTCAAACTCCAGCGCCCGTTTCTCGCCATAATGCAAAGGTTCTTTTAGCAGAATCATTACAATATCCTGGCCGCTTCTCTCCAACTCCTCTGCGCTGGCGGCTGCATCATTTTGGCAGAATGTAAGGGCACGCCCTTTCTCGTCTGTGACCCGAGAGAGTCGCATAGAGCGGGACAAATCGAATGACAAGACCCATTCCCCCTCAACTTCCCCGAGGAATTCAACTCGAGTGGTACCGTTGATCCTGTCGTTCCTATCGATCCGCGTCTCGACATCGTACGACTGACAGTCGATGAGCGGGATCGAGTCTCCCGGCCCATCTCCTGTCTGAGCAGTCGCATTCCTGAAGAGCCTGAAGGGTTCGGAAACCCGGGGGCTCAATGAATAACTGCACCAAACGTCGTAGCCGGTACGAGTGGCCCCGCTGAGGCCCTGCCCCAAACTTACCTGTTCTCTTCGTCGATAATCCAAGACAAAATCGAACAAACCGAATCGGTAGCCTAACAAATGGGCGGTAAAAATAGGGGCGACCCTGCCATCCAATAAGTCAGCAGCGATCCGGTAAGAGTCAAAGCCTGCTCTCATCAACAATCTCTGGAAGCTATCCGACGGGATATCAAGGGGGTGAAATTCCGTTTCCGAGCTTGCTCTCGCCTGTTCCATCAATAATTCATAGCTGTTGTCGGTGAATCGAATATAGGCCTCTCGGAAATGTTCGTTGAGCGTCGGAGCGCCGGTAAAAAGGTTCAACTGTTGTTTTTCGATGATGCTGGGAGGCCCAGCAACAATAGTCCCCTCCCCCCAGAAATACACTCCGGTGACAAGTCCAGCCACGGGTTTGGCGAAGACCATGCGACCGCGCTCGAAGATCATGAAGACTGATTCGAAGTGAAGGCTCAGATCTTTCACGCTCATCGTGTGTTCCGTATCAAACTGAAGCTCTTGAAGAGATCGAACCAGACTCTCTGGATCCGGACTCGTCTCCACGGCTGACAAGGGAGGAAGCGGAAAAAGCAAAAGAGACAGGGCCCCTGCGAAAAAGAACCAATTGCGGAGAGAGGAACGAGAGGGTAATCTCAAGTCAACCTCGACTTCATGGGTCAACTGCAAGATTAGTTTATTTTATCATATCCAAAACTCGCTTGACCAATAGGGAGGATGACAGTGAAGCAGCTCCCTTGTCCAAAGGTGCTCTGGACGTTGACTTCTCCGCCATGTGCGGCAACGACCTTCTTGACGATCGCCAACCCCAGGCCGCTGCCGATACCGGAGTGTTTGGTTGAGGCCTGATAATAGGGGTCAAAGATGTGAGCCAGATCTTCCGGGGGAATGCCTTCACCGGAATCTGTAACCTGAATGGAAAGCCCGGCAGAGGTTCCTGCACGGCCGGACACCAGCTTGGACACCTCAATGGATACTACTCCGCCCCGCGGGGTAAACTTGATAGCGTTGATCAACAGATTACTCACGGCTCTTTGCATCTTTGCCGGGTCGATGGACAATTCAGGGATATTCTCCTGCACCTTCAGCTTCACTTGGATGTTCTTTTTTATTCCGAGTACTGTTGCCTGCCGGTAAACATCTTCCACCAGACGATCGACACGGCACAAACTACGATTCAATACCATGTCTGCCGCCTCAGTGCGGAAGATCTCCATCAGATCACTGGTTAAGTCAAACAGCTCATTGCAGCTGCCCAAAGACTCCTGCACCAACGCTTGATATTCAGGTTGCGAGATTATCTTGTGGCTGGTGAGCATCTGCAGGGCAACCTGGACGACAGACAATGGAGAACGCAGATCATGCACTAACATAGCTGTAAAGGCCCCTTTGATTTTGTCAAGTTCCTTGAG
>JBGOTQ010000486.1:0-4612 GCA_041476565.1 Terriglobia bacterium | reverse complement strand
CAGCGATGGTTGGCCTTTCGCTTAGCATGGCCAACCATCGCTGCAAACAGGATAGAAAGTAGCTTTTTCATTTGGAAATCCTCCTTTTGAGTTTTGAACCTACACGCCTCTTCCAAAAAGCAGTTAAGTGGCCAAAGGATTCACACAGCATATTTAGTATATAAGTCTTTTGTTTTTAGTTGGATAGGTGATTCGGCGTGGAGGGCTAGAAAGGGTCTTTTTCTAAGGGGATTGAGGCAGTTCAAAACAGGGCTCAGATATTCATCTCTAACCTATTAACATATCAGCACATTGCGGCGCTGTGGCAATTTCTCAAGTGGGGCATATTGTCATGCTGCTGATTATTTGGAGACAACCGGGCTTTCCAGCAACAGTACCCAGTCGCCGCTGCCGGCGCTATTGGTTCCGGGGGTCGAGAATTGCTGTGAACCGGTATTCGAAAAAGGAGAACCGGTGACGCCCTTGAAGATCCCATCGGTGGGATCATACCATCGCGCTGTCACTAAGCCGGAAAACCCGGACAGGTCAACCGTGATCGTCGCTGATTTCGGACAGTAAGCGATCCCCCAAGAACCGCTGTTGATGGCTGCGCCTACGTAGTCCCGCGTTGACGGCGATAAAGTTCCATAGCCTGAGGTGACAAAGCGATGACTGTAATCCGGCACTAGCGCCCACCATTCACGATGGGAAAACAAGTTTTTGAAATGAATTGTCTGGACCCGGCCACCGTTGTTTTTATAGGTGCTATAATCAGTTGTGTCCCCCAACCAACCCGAGCCATAAACGCAACCTCCGCAACCGCCACCCAGCGTCACGTAATAATTCTGCATGCGACACTCGAGGTCAGTTGCCTTGTCATAGGGCTGTTGGTACAGCGGTTCGGTTTGAAACGACGGCATGGGATTGGGGCGCTCGTATTCCTGTTTTTGCCAATAGCAGGCTGCCCCCGTCGTGCTGACCGGCTGATTCTGATACCAGGCGTCCAAATCAATCCAACTCTCACCCATTTGATATTTCCTGACCCAGGATGAACCTAAGGTCCCCACGCCCTGGCGCCAGTTGCAGGTCATCAGATGGGTGTCCCCGGCATCCTTGATCCCCCGGACGATGGCGTGTTGAGAATTCTCATCAATGTCGTCATTACCAAATTGCCAGATGATATTGACCGTATTCTTGTAGCGATTGCCAAGATACCGGCCGTAGTCTCGCCATTTGGCGGCGCTGTTGGCTTGGATATGACTCAAACTCCATTGGCACTGACTCATGGGAGTCAACATACAGTAGATTCCGTGTTTTTTCGCCTTGTTCACAATGGCATCGATGGTTGCAAAGTACGCGTCATTCAAGGTGCCGATATCCCAACCGGAGGTCATCATGAGATGGTTGTTCCGGTCCTTGGGGGCATGGCTCGTGGGGGAGGATGTTCTTTGCCCGTCGATACAAATCCACAGCAAATTGAAGCCTTTGCTCTCACAATCAGCCATATAGTCTTCCAACTCCGATATGGCTAGCTTTATGGGAAGATTCTGCGGACAGTCCCCCACTAGAAAGAACGGGTGGCCCGAAGCGTCCTTCAGGTATCGGTTGTTGCTGCTGATGGAAAGTTTGGACATGTCTCCGAAAACCAGGATGACGCCTGTACACAAGCAAGTCAAAACAACGATTGATGTGGTGCGCCAGAACTGTTTACGGAGCCTATTTAAACAATGAAACATCTTGCCCCCTTTTTGACCAAGTTTCGTACTCTTGCGGATAGTCCAATCAAGACTCATTGAGGGCTGGCATCCCGCCTACCTTGCCTGCCCATGAGCCCCCGAAGCAGTGATCGGTGCCTCATTTTGCCAAGGTGATCACTGCAACAGTCTGGGGCCGCATTGTGACACTGGTTTCTCTCAGTTCCACAGAGGCCGGAGGATTAAAGCCGGTCGTCGGATCCACGAAGTCCATCTTTGAGCCGGCAGCGCCCGGGACCGAAATAGTTATCTCGCGGTTCCTCTTGTTCACGACGAGGATCTTGCGCTCACCTTTTAGCGTGATAAAAGCCTGCGCAAGGACCACCTGTTCCGGATGGCCGGTTTCGACCAGGCTGTCTCCGGGGCCGAAGTGAGTGTGGAGCAGTTTGACCACCCAGTATCGCGCATTTGGCTTTCCGGTTTCCCAATCCACCAATGTTGCTCCAGCGAACTGACCGGGATAGTCGATCAATTCAGCCGCGGCAATGATGTCGATACCCACCCGCACGAGTTGCGGGTAGAGGTAGGCAAACATGGAACCGCTGAGTGTCCAGTACGAGGGCGGAATCCGTGGGTCTTTACTGAGTGTGTCGGGAGTGAAGGAGCCAAGTTCGTTGATGTAGGTTCGCGTCCCCGGAGACAATTGCTGGCGGAGGGTATCAATATACCGCACGGTTGATAGAAACCTGTCTGCCATTCTAAAGAAGGTGTATTGTTGGACTTCAGGCGTCTCATCCAGATCCGGCGCGGCATAGAAGTGGTATGAAACCATGTCCAGCGGGATACCGGGCTGATGGTTCTTCCGTTCCAGAAAGTACGTTATATATTCCGGGTGGTCGCTCGGCCCTGACAGTGCCAGGCCGCTGAACTTCATATCGGGGCCCAGCTTCCGCAAATCGGCGACGACCGCATCGTAAATGGCTGTGTATTGCCTGGGACTTAACTCGTGCTCGCTCTCGATCTCGTTCAGGACCTCCCAGTAAGCCACATTGAATCGGTGTCCTGACTCGTGCCACTTGCCATACTCGTCCTGGAAACCACCCTTTATGTACCAACCTGCCAGCCGATGATAGTAGTCCACCACTTCCTTCAACGAAGCATCGCGCAACTTGTTTCCGCCGCCGTAATTCCAGGTGATCTCATCGGGATCTGTCGGGTAGGTCACGGGCTTCTCAGTCCGAAACATCCACTGGGGAAGAGTGGAGAAGTTCAGCATGACCGGACGGCCTTCGGCGGCAGCGAAGAAGTCGAGCACAATCGGATCAATCAAGGAGAAATCCCACGACGTGCGGCCATCCCTGGGTGGTTCCAGTTCGGCCACACTGAGGCGCGGATAGGGATACCAGGGCTGCAGGCGCGCATAGTCGATTTTCATGTCGCGAAGGGCGCCGTATATCTGATCGTGAATGGGAGAACTGCGGCGCATGGGAGGCTCCGGACAGACTTGGATGGAGAGTGAAGTCCGAGACCGTGCGACCACCTTGCTCCAATCTACAGTGATCGTGCGATCAGGTTCGGCTGCAAGGGCTATGGCCGGTACCAGCAGAATAAGGAAAAGTGACTTTTTCACGATCCGGTTTCTTTCAATAAAGAAAAAATCCTACGGGATCCGTCGCCATTAGAATCCATTGACACAAGCCAACCTGCAAGGGTTAGGGAATTCTCTTGAAAATCCCCTCCCTTGGAGGGGTGGTGGACCGCAGGTCCGCCGGGGTGGGTTGAAATTAATGGACTTCGGATTCAAACCCACCCCTGGCGCTTGGCAACCGCGGTCGCCCGCGCCGTCCCCTCCGTCAGAGGGGATTTTCATCATACGTGGTGCCCCTGGGGCATGAAAGGCTTTTATGAAAATGCGGTTTTGATGGAGGGTCGCGCTCTGTCGCGACCGTGGCCCCGACGGAGCGGGACCCTCCAGCATTTTCATCGACCGTGATGACCTAAATGGGTCATGGGGCACTCTCTTGCAGAGAGATTCAAGAGAAACACGCACTTTGACCTCACGGACGCCTTGCGCTGGTTGCTCTAGAGAAATCATAAATGAATATCCCATATCCGACCCCGGCTGGATCGTTGGATTTGCCCATCTGAAAAGCCATGAACCGGCCATCATCGCTGACCACGGGATTGGAAGCCTTATAGCCCGCAAAATCAGTGAAGTAGGTCAGGCGCTCCAGGAAACCGGTACCATCCAGCCTGAGCTTCCAAAGATCGACATGACCGGAACCTAGCCGGTTCTGGCGGTCGCACTCCACCAAAGTGTAGTTCCCATTAGGAAAAATGCCTTCCGGTTCGTCATACTGGTCCGGAGCATTGGAATAATTAGTGACCTTTCCTGTCTTCAAGTTGATCCCACAAACCTCTGTCCCCTGGTAATCGTAAGCGCTGAAAGTGAGTTCTTCTTCCTTGGGAGGACGGAAGTTCTGCGTCTCCAAAGTGCATTTGAAAGGTAAAGCGCTGCTATCGAGAACCAGCCGCTGGCTGACGAGTTTAGGCTCGCCGTTTTCGTAAACGATGTCCGCCTCCAGAATTCGGGAGGCGTCCTTCGGCATTTCTTCCGAGTATTGCTCTGTTACCTGAGTCCAGGCAATATGCATTCTCGTTCGGGAGACGGCAGGGCCTTCGCTGCACTTGGTCCCCAGCGGAATGGGCGGTTTGGCGAGGGACTTGTCTAAAACCCAGAGTTCGGCCTTTTCGGTTCGGTTCAAGTGCGGATGGGCTGCGTCAAAGGTCATGGCGCCAGACAACAGGATATCGCCATTGGCAAGATAAAGCGCCCGCGTGAAACCCCCATGGTAGAAGTGGTGAGTTAGCGGACGAATGATTCCGGTTTGGATCTCGACCTCGTACACGTCTCCGTAGGTTTTGCCTAAGAAGAGGAT